>NZ_POUC01000023.1 GCF_002891435.1 Streptomyces cahuitamycinicus
GGCGGGGGTGAAGACGTCGTCGCGGTCGTAGTCGTCGTCCTGGCCGTAGGCGGCGTCGCGGCGGTAGGCGCCGGCCTCGTCGTCGTGAGCGCCCTCGGCCTCCAGGCCGGAGACCTCCAGGGTCGGTTCCTGGCGGCCGCGCTCACCGCGACGGCGCTTGCTGCCGCCCAGCGCGGGAGCGTTCATCGCCCAGCCGGCCGCGAAGCCGCTGCGGAACGACAGGGTGACGTAGGTCTGCCCGACCGCGAAGGCGGCCGCGCCCAGTCCGATCACGACGACCGACGGGATCAGGACACCGACGACGACACCGAGGAACCCGACGAAGGCCAGCAGCCGCCAGCGCAGCCGCGCCTTGTACTGCAGCAGCACCTCGCCCAGCAGCCACAGCGCGACGATGCCGAACGCGATGTAGAGGACCGCCCAGCCCATGTACGCCCCTCTCCCAGTGGCCGCTACGCAGTGTGTCGTATACCGGCGCGAACGGTCTAGGCCTGCGCTGAGTGGTGCAGGCCAAGGTTTTCGTAGATTTCCAGTGTCGCGGTGGAGTTGTTGAGCGTGATGAAGTGCAAGCCGGGCACCCCCTCGGCGAGCAGCCGCGCACAGAACTCCGTGGCGAATTCGATACCAATGGAGCGTACAGCGGCCGGATCGTCTTGTGCTGTGAGGATCCGCTCTTTCAGGGCGGCCGGGAACGCGGCGTTGGTGAGCGAGCCGATCCGCTCCAGCGTCTTAACGCTCGCGATCGGCATGACCTCGGGGATGATCGGGGTGTCACAGCCGGCGGCCGAGACCCGGTCGCGCAGCCGGAGGTAGTCCTCCGGCTGGAAGAACATCTGCGTGATGGCGTAGTCAGCGCCCGCCCGGCACTTGTCGATGAAGTGGCGGACGTCGGTGTCCCAGTCGAGGGAGCGCGGGTGCATCGCCGGGAAGGCGGCGACGCCCACGCAGAAGTCGCCGGACGCCTTGATCAGCTCGACGAGTTCGGCGGCGTAGGCGAGGCCCCGGGGGTGGGGCACCCAGTCGCCCATGGGGTCGCCGGGCGGGTCGCCGCGCAGGGCGAGCATGTTGCGGATCCCGGCGTCGGCGTACTGGCCGATGATGTTGCGCAGATCGGCCACCGAATGGTCGACCGCGGTGAGGTGGGCGATCGGGGTGAGGGTGGTGTCGGAGGCGATCGCCTCGGTCGCCTTGACCGTGCCCGCGCGGGTGGAACCGCCCGCGCCGTAGGTCACGGAGACGAAGTCGGGCGCCACCGCCTCGACCCGGCGCAGCGCGTTCCACAGGTTCCGCTCGCCCTTCGGGGTCTTGGGGGCGTAGAACTCGAAGGAGTACGTCGTCTTGCCGGCCGCGAGCATGTCGCGGACGGTGCGAGCGTGGTCCGACCTGATGGATGCGGTGCCGAGGGCCATACCGGCAGGTTAGCCAGGGGAGGTCGGTCCCCCAACCGTGGACCGGGATTTGACCGGATTGTCCCCTTGTTGTCCATCCCTTGGACAACGGTCTCGGCTAGACCTCCCGCAGCCGCTTCGCGAACTCGGCCGCCGCGGCCCCCGGGTCGTCGGCCTCGGTGATCGCCCGTACGACGACGACGCGCCGGGCGCCCGCCTCCAGGACCTGGTCGAGATTGCCGAGGTCGATGCCGCCGATGGCGAACCAGGGGCGGTCGGTGCCGAGGGCGGCGGTGTACCGGACGAGGTCCAGGCCGGGCGCGTGGCGGCCGGGCTTGGTGGGGGTCGGCCAGCACGGCCCGGTGCAGAAGTAGTCCACGCCCTGCTGGACGGCGGCCGCGGCGGCCTCGGACTCGGCGTGGGTGGAGCGGCCGATGACGACGTCGTCGCCGAGGAGCGCGCGGGCCGCGGGGACCGGGAGGTCGCCCTGGCCGAGGTGCAGGACGTCGGAGCCGGCGGCGTGCGCGACATCCGCCCGGTCGTTGACCGCGAGCAGCTTGCCGTGCCGGGCACAGGCGTCGGCGAAGACGGCCAGGTGCTCCAGCTCCTCACCGGCCTCCATGCCCTTGTCACGCAACTGCACGATGTCGACCCCGCCGGTCAGTACGGCGTCGAGGAACGCCCCGAGGTCGCCCTGCCGCTTGCGCGCGTCGGTGCAGAGGTAGACCCGGGCGTCGGCGAGCCGGGCCCGGGCGGCGGCGGTGCCGGTCATGCGTGTCCCCCTGGGTGTCGTGGTGTGCGGGCCGGTGGGCCCGCATGTGCGTCGGCGGCGTGCGGGAGCGCCCGCGGAGGCCGGCGGCGCGCGGCGCGGGAGCGGCCCTGTCCCGCCGCGAACGCCTCGGGCACCCTACGCCTGCCTACGGTTCCCGCCAGGTCTCCGGTGGCAGTGGTCCCGCGGCTCCCCCGGGAGCGTGCACCGCCCTGACAAGCGCGGACCACGCCTACGGCGGCGCGCACCACCCTGACAGGCGCGATCCACCCCGGGCCGTGGCCCCTCGGGCCACGGCCCCCACTCGGGCGGTTGTTCAGGTCCGGCCCCGCTCACACGGCACCGGACGGTTGGCCGGTCGAGGCCGGGTCAGACCGCAAGCGCCTGGGCGCGGCGCTTCACCTCCGTGCCGCGGTTCTCACTGAGCGCCTGCGCGGGGGTGCCGGGCAGGCTGGGGTCGGGGGTGAAGAGCCACTCCAGCATCTCTTCGTCCGTGAAGCCGTCGTCCCGCAGGAGCGTCAGGGTCCCGGACAGGCCCTTGACGACCTTGTCCCCGTCGATGAAGGCGGCGGGGACGTGCAGCGCGCGGTTCTCACCGCGGCGTACGGCGATGAGCTGGCCGTCCTTGACCAGCTGCCGCACACGCGTCACCTCGACGCCGAACTGTTCGGCGATGTCGGGGAGGGTGAGCCAGGCGGGGACGAGAGCATCGATCTTTGCGTCAATCTCGGTCACGGAAACCAGCCTGCCATCTGCCACTGACAGTCGGAAGCCGACCCGGTCCACGAGAGCGGACGCGCCGGACCCGGAAGCGCCGCCCGGGTGGCTCCACGAGGGCGCCTGAGCTCAGGCCGTCGCCGCCTTCATGGGCCTGGCCGGATCCGCCAGCAGCACCGGATTCATCGCGGTACCCGACTCGATCAGGCGGCGGCCCTGCGCCAGGTCCCGGGGCCGGCCCACCGCCAGCAGCGCGACCAGGCGCTCACCGCGCAGCCAGCAGACCGTCCAGGCCGGTCCTGTGGGATCGCCCCGCCACAGGATCGTGTCCGCGGCCGCGTGGTGCCCGGCGTACTGGACGAACCGCCCGAACTGCTCGGACCAGAAGTACGGCACCGGGTCGTACACCGCCGGGGTCTCCCCCGTGGCCCGGCCGACGATGTTCACGGCGACCGTGCGCGGCCCCTGGAGGGCGTTGTCCCAGTGGTGGACCAGCAGGCGCTCGCCGTAGCGCCCCGAGGGGAAGGAGGCGCAGTCGCCGACGGCGTACACGTCCGGCACGGACGTGCGCAGATGCTCGTCGGCCACGATCTCGCCGTGCGCACCGAGCTCGATCCCGGAGCCGGCCAGCCAGGCCGTCGCGGGGCGGGCCCCGATGCCGACGACGACCGCGCCCGCGGGCAGCCGCGATCCGTCGTCCAGGAGTACCGCGCCCGGCTCGACGCGTTCCACGCGCGCCTGCGTCCGCAGGAGCACGCCCGCGTCGGCGTACCAGCCGGTCATCGGGGTGGCGACTTCGGCGGGCAGCGCTGCGGCGAGCGGCCGTTCCGCGGCCTCCACGACGGTCACCGCGCAGCCCGCCTCGCGCGCGGCCGTGGCGAACTCCGCGCCGATCCAGCCCGCGCCGACGACCACGATGTCGTGCCGCCGGGCGAGCACCGGCCGCAGCCGCTCGGCGTCGTCCAGGGTGCGCAGCAGATGCACGCCGGGCACGCCCTCCGCGCCGGGCAGCCGGATCGGTTCGGCGCCGGTCGCGACGACCAGGACGTCGTACGGCACGGGCCCGTCCGCGGTGTCGAGCTCGTGGTCGCCCGGGCGCAGGCCCAGCACCTCGCAGCCAAGCCGCAGTTCGACGCCGAGGGCTTCGAAGTCGATGTCGAAGGCGGAGCCCTCGGACTTGCCGAGCAGCACGGCCTTGGACAACGGGGGCCGGTCGTAGGGCTGGTGAGGCTCGGCGCCGAGCAGGATCACTTCGCCGGGGAAGCCCCGCTCGCGCAGGGCGACGGCGGTCTGCACCCCGGCCATGCCCGCACCCGCCACCACGACGCGCCGCGGCGCGGACGAACCTGGTTCCTGCGTCTGCTCGCTCACCTGATCACCATAGACACCTGACGAATTGTCAGTCAGTCCTCATACGCCGTGACCTGCTCCACAACGCTCGTGCCGCCGCCCTGCCCGGACTCCCACTCCCAGGTCTCCTCCAGTCGCACCCGCCCGTCGGGCAGCTCCACGACCGCCGACACGCAGTGCCCCGAGGAGGTGGTCCCGTCCCGCTTCAGCTGGACGTACCGGAAGTCCAGCCGGTCACCTTCACGGGTACCCACGAGGTGCCCGCGTACGACATCGCCGCCCGCGTACTCGGCCCAGATCTCGCCCTCCCGCTCGTGGTACGTGAAGCGGGTGCGGGTGCCCACCTGGCCCGGTGCCTGGTCGGCGACCGGGGCGAGGACGAGACCGTCGAGGGATCGGGGCATGGACGGAGGCTCCCTTACTGCGGCACGGGGCATCGGGCTAGGGTGGCCAACGTAAAGCACTCGCGGGAGCCCGGACGCACCGGGCTGAGAGGGAGGCTGGCGGCCTCCGACCGTACGAACCTGATCCGGGTCATGCCGGCGAAGGGAGGGGCTGGACGCCCATGTCGCCCACGTCCACATCGTCAGACGTCCTGGTCGTCGGGGGCGGGATCATCGGCCTGGTCACGGCCTGGCGGGCCGCGCAGCGCGGGTTCGCCACGGCCGTCGTGGATCCCGAGCCGGGCGGCGGGGCCGCGCAGGTCGCGGCCGGCATGCTGGCCGCCGTCACGGAACTGCACTACGGCGAGCAGACCCTGCTCGGCCTGAACCTCGCCTCCGCCCGGCGCTACCCGGACTTCGCCGCCGAGCTCACCGAGCTGACCGGCCAGGACCTCGGCTACCGCCGCTGCGGCACGCTCGCCGTCGCGCTGGACGCCGACGACCGGGCCCATCTGCGCGAACTGCACGCCCTGCAGCAGCAGTCGGGCCTGGAGTCGCAGTGGCTGTCCGGGCGCGAGTGCCGGCGCCTGGAGCCGATGCTCGCGCCGGGCGTGCGCGGCGGGCTGCGGGTCGACGGCGACCACCAGATCGACCCCCGGCGGCTGGCCGGTGCCCTGGTCGCCGCGTGCGAGCGGGCGGGCGTGGTCTTCCACCGGGTGTGGGCGCAGCGGCTGACCGTCGTACGGGACCGGGTCACGGGTGTCGTCCTGGCCGACGGGACCGCGGTGGCCGCCGGGCAGGTGGTGCTCGCCGGAGGCAGCCTCAGCGGGCGGCTCGACGGTGTCCCGGAGGACGTGCTGCCTCCCGTGCGGCCGGTGAAGGGGCAGGTCGTACGGCTGACGATGCCGCCGCGGCACGAGCCGTTCCTGAGCCGTACCGTGCGCGCGGTCGTGCGCGGCAGCCACGTCTACCTGGTGCCGCGCGAGAGCGGCGAACTCGTCGTCGGGGCCACGAGCGAGGAGCTCGGCTGGGACACCACCGTGACCGCGGGCGGTGTGTACGAGCTGCTGCGGGACGCGCACGAACTGGTGCCGGGCATCACCGAGCTGGCGCTCACCGAGACCCGGGCCGGGCTGCGGCCCGGCTCCCCCGACAACGCGCCCCTGCTCGGCCCGACCGGCCTGGAGGGCCTGCTGCTGGCCACCGGGCACTACCGCAACGGCGTCCTGCTCACGCCGGTGACCGGCGACGCCCTGGCGTACGCCCTGGCCACGGGCGAACTCCCGGAGGAGGCCCGGCCCTTCACCCCGAAGCGCTTCAGCACCACCGCACTCACGGAGCAGCCCGCATGAACATCTCCGTCAACGGGGAGCCCCGGGACGTCCGGCCCGGCACCGCTCTCGACACCGTCGTGAGGTCGCTCACGGCCTCGCCCTCGGGGGTGGCCGCCGCCCTCAACGAAACCGTCGTCCCGCGCACGCGGTGGTCCGCCACCCCCCTCTCCGAGGGAGACCGCGTGGAAGTCCTCACAGCCGTCCAGGGAGGCTGACCATGGCCGACGATCCGTTTGTCCTCGGCGGTACGTCCATCACGTCCCGTCTGATCATGGGCACGGGCGGGGCGCCCAGCCTCGACGTGCTGGAGCGGTCGCTGGTCGCGTCCGGGACGGAGCTGACGACGGTCGCCATGCGCCGGGTGAACGCCTCGGTGCACGGCTCGGTGCTGTCCGTCCTCGACCGTCTTGGCATCCGGGTGCTGCCCAACACGGCGGGCTGCTTCACCGCCGGCGAGGCCGTCCTCACGGCCCGCCTCGCGCGCGAGGCCCTCGGCACCGACCTGATCAAACTGGAGGTCATCGCCGACGAGCGCACGCTGCTGCCCGACCCCATCGAGACGCTGGAGGCGGCCGAGACGCTGGTCGACGACGGGTTCACGGTGCTGCCGTACACCAACGACGACCCGGTGCTGGCGCGGAAGCTGGAGGACGCGGGCTGCGCGGCGATCATGCCGCTGGGTTCGCCGATCGGCTCCGGCCTGGGGATCCGCAACCCGCACAACTTCCAGCTGATCGTCGAGCACGCGCGCGTGCCGGTGATCCTGGACGCCGGTGCCGGTACGGCGTCGGACGCTGCGCTGGCGATGGAGCTGGGGTGTGCGGGTGTGATGCTCGCCTCGGCGGTGACGCGGGCGCAGGAGCCCGTGCTGATGGCCGAGGCCATGCGGCACGCGGTGGAGGCGGGGCGGCTGGCGTACCGGGCCGGGCGTATCCCACGGCGGCATTTCGCGGAGGCGTCGTCCCCGACGGAGGGAATGGCCGCCCTGGACCCGGAGCGGCCCGCTTTCCGATAAGGCGCGGGACACACGTCACAGGTCGGCTGCAGTCCCGCCGCGAAATCAGGCGGGGCGACGGGGCTGTCGGTCGTGGCTCGTACACTCGCCTGCGTGGACACGACCCTTCAGGACCCCTTGGTCGGGCAGGTGCTCGACGGCCGGTATCGCATCGACGCGCGGATCGCGGTCGGCGGGATGGCCACGGTCTACCGGGCCGTGGACACCCGGCTCGACCGGGTCCTCGCGCTCAAGGTGATGCACCCCTCGCTCGCGGTCGACGCCTCGTTCGTCGAGCGGTTCATCCGCGAGGCGAAGTCCGTGGCCCGGCTGGCCCATCCGAACGTGGTGCAGGTCTTCGACCAGGGCACCGACGGCTCGTACGTGTACCTGGCGATGGAGTACGTGGCGGGCTGCACCCTGCGCGACGTGCTGCGCGAGCGCGGTGCCCTCCAGCCGCGCGCCGCCCTGGACATCCTGGAGCCGGTGCTGGCCGCGCTGGGCGCCGCCCACCGCGCCGGGTTCGTGCACCGCGACATGAAGCCCGAGAACGTCCTCATAGGGGACGACGGCCGGGTCAAGGTCGCCGACTTCGGTCTGGTCCGGGCGGTGGACACGGTGACGAACACCACCGGCACCGTCCTCGGCACGGTCTCGTACCTCGCCCCGGAGCAGATAGAGAACGGCACCGCCGATCCCCGCGTCGACGTGTACGCGTGCGGCGTGATGCTGTACGAGATGCTGACCGGCGACAGGCCGCACGACGGGGACTCCCCCGCCGTCATCCTGTACAAGCACCTCCACGAGGACGTCCCGCCGCCCTCGGCGTCGGTGCCGGGGCTGGCGTACGAGCTGGACGAGCTGGTCGCCTCGGCGACCGCTCGCAACCCCGAGTTGCGCCCGTACGACGCCGTGGCGCTGCTGGCGCAGACGCGTCAGTCGCGCGAGAGGCTCGGCGCGGACCAGCTGGACGCGCTGCCTCCGCAGGCGGTCACCCTGGAGCACGACAACGCCGACGACCGTACGAGTGTGATCCCGCGCTCGCTGACGGTGCCGCGCCTGCTGCCCGTCGACGAGGACGCCGAGCCGGAGGTGCTCCGCACCAGCCTGCTGGAGACACCGCCTCCCCCACCACCCGGGCGGCGCCTGCCGCGGCGCGGCGTCGTCTCGATCGTCGTCACCCTGCTGCTGGTCCTCGGCGTCGGCGCGGGCCTCTGGTACGTCAACTCCGGCCAGTTCACCAAGGTTCCGCCGTTGCTGTCGAAGACCGAGGAGCAGGCCAAGGACCAGCTGGAGGAAGCCGGGCTCAAGGTCGGCGAGGTCAACCACGCCCACAGCGACACCGTCAAGCGCGGCACGATCCTGGGCATGTACCCCGAGCCGGGTGCTCGTATCCGCCTCCACGGCTCCGTGTCGTTCACCATCTCGGACGGCCCTGAGACCGTGCGAGTGCCCGCCCTCGCGGGCCGGGAGCTGGAGGAGGCGCGGTACCGGCTGGGGGAGGACGAGCTGGTGCCCGGCATGGTCACCCGGGAGTTCAGCGAGGAGGTGCCGCGGGGCTCGGTGATCTCCGCGCGCCCGGCGGACGGCACCAAGGTGCGTACGGGTACGGCTGTCGCTCTGGTCGTCAGCAGGGGTGCCCGCATCGACCTCCCCGACGTCACCGGTGACGACGAGGCCGACGCCCGGGCCGAGCTGAAGGAAGCCGGCCTCAAGGTGAAGATCGCCACCGAGCGGGTCAACTCCTCCGAGTACGACAAGGGCCAGGTCGTCCGGCAGGCGCCGAAGTCCGGCGGCCCGGCGGCCGAGGGCGACACCGTGACGCTGACGCTGTCGAAGGGCCCCGAGATGGTCGAGGTCCCTGACGTGGTCGGCGACAGCGTCGAGGACGCCACGCGGGCGCTGGAGGGCGCCGGGTTCCAGGTCGACGAGGACCGCGGTCTGCTCGGCCTGTTCGGCGACGAGGTCAAGAGCCAGTCCGTCGACGGCGGCGCGACGGCGCCCAAGGGCTCGACGATCACCATCAAGATCAGGTGAGAGGCGCGGGCGGCGGCCCGTGGACGGGGCAGGGCCGGACGCATGACACCCTGAACGGGTGAACAGTCAGCTGTCCGGCCCCTCCCGCAACCCCGTGGGCGGCCACGTCCCCGTGGCCGGCGGGCTCCATTCCGTAGGCCTGTCGTACGCCCGTGACCTGAGGGCGGAGGCCGTCCAGGTCTTCGTCGCCAACCCGCGCGGCTGGGCCACGCCGACCGGAAACCCGAAACAGGACGAGGCGTTCCGCGCCGCGTGCGCGGCCGAGTCGGTCCCGGCCTATGTGCACGCCCCCTACCTGATCAACTTCGGCTCGCACACCGAGGCGACCGTGGAGCGGTCGGTGGAGTCGCTGCGGCATTCGCTGCGGCGCGGGCGCGAGATCGGGGCGCTCGGCGTGGTCGTGCACACGGGCAGCGCGACCGGTGGCCGGGAGCGGTCCGTGGCGCTGAAGCAGGTACGGGAGCACCTGCTGCCGCTGCTGGACGAGCTGACCCACGACGACGACCCGTTCCTGCTGCTGGAGTCGACGGCCGGGCAGGGCGCCTCGCTGTGCTCGCGGACCTGGGACTTCGGCCCGTACTTCGAGGCGCTGGACGCCCACCCGATGCTCGGCGTGTGCCTGGACACCTGTCACATCTTCGCCGCCGGGCACGACCTGACCGGCCCGAGCGGCATGCAGCAGACGTTGGACCTGCTGGTGGACACGGTCGGCGAGGGCCGGCTGAAGCTGATCCACGCCAACGACTCCAAGGACGTGGTGGGCGCCCACAAGGACCGGCACGAGAACATCGGTGTCGGCCACATCGGCGAGGACCCGTTCCGTGCCCTGATGACCCACCCCGCGACCGAGGGTGTGCCGCTGATCATCGAGACGCCGGGCGGCAAGCAGGGGCATGCGGCCGACGTGGAGCGGCTGAAGAAGCTGCGCGAGGGCTGAGCGCGACGGCGACGACCGGGCCCGTCAGAGGCCGGGGCCGTCCCCGGGCTCCTCCTGGTACGAGTAACGCTGCTCCTGCCAGGGATCGCCGACGTTGTGGTAGCCGCGCTCCTCCCAGAAGCCCCGCCGGTCGGCGGTCATGTACTCCACGCCGCGCACCCACTTGGGGCCCTTCCAGGCGTAGAGGTGGGGCACGATCAGGCGCAGGGGGAAGCCGTGTTCGGCGGTGAGCAGTTCGCCGTCCTTGTGGGTGGCGAAGAGGACCTGTTCGTCGGCGAAGTCGGACAGCCGCAGGTTGGAGCTGAATCCGTACTCGGCCCACACCATCACATGGGTGACGTCGGCGGCGGGCGGGGCGAGGTCGAGGAGCGTGCGCGCGGGGATGCCGCCCCACTCGGCGCCCAGCATGCTGAACTTCGTCACGCAGTGCAGATCGGCCACCACGGTGGTGTGGGGCAGGGCCGTGAGCTCCTCGTGGGTCCAGCAGTGCTTGCCGCCGCCGGCGGTGGCGCCGAAGACCCGGAACTCCCAGCGCTCGGGCCGGAACTTGGGGACGGGCCCGTAGTGCGTGACCGGCCAGCCGCGTTGCAGCCGCTGTCCCGGGGGCAGCTCCGGCTGCGTCGCTCCTGCTGGATCGCGCCCTTCTCCCGATTGGTGTTCCAGCGGCTGACCCATGACTCCATCCTGACAGACCTCGGGTGATGCCCCTGACCGGGCCCACCGCGAAAAAGGACAAACTCAACTAAGCATGCCCTTACTTAGTAAGTGGAGACTTACTGGACGATCTTCTTCACCAGTGGAATCATGCGGCGCAACCTGCCAGTTCCACCGCGTGGAAGGAGCCTCTGCGATGCAGGGCGACCCCGAGGTCCTCGAATTCCTCAACGAGCAGCTGACCGGCGAGCTGACGGCGATCAACCAGTACTGGCTGCATTACCGGATCCAGGACAACAAGGGCTGGACCAAGCTCGCCAAGTACACGCGTGAAGAGTCCATCGATGAGATGAAGCACGCGGACAAGATCACCGAACGCATTCTCATGCTGGACGGCCTGCCCAATTACCAGCGGCTCTTCCATGTACGGGTCGGCCAGACGGTCACCGAGATGTTCCAGGCGGACCGGCAGGTCGAGGTCGAGGCCATCGACCGGCTCAGGCGCGGCATCGAGGTGATGCGCAGCAAGGGCGACGTCACGTCCGCGAACCTCTTCGAGTCGATCCTGGAGGACGAGGAGCACCACATCGACTACCTGGACACGCAGCTGGAGCTGATCGACAAGCTCGGCGAGGCGCTGTACCTCGCGCAGCAGATCGAGCAGCCCAGCTAGAAGCGCTGTCCGGACAGCCCGGCCCTGCCGTCAGGCGGCGTCTTCCAGCTCCGTGAGCACCTGCTCGCCCCGGTCGGCCAGTTCGCGGCGCGGGCAGGCTCCCCTGCCGAGGATGGCCTGGATACGGCGCACACAGGACCCGCAGTCCGTGCCCGCCTTGCAGGCGGAGGCTATCTGGCGGGGAGTGCAGGCGCCGCCGTCCGCGTGCTGCTTGACCTGCTGCTCGGTGATCCCGAAGCAACTGCAGATGTACACGCGGTTCACCTCCGACGGGTCGTTGTCAGGTGTGCCGTCCCCGTTGACCGGTGAGGCTAACCTAACCTTACCCGTCGGGTCCGGAGCGCAAAAGTGGAGAGGGGCGCGGATCGTGTGATCCGCGCCCCAGTCCATGCCCCGGTAACAGGCGGCCCCGTCACTGGCCCCTGTACGTCACTGGTCCCTGTACATCTCGGCCACGAGGAACGCCAGGTCCAGCGACTGGCTGCGGTTGAGCCGCGGGTCGCAGGCCGTCTCGTAGCGCTGGTGCAGATCGTCGACGAAGATCTCGTCGCCGCCGCCCACGCACTCGGTGACGTCGTCGCCGGTGAGCTCCACGTGGATGCCACCCGGATGGGTGCCGAGGGCCTTGTGGACCTCGAAGAAGCCCTTGACCTCGTCGAGCACGTCGTCGAAGCGGCGGGTCTTGTGCCCGGAGGCCGCCTCGTAGGTGTTGCCGTGCATCGGGTCGGTGATCCAGGCGACGGTGGCACCCGAGGCGGTGACCTTCTCCACCAGCTCGGGGAGCTTGTCGCGGACCTTGTCGGCGCCCATGCGGACGATGAACGTCAGCCGGCCCGGCTCCCGCTCCGGGTCGAGGCGCTCGATGTACTGCAGAGCGTCCTCGGCGGTGGTCGTCGGACCCAGCTTGATGCCGACGGGGTTGCGAATCTTCGAGGCGAACTCGATGTGCGCGTGGTCCAGCTGCCGGGTGCGCTCACCGATCCACACCATGTGGCCGGAGACGTCGTACAGCTGCCCGGTGCGCGAGTCGACCCTGGTCAGCGCGGACTCGTAGTCGAGCAGCAGCGCCTCGTGCGAGGCGTAGAACTCGACCGTCTTGAACTCCTCCGGGTCGGTCCCGCAGGCGTGCATGAAGTTCAGCGCGTTGTCGATCTCGCGCGCCAGCTGCTCGTAGCGCTGCCCCGACGGGGACGACTTCACGAAGTCCTGGTTCCAGGCGTGCACCTGGCGCAGGTCGGCGTAGCCGCCGGTGGTGAAGGCGCGCACGAGGTTCAGCGTGGAGGCGGACGCGTGGTACATCCGCTTCAGCCGCTCGGGGTCCGGGATACGCGCGGCCTCGGTGAAGTCGAAGCCGTTGACGGAGTCGCCGCGGTAGGTCGGCAGCGTCACGCCGTCGCGGGTCTCGGTCGGCTTGGAGCGCGGCTTGGAGTACTGGCCGGCGATACGGCCGACCTTCACGACCGGCACGGACGCGGCGTACGTGAGCACGGCGCCCATCTGGAGCAGCGTCTTCAGCTTGTTGCGGATGTGGTCTGCGGACACCGCGTCGAAGGCCTCGGCGCAGTCGCCGCCCTGGAGGAGGAACGCCTCTCCCTTGGCGACGGCCGCCATCCGGGCGCGCAGCTGGTCGCACTCGCCCGCGAAGACGAGCGGCGGATACGACTCGAGGTCCGCGATCACTGCGCGCAGAGCCTCGGTGTCGGGGTACTCGGGCTGCTGCGCCGCGGGCAGGTCTCGCCAGGTGTTGCCAGCGGAGGCGCTGGTCTTAGCGTTCACGGTCACGACCTCAACATTACGGGGTCGTGTGGGACGTCCTGACTCATGACCAGCAATTGAGACACCCCGAACACTCCTCGGTCATGGGGTAGGGTGCGTCGCATGTTCGCGCACTCGACCCAGACCTGGTGGTGGACCGCTCATCCGGCGGCCCGCTGACTGCGCGTACACAAGACTTCGCGAAGGCCGCCCGAGGGGCGGCCTTCGGTGTTTCCCGGGGTCCGTTCCTCTCTCACCGAGATGGAGCACGGACCCATGAACCTGCTCGGCTTGCTGGACGACCCCCGTCCGTTCGCCCTGCTGCGCCGCCGCACCCCGGGCCACGACCACGAGCTGGTCGAGGTCCTCATCGGCCCGGTCACGCCGCACGACCGCCTCGCCGACCTCCCCGACCGGAGCCTCGCGCTGGTGCCCTTCCGGCAGATCCGCGAGCGCGGCTTCGACGTCCGCGACGACGGCACGCCCCTGCTGGCGCTCACGCCCCAGGAGTCGTACGACGTCCCGCTGGCCGACGCCCTGAAGCAGCTCCCGGCGCACGACGTGCGCGTCGGGAACGGCGGCTTCGACGTCGCCGACGACGAGTACGAGCAGATCGTCGGACAGGTACTGCGGGAGGAGATCGGGCGGGGCGAGGGCGCGAACTTCGTGATCCGGCGGACGTACGAGGGAGAGATCCCCGGGTTCGGGCGGGCCGACGCGCTGGCCCTGTTCCGCCGGCTGCTGGAGGGCGAGCGGGGGGCGTACTGGACGTTCGTGGTGCACACCGGGGAGCGCACGCTGGTCGGGGCCAGCCCCGAGGTGCACGTGCGGATGTCCGGCGGCACGGTCGTCATGAACCCGATCAGCGGCACCTACCGCTACCCCGCCGAGGGGCCCACGCCCGAGCACCTGCTCGGCTTCCTCGCCGACGGCAAGGAGATCGAGGAGCTGTCGATGGTCGTCGACGAGGAGCTCAAGATGATGTGCACCGTCGGCGACATGGGCGGGGTCGTGATCGGGCCCCGGCTGAAGGAGATGGCGCACCTCGCCCACACCGAGTACGAGCTGCGCGGGAAGTCCTCCCTGGACGTGCGGGACGTGCTGAGGGAGACGATGTTCGCGGCGACCGTCACCGGCTCGCCCGTGCAGAACGCCTGCCGGGTCATCGAACGGCACGAGGCCGGGGGGCGGGGCTACTACGCGGGCGCGCTGGCCCTGATCGGCGGGGACTCCGGCGGCGCCCAGACCCTCGACTCCCCGATCCTGATCCGCACCGCCGACATCTCCTCCGACGGGCGGCTGCGCGTTCCGGTCGGCGCCACGCTGGTGCGCGGGTCCGACCCGCGGAGCGAGGTCGCGGAGACCCATGCGAAGGCGGCGGGTGTCCTGGCGGCCCTGGGGGTTCGGCCCGGAAGGCCGCGTGAGGAGTCCGTGCGGCCGCGGCTGGCCGACGACCCCAGGGTGCGTGCGGTGCTCGACGGACGCCGCTCCTCGCTCGCGCCCTTCTGGCTGCGGATGCAGGAGCGCTCCGCGGAACTGACCGGACATGCCCTGGTCGTCGACGGCGAGGACACCTTCACTGCGATGCTCGCGCACGTGCTGCGCGCCGGCGGCCTGGAGGTGAGCGTGCGGCGGTACGACGAGCCGGGGCTGCGGGAGGCGGTGCTCGCACATGAGGGGCCCGTCGTGCTCGGGCCCGGTCCGGGCGACCCGTCCGACCTCGCCGACCCCAAGATGCGCTTCCTGCGCGGCCTCACCGCCGAGGTGATCCGGAGCGAACGGCAGGGCGTGCTGGGGGTGTGCCTCGGGCACGAGCTGATCGCGGCCGAGCTGGGGCTGGACATCGTGCGGAAGGAAGTGCCGTACCAGGGGGCGCAGACGGAGATCGAGCTGTTCGGGCGGCGGGAGACCGTCGGCTTCTACAACAGCTTCGTGGCGCGCTGCGGCGACGAGGAGGCGGCCGGACTGTCGGCGCGCGGGGTCGAGGTCGCACGCGCCGCCAACGGGGAGGTGCACGCGTTGCGCGCTCGCGGGTTCGCGGGAGTGCAGTTCCACCCCGAGTCGGTGCTGACGCTGAACGGCGCGGCGGTGGTGCGAGAGCTGGTGGCGCAGGTGCGGGGCACGGGCGCGCCCTCGGTCTGACCCGGTCCGGTCGGGGCCGCCCGGCCCCGACCGGCACCGGGGGCCAGGCGGTCGGCCGAAGAACCCCCCGACCGCCCGACCCACACCGGGCACCGGGCACCGGGCCGCCAGCCCAAGAACAGACCGACCGCCCGACCCGCTTCTGGCGCCGGGCCGTCAGCCGAAGAACACCCCGACCTCCTCGTACAGCGCCGGATCCACCGTCTTCAGACGGGACGTGGCGTCCGCGATGGGGACGCGGACGATATCGGTGCCGCGCAGGGCGACCATCCGGCCGAAGTCGCGGTCGCGGACGCAGTCGATGGCGTGCAGCCCGAAGCGGGTGGCGAGCCAGCGGTCGAAGGGGCTGGGGGTGCCGCCGCGCTGGACATGGCCGAGGACCGTGGTGCGGGCCTCGTTGCCGGTGCGCTTCTCGATCTCTTTGGCGAGCCACTCGCCGACCCCGGACAGCCGGACGTGCCCGAAGGAGTCCAGTGACCGGTCCTTGAGGACCATGTCGCCGTCCCTCGGCATCGCCCCCTCGGCGACGACCACGATCGGCGCGTACGACGCCCGGAACCGGGAGGTCACCCAGGCGCACACCTGCTCGACGTCGAAGCGCTGTTCGGGGATGAGGATGACGTTGGCGCCGCCGGCCAGGCCTGAGTGGAGCGCGATCCAGCCGGCGTGCCGGCCCATCACCTCGACGACCAGGACGCGCATATGGGACTCGGCGGTGGTGTGCAGCCGGTCGATGGCCTCGGTGGCGATGCCGACGGCGGTGTCGAAGCCGAAGGTGTAGTCGGTGGCGGACAGGTCGTTGTCGATCGTCTTCGGCACGCCCACACAGGGCACGCCGTGCTCGTCGGAGAGGCGGGCGGCCACGCCGAGGGTGTCCTCGCCGCCGATGGTGATCAGCGCCTCGACCTCCAGCTCGGCGAGAGTCCGCTTGATCCGGCGGATGCCGTCCGTCACCTTCAGCGGGTTGGTCCGCGAGGAGCCGAGGATGGTGCCGCCGCGGGGCAGGATGCCGCGCACGGCGGGGATGTCGAGACGGACGGTGGCGTTCTCCAGGGGCCCTCGCCAGCCGTCCCGGAAGCCGGTGAAGTCATAGCCGTACTCCTGCACGCCCTTGCGGACGATGGCCCGGATGACGGCGTTGAGGCCGGGGCAGTCGCCGCCTCCGGTCAGTACTCCGACGCGCATGGAACAGTCCCTTCGCCGCAGGTGCCTGACGAAGGGTCAGTGTGACGGGCGCCTCACTCGTCGTCGAGGCCGCGCTCTATCGCGTACCTGACCAGTTCCACGCGGTTGTGCAGCTGGAGCTTGCCGAGGGTGTTCTGGACGTGGTTCTGGACCGTGCGGTGGGAGATGACCAGGCGTTCGGCGATCTGCTTGTAGCTCAGGCCCTTGGCGACCAGCCGCAGCACCTCGGTCTCGCGGTCGGTGAGCCGGGGCGCCTTGGGTTCGTCGGTGTCGGGGGCCGGGGCCGGTTCGGAGGCCAGGCGGCGGTACTCGCCGAGGACCAGCCCGGCGAGGCCGGGGGTGAAGACCGGGTCGCCGACGGCCGTGCGGCGGACCGCGTCCTGGAGCTCGCCCGTGGAGGCCGACTTCAGCAGATAGCCGGTCGCGCCGGACTTCACGGCCTCCAGGACGTCGGCGTGCTCACCGCTCGCGGACAGCACGAGAACGCGCAGCGCGGGGTTGTCGCCGACGACCTCCTTGCAGACCTGGACTCCGGGCTTGCCGGGCAGGTTCAGGTCGAGCACGAGGACGTCGGGCGCGGCGGCCTTGGCCCGCCGTACGGCCTGGTCGCCGTCGCCCGCGGTGGCGACCACCTCGAAGCCCGACTCGGCCAGGTCGCGGGCGACGGCGTCGCGCCACATGGGGTGGTCGTCGACGACCATGACTGTGATCGGGTCCCGCCGGTCCCCGGTGGTGTCCGTCATCGCTGCTCCGCCTTCCCCCGTGTGTTCGTCTGTTCCTTCGGTACCTTCATCTCGACCTCCGTGCCCTGTCCCGGCACCGAGACGAGCTCCGCGCTGCCGCCGAGGTCGCTCAGCCGGCCGCGGATGGACAGGGCGACGCCGAGCCGCCCCTCGCCCTCGGCCTGGACGAGCCGCCCCTCCGGGATGCCGGGGCCGTCGTCCCGCACGGTGACGATCACCTCGTCCGGCTCGTCCTCCACCAGGATCCACGCGCGGGCGTCCTCCCCGGCATGCCGGCGGACATTGTCCAGGGCGGCCCCGACCGCCGCGGCCACCTCCCGGGCGGCGGCCGGCGCCAGCGGCACGGGCGCGCCGGGCTCGGCGAGACTGACCCTGGCCCCGGCGTAGGGCGCGAGCAGGGCGCGCAGGTCGACGGGGCCGCTCGGCTCGGGCTCCTCGTCGACGGCCCGGACGACCGCGCCCTCGGTGGTGTCCTCCGAGATCCGGGAGACGGGCACGAGACCGCCCGAGACCAGGGTGCGCAGCGCCACCTCCTGCTCACCGGCCATCCGGCCCAGTTCGGCCGCCTCTCCCCCGAGTACGGCCCCGCGGCGCTGCACCATCGCCAGCACCTGGAGCACGCTGTCGTGGATGTCCCGGGCGAGGCGCTCCCGCTCCCTCGTGGCGGCCTCGATCTCCAGGGCGCGGGCGAGGGTGCGCTCGGAGGCGCGGGCGACCTCGACGACGTAGCCGATGGCGATGGAGGCGATGCAGACCAGGATGACGTTGTGGACGGTGTCACGGGCCGGGCTGCCGCGCTCGATCAGGTTGGCGACGGCCACGAGGCCGGAGGCGAGGGCCGCCCAGCGCCAGCCGCCCTTGATGGCGAAGGCGAGAACGGCGCCGGCCGTCCATATCGACGGAAGCGTCGGGCCGCCCGACTGGATCCGCTCGTGGGCGTCGGCGACGGGCGTGAGCAGGATGCCCACGACGGCGATGGTGAGGTCGGCGGCGAGGAACCGCTTGGTGCAGCGGGCGGCGTTCGCGACCCGGGGCAGCGTGGCCAGGGTCCAGGTGCCCAGCACGGCGTAGTAGGCGACGGCGATCCAGGGGCGGGGGAACTCGTCGTGGGCGGTGGCGAACAGGCCGACCGCGTACAGCATCGTCAGCACCCGGTAGGCGGTGAGGGCACGCCACAGCGGCTGCTCGACCGACATCCTCATGACTCGCTCACGCCTGGCCATCTCCCCCGCCCCCCGACCGAAGCCCCGGCTAGGGCTCGGTCCGCCGCCGCTCCGCCTGCGCTTCCTTCTCCTACGCTTCCTTCTCCTGCGCTTCCTGCGCCTGCTTTTCCTGCTCCTGCTTTTCCTTCTCAGCGCGTTCCTTCTCGGCCCGCACGAGAGCGGCCTTGGCCGCCTTCTCGGCTTCCTTCTCCGCCTTCGCCGCTTCCGTGAGCTGCCGCTTCATGGCCGTGGCGTACATGTCGACGTACTCCTGGCCGGAGAGGTTCATGATCTCGTACATGACCTCGTCGGTCACCGCGCGCAGCACGAAGCGGTCGTGCTCCATGCCCTGGTAGCGGCTGAAGTCCAGGGGCTTGCCTATCCGGATGCCGGGCCGCATCAGCTTCGGCATGACCTTCCCGGGTGGCTGGATCTTCTCCGTGTCGATCATCGCGACGGGGATGACCGGCGCGCCGCTCGCGAGCGCCACGCGCGCGAGGCCGCCCGGCTTGCCCCGGTAGAGCCGTCCGTCGGGCGAGCGCGTGCCCTCCGGGTAGATCCCGAACAGCTCACCGCGCTCCAGCACGTCGATGCCGCTCTTGATGGCCGCCTCACCCGCGCCACGCGCACCGGAACGGTCCACGGGCAGCTGCCCGACCCCCTTGAAGAAGGCGGCCGTCATCCGGCCCTTCACGCCGGGCGTGGTGAAGTACTCGGCCTTCGCGATGAAGGTGACCTTGCGGTCGAGGACGGCGGGCAGGAAGAAGGAGTCGGAGAACGACAGGTGATTGCTCGCCAGGATCGCAGCGCCCTCGGCGGGTACGTTCTCCAGGCCCTCCACCCAGGGTCTGAAGGCGAGCTTCAGCGGACCCCCGATGGTGACCTTCATCGCGCCGTACAACAACCGAGTGCCTCCTGTATGTGTCGGTCAGACCCTAACCCGGAGCGCTGTCAAAGGCGCCGACGGCCCTGGTCGGTGTCAGTGCGGTCGCGTACGGTGAAGGTCCCGCGCACGACGCGCGAACCCCTTCCATGACGTTCCGTGACATTTCGTGATCGTGCCAGTCCCTTCCCACGACCAGGAGGCCGAAGGTGCCGGTCCTAGCCGGAGCCGAGCCGTTCCACCACGAGGGCGGAGAGGTCGCCGTCCTCCTCTGCCACGGCTTCACCGGATCACCGCAGTCGCTGCGCCCCTGGGCGGAGCACCTCGCCGAGCACGGCCTGACCGTCTCCCTGCCGCTGCTGCCCGGGCACGGTACGCGCTGGGAGGACCTGCGGATCACCGGCTGGCAGGACTGGTACGCGGAGGTGGACCGCGCGCTGCGTCTGCTGTGCGAGCGCCACGAGACGGTCTTCGTGGCCGGTCTGTCCATGGGCGGCGCGCTGGCCCTGCGGCTGGCCGCCAAGCACGGCGACGCCGTGCGCGGTGTCATGTTGGTCAATCCCGCGAACAAGGTGCACGGCCTGGCCGCGCACGCCCTGCCGGTGGTGCGTCACCTCGTCCCCGCGACGAAGGGCATCGCCAGCGACATCGCCAAGCCGGACGGCAGGGAGCTCGGCTACGACCGGGTGCCGCTGCACGCGGCGCACTCGCTGCGGCAGTTCTTCCAGGCCACCGACCGCGAGCTGCCACAGGTCACGCAGCCGGTGCTGCTGATGCGCAGTCCGCAGGACCATGTGGTGCCGCCCGCCGACTCCGCCCGGATCCTGAGCCGCATCTCCTCGACGGACGTGAAAGAGGTCATCCTGGAACAGAGCTACCACGTCGCCACGTTGGACCATGACGCGGACCGTATTCACGAGGAGAGCCTCGCGTTCATCGGCCGCATCTCGTCCGCCCTCGGCAAGGAGCCCGGGCTCGGCAAGGAAGGGACGACCGCAGGTGGCTGAGCACGACTCCGACCGTGAGGGCCGGGAGCCGGAGGAGAAGGGCGTCCCCTTCGACGAGGAGGCCGCCTGGGCGGCGATCGTCGCCGGGTACGGCGAGGAGCCGCCGGACCCGCCGGGCGCCAAGCCGTTCAAGTCGATCGAGGACCTGGCCCTGCCGGCGGCCGGGACCAACGACGCCGGGCTCGACGGCGACCGGGGCGACACGGCCGTGAAGTCCGGGGACACCGTCAAGCCGGCCGAGCCGCAGAAGGCCGGGGAGCCCGGGGAGCCCGGAGACAAGGGCGTGAAGCCGCTGGGCGGCTCCGTCTCGTTCGCACCCGGCGTCGGCCCGCGCGACTACACCACGCCCGAGCCCGCCGAGGACGACTTCGACGAGGACGACGAGGGCCACTTCGTGCCCCCGGAGCCGCCTCCGCTGCCCACCGCCGACCCCACGGCCAAGTTCGCCTGGCTCGGCGTGCTCGGCGGGCCGGTGCTGCTCCTGCTGGCCGTGCTGCTCGGCTGGGACATGACCTGGTGGCTGGCCACGCTGGGGATCGGCGGCTTCGTCGGCGGATTCGCGACGCTGGTGATGCGCATGCGTACGGACGACGAGGAGGACGACGACCCGGGGCGGGGCGCGGTCGTCTAGGCGGCGGGGACCCTGAGGGCGGCCAGGACCGGAAGGTGGTCCGTGGCCGCCCTCAGGTCTGCGTCGGACACTCCCGGCTGCCCGACCGGCACGCCGCAGCCCAGCACCTCGATGCCCTTCGTCGTGAAGATCGCGTCGATGCGCTGGTAGGGGTCGGCGGGTGTCCAGGTGTGCTCGCCGCCCCAGGGGGCCGCGGCCCGGCAGTCCGTCAGTCTGCCGGCCAGCCGTCGGAAGGCCGGGCCGTCGGGGCGTTCGTTGAGGTCGCCGCCGGCGATCATGTGCTGCACACTCATTCCGGCGAGCCGGTCCAGCAGCATGCCGGACTGCTCGTAGCGCTCGTCCTTCTGGAGGGACAGGTGGCAGCTGAGCACGCCGAGGCGGGCGCCGGCGATGCGGACGACCGCGGTGGCGAAGCCGCGGCGGTGCAGGCCGGGGGTGGGGGGCAGGAGGATGTCCTCCGTGCGTTCGACGCCCACCCGGAGCGAGCTGAGGATCGCCGGGCCCGTGGTGGTGGCGCCGCCGGTGACGGTCACCAGGTCGGAGGCGAGGGCCAGGCGGGCGAGTTTCTTGCGCCAGCGGAAGAAGCGGGGGGCTTCCTGGATCAGGACCAGGTCGGGCTCGCAGGCCTTGATGACGCGGGCCAGGGCGGCGGTGTCGTCGCGCATGGAGCGGATGTTGTAGCTGAGGACCCTGATGACCGCGGAACCATCGGGTTCCGTACGGGAGTTGGGGAGCAGCGGCATGTGATCAATTTACGCCCAAAGGGGCGGGGCGCGGGGATGGTGCGCGAGTGCCGGTCGCACGTGCTCGATCGCGCAGTTCCCCGCGCCCCCGGGGCGCGCACCCTGACGGCGCTTACATGATCGGGTCGGGCTCGCGGGCCAGGTCGGCCGCTCCGACCAGGCCCGCCTTGTTGCCCAGTTCCGCCGCGCGGACCTCGGCCACCGGGCGCCAGTTGCCGCCGACCAGCCAGCGCTTGTAGGACTTGCGGATCGGGCCCAGAACCAGTTCGCCCTCGTCGGAGAGGCCGCCGCCGACGATGAACGCGGAGGGGTCGAAGAGGGAGGCCAGGTCGGCGAGGCCCGCACCGACCCAGCGGGCCAGTTCGCGGTAGGAGTCGACGGCGACCCGGTCGCCCTGGCGGGCGGCCATGGAGATGTGCTTGCCCTCGATGCCCTCGGGCGTGCCGTTGCCGAGGCCGAGCAGGATCTCGGCGTTCTCGGGGGTGGCGTTGGCGCGCTGCTTGGCGTACCTCACCAGTGCCCGGCCCGACGCGTACTGCTCCCAGCAGCCCTGGGAGCCGCAGCCGCACAGCAGGCCGTCCGGCACCATGCGGATGTGCCCGAACTCGGCGGCCACACCGAAGTGCCCGCGGCGCAGCTTGTTGCCGATGATGATGCCGCCGCCGAGGCCGGTGCCGAGGGTGATGCAGATGACGTTGCGGTGGCCCTTGCCGGCACCGAACTTGTACTCGCCCCACGCCGCCGCGTTGGCGTCGTTCTCCACGACCACCGGGAGGCTTACGCGGGCCTCGACCTTCTCCTTGAGCGGCTCGTTGCGCCAGTGGATGTTGGGCGCGAAGTAGACCTCGGAGCGCTGCCGGTTCACGTAGCCGGCGGCACCGATGCCCACGCCGACGATGTCGTGACCGACGCGTGCGCCGTCCACCGCCGAGGCGATGGCGTCCACGATGCCCTCAGCCGTGCCCGGGGTCGGCACCTTGTGGGTCGAGAGGATGTTGCCTTCCTCATCGACCACGCCGGCCGCGATCTTCGTGCCGCCGATGTCGACGCCGATGGTGAGTCCCATGAATCCCTCAGTTTCGGTCGAGCCCCGCTACGGATAACGGTACCCGAGGCCCTGCCGTCGGGTCGGCGTCGTCCGCACGGTGGGCACCCCCGGGCGCCGCACCGGGACCCCGCTCGGCCGGGGCCGGGGACTCAGTCCAGGTCGATGCGCTCCCCGGGACCGGCGTCGTCGTCGCCGTCCCGGCGTCCGCCCTGCTCACGGGGGTCGTCCTGATCGTCGCGGCCGGTCCAGCGGCGCTCTTGGGCCTGGACGGCGGAACGGTAGGCGGCGAGGAGTTCGTTACCGGCCGCCGCCAGGTGGTCGAAGACGTCCGGGTTGCGCTCGATGACGGGTTCCACGGCGTCCTTGGCCTGCTGGACGACCTGCCGTACGACCTGTTGCGCCGCGGGCCCCGCGACCGCGCCGAGCAACGGGGACTGCACGCCGGACAGCTTCTCCGCGAGGGTGTCGACGAGCTTCTTCAGCTCGTCGGCCGCGGAGCCCGGGGGCGTGCCGTACTGGGTGCGGCGGCGGGCCTTCTCGGCCTGGAGGTCCTCGGCGCACGCGGTCGCCCAGGCGTCGGCGTCGCTCGCCCGTACCTCGTCCGCGGCCTCTTCGCGGGCGGCGCCGGACGGGGGGAGCTCTTCGCTCATGACGGACTCCTGACTACGGTTCGTCCCTACGACGTTACCCGAACGGGCGTACCGCGTTCACGGGCCGGGGCCACCCGTTTTCCCCCGGTCCGGTACCCGCTGCCTCACGGGTTCCGCGGCCACAGCCCGGGGTCGGGTACGAAGCGGATCCGCAGCTCGCCCTCGTGCAGGGCGGCTCCGTCGACGGTGCAGCGGCGCAGTGCGGAGGGCAGCGGGACGATCCGGCGGAACCGCCCCGCCGTGACGACGAGTTCGTCGCCGCGTCGGACGAGGTCCAGTTCCTCGCGTATGGCGCCGGGCAGCGGGATCTGCCAGACGAGGACGCCGTCGTCGGCGAGCCGGTCGGTCACGGGCCAGTCGGCCGCGGGGGGCGCCGGCTGGACGCCGGGCACGGTGAGCGCGGTGAGGTCGTCGGTGCCGCGCGGGTCGTGTCCGAGGTGGGGGGCGGTGCGGACGTCGTACGACTCCCGCCAGTCCTCCAGCGTCTTGCGCTGCTGGGCGACGGGGCCGGCGAGCCAGGTGTCCGGGGACGCCTCGGG
The DNA here is from genome assembly GCF_002891435.1 of Streptomyces cahuitamycinicus. Classification (GTDB taxonomy): domain Bacteria; phylum Actinomycetota; class Actinomycetes; order Streptomycetales; family Streptomycetaceae; genus Streptomyces; species Streptomyces cahuitamycinicus. The sequence continues at coordinate 23,765 of NZ_POUC01000023.1, forward strand.
CAGGACGCGGTTGGCGATCACGACGTCGGTGCGCAGACCGCGCAGGGCGAGGCCGAGGGCGGCGGTGCGCAGCGCCTCGGCACCGGCCGGGCCGGGCTCGGCGACCAGGCGTACGACGGTGTCGCGGTCGGCGACGACGGCTTCGACGGCGGCCAGTTCCAGGTCCCAGCGGCCGGCCGTCTCGTAGAGCCACTCGGCGGGCATGGGGACGCCGGCGAGGCGGCCCAGGACGGGGCGCAGGGCGCGGGCGGCCTGCCGTTCGGCCGGGAGCAGCCGGCGCAGGTAGCGGCGGAGTTCCTCGGGCAGGGCGAGGAGGGCGAGGGCCTGCGGGGCCGGGGGGAGGTCGACGACGAGGGTGTCGTACTTCTCCGACAGCGCGGCGTCGCGCAGGGCGCGCAGCAGGGCGAGTTCCCCGGCGCCGGGCAGGGGTGTGAGTTCCTCGGGGTCGAGGCGGGAGGCGCCGAGGAGGTCGAGGGCGGTGGAGGCGCGCTCCTGGAGTGCGGTGAGGTCCCTGCGGAAGTCCTGGGCGGCGTCGGGCCTCCAGGCGGTGAGCCGGGGTGCCGCCTGGACCGGGGCCGGGCCGGTCCGCACGCCCAGTGCGGCACCGAGGGTGTCCGTGCGGTCGGTGCCGAGGACGAGGGTGCGGGTACCCCCGGCCGCCGCGGCCAGGGCGGTCGCGGCCGCGAGGGTGGTACGGCCGCTGCCGCCGGGGCCGGTGATCAGGATGGTGCGCATGGGGTTGAACGGTAACCGAGACGCCCCTCAAGGGGCGCCGAACCGTGCACGCCCCTCAAGGCGGGCGGAGCCGTGGACGCCCTCAAGGGGCGCGGAGCCGTGTTGGACGGGTTGCTCCGCCGCGTGGGCGCGCGACCAGCCGCGCGGGGCCCGCTCCCGGCACCGCGGGCACCCCTTGCGTCGCGGCTCTACTTGCCAGATTCCACGCGCTTCTTCAGCCCCGCGAGCGCCCGGTCGATGATGACCTTCTCCGCCTTGCGCTTGATCATGCCGAGCATGGGGATCTTGACGTCCACGGTCAGTACGTACGTGACCTCCGTACCGCCAGCGCCGGACGGCTTGAGGATGTACGAGCCGTCGAGGGAGCGCAGCATCTGGGACTTCACCAGCGTCCAGGACACCTCGTTCTCGCCGGTCCAGGTGTACCCGAGGATCTGGTCGTCCTTGATCGCGCCCGCGTCCATGACGAGGCGGACCTGCTCGGCGCGGCCCTGGGCGTCGGTCTTGAGGACCTCCGCCTCCTTCACCTCGCCGGTCCAGTCCGGGTAGCGGCCGAAGTCGGAGATGACCGCCATGACGTCGGCCGGGGCGGCCTCGATGGTGATGCTCGAGCTGGTGTGTTCCGCCATCGCCGTGGCTCCTCCAGATACGGGCCGGTAAGACGTCGTCCTGCGCACGTGTGTGCAGCGTGAAGGCTACCGCGCACGGGGCCCGCGGATCTCACCCGACCTGGGACGTCCTCACCACTCCAGCGCCCACGGGGTCCCGGTCGAGGCGAAGTGGCCCACGTTCACACACTCGGTCGCGCCGATCCGCATCCTTCTCACCAGCGGCTGGTGGATGTGCCCGAAGAGGGAGTACCGGGGCCGGGTGCGGCGGATGGCGTCCAGCAGGGCCCGGCTGCCGCGCTCGAAACGGCGGGCGACGGTGTCGTAGACCAGCTCGGGGACCTCGGGCGGGATGTGCGTGCAGAGCACGTCGACCTCGCCGATCGCCTCGATCTTCGCCGCGTACTCCTCGTCACTGATCTCGTACGGCGTCCGCATGGGTGTGCGCAGGCCGCCGCCGACGAAGCCGAAGACCCGGCCGCCGATCTCGACGCGCTCGCCGTCGAGGACGGTCGTCCCGGGGCCCGCGTACTCCCGCCACAGGGCCGGCATGTCGACGTTGCCGTAGGTGGCGTACGTAGGAGAGGGGAACGCGGCGAACAGCTCGGCGTACTGCTTGCGCACCGCCTCCTCGACCACCGTGGCGCGGTTCTCCTTGAGGCCGGCCCACAATTCCGCCCCGAACACCCGGGCCTCCTCGAAGCGGCGGGCGGTGCGCAGCGCGACGATGCGGTCGGCGTTCTCGACGCCGAACAGGTCGGGGAAGATCCCGCGCGAGTGGTCGGCGTAGTCGAGGAAGAGGACGAGGTCGCCCAGGCAGATCAGGGCGTCGGCGCCCTCGCCGGCCCTGGCCAGGTCGCGGGCGTTGCCGTGGACGTCGCTGACCACGTGGACGCGCGTCCGGTGGTTTCCGGCTGGTGTGGGTGCCATGACGATCAAGCGTAGGTCGAGCGTGGCCCTTGTGAACAGTGGCGGTCCTACCTGCGGTTACTGGCCAGTCAGTTTGCTCGTGGACTACTGTGCGCGATGGAATACCCAACTGTGTGACGCAGCGAACATCTCGACGCGACCCCCTGTCGCAGAAGCCATACCGGCGGGTAACGTCCGGGCAGTCCAGTCGTGCTCTGCATTTCAACAAGTGAATGCCGGAGCACCTCCCCGAGCCTTGGACCGCACCGTCGCAGCACACACCGTCGTGGCGCCGGCGCCCTATGAGGAGCAGCAGTCTTGCGCGAGTTCAGCCTTCCGGCTTTGTACGAGGTCCCTGCGGACGGAAATCTGACCGACATCGTCCGCAGAAACGCCGCGCAGCACCCGGACGTCGCCGTCATCGCCCGCAAGATCGGCGGCAGCTGGCAGGACGTCACGGCCACCACCTTCCTCGCCGAGGTGCACACGGCGGCGAAGGGACTGATCGCCGCCGGCGTCCAGCCGGGCGACCGGGTGGGGCTGATGTCCCGCACCCGTTACGAGTGGACGCTGCTGGACTTCGCCATCTGGAGCGCGGGCGCGGTGACCGTGCCGGTGTACGAGACCAGTTCGCCGGAGCAGGTGCAGTGGATCCTCGGCGACTCGGGCGCGACCGCCTGCGTCGTGGAGTCGCAGGCCCACTCGGCAGCGATCGAGTCGATCCGCGACGGACTGCCGGCGCTCAAGCACGTGTGGCAGATCGACGGCGGCGGCCTGGACGAACTGGGCCGGCTCGGCCAGGACGTCACGGACGAGACGGTCGAGGAGCGCAGCTCGATCGCCAAGGCCGACGACCCGGCGACCATCGTCTACACCTCCGGCACCACCGGCCGCCCCAAGGGCTGTGTGCTCACCCACCGCAGCTTCTTCGCCGAGTGCGGCAACATCGTCGAGCGGCTGCGTCCGCTGTTCCGCACCGGGGAGTGCTCGGTGCTGCTCTTCCTGCCGCTCGCGCACGTCTTCGGCCGGCTGGTTCAGATCGCCCCGATGATGGCGCCGATCAAGCTGGGCACGGTCCCGGACATCAAGGACCTCACCGACGAGCTGGCCGCGTTCCGCCCGACGCTGATCCTCGGTGTGCCGCGCGTCTTCGAGAAGGTCTACAACTCGGCGCGCGCCAAGGCCCAGGCCGACGGCAAGGGCAAGATCTTCGACAAGGCCGCCGACACCGCGATCGCCTACAGCAAGGCGCTGGACACCCCCTCGGGTCCGTCGTTCGGTCTGAAGATCAAGCACAAGACGTTCGACAAGCTCGTCTACAGCAAGCTCCGGGCGGTCCTCGGCGGCCGGGGCGAGTACGCCATCTCCGGCGGCGCCCCGCTCGGCGAGCGCCTCGGGCACTTCTTCCGCGGCATCGGCTTCACGGTCCTGGAGGGCTACGGCCTGACGGAGTCCTGCGCGGCCACCGCGTTCAACCCGTGGGACCGGCAGAAGATCGGCACGGTCGGGCAGCCCCTGCCCGGTTCGGTGGTGCGGATCGCCGACGACGGCGAGGTGCTGCTGCACGGTGAGCACCTGTTCAAGGAGTACTGGAACAACCCCGGCGCGACCGCGGAGGCGCTGGCGGACGGCTGGTTCCACACCGGTGACATCGGCACCCTCGACGAGGACGGCTACCTCCGGATCACCGGCCGCAAGAAGGAGATCATCGTCACCGCCGGCGGCAAGAACGTCGCCCCGGCCGTGATCGAGGACCGTATCCGGGCGCACGCGCTGGTCGCGGAGTGCATGGTGGTGGGTGACGGGCGGCCGTTCGTGGGCGCGCTGATCACCATCGACGAGGAGTTCCTCGGCCGTTGGTGCTCCGACCACGGCAAGCCGGCGGGTTCCACCGCGGCGTCGCTGAGCGAGGACCCGGACCTGCTGGCCGCGATCCAGGCGGCGATCGACGACGGCAACGCCGCGGTGTCGAAGGCGGAATCGGTGCGGAAGTTCCGCATTCTGTCCTCCCAGTTCACGGAGGAGTCGGGCCACCTGACGCCCTCGCTGAAGCTGAAGCGGAACGTGGTGGCGAAGGACTACGCGCACGAGGTCGAGGAGATCTACGCCAAGTAGTACGCGAACGGCGTCATGGCGCGGTGTCCTCGGCGAGGACCCGCGCCATCGTGCGTTCGGCGAGCGCGGTGATGGTCACGAAGGGGTTGACCCCGAGCGACCCGGGCACGAGCGAGCCGTCGGTGACGTACAGCCGGGAGTATCCCTTGACCCGCCCGTAGTCGTCCGTCGCCCGGCCCAGCACGCAACCGCCCAGCGGGTGGTAGGTGAAGTCGTCGGCGAAGACCTTGCTCTTCGAGCCGAACAGGTCGTACCGGTAGATCGTCGCGTTGGCCGCGTTGATCCGGTCGAACAGTTTCCTGGCCATGGCGACGGAGACCGCGGAGTGGGCGGCCGTCCAGCCGAGCCGGAGCCGGTGCGAGCCGGTGTCGTAGGAGAAGGACGCCCGTTCCGGGTTCCTGGTGATCGCCAGGTAGAGGCTCACCCAGTGCTCCAGGCCCGTCGGCAGCGGGGCGATCTCGGCGAACACCGGGTTGGCGGTGTTCGCCCAGTCGTCGATGCCCATGACCGGCATGGTCGACTGGTTCGCGCCGACCGTGTCCCACAGGTGGTTGGCCCGGCCGAGCATCACGTTGCCGTTGGTTCCCCAGCCGGCCCCGACACTGCCGTCGAGCGCGGGCAGGGTGCCCGTCTCCCGGGCTCGCAGCAGCAGTTCGGTGGTGCCGAGGCTGCCGCCGCCGAGGAAGAGGTACGTGCAGCCGTACTCCTTGGTCTCGACGACGCGGCCGGTCTCGTCGATGCGGTCGGCGGTCAGGACGTAGGTGCCGTCCGGCGCGCGGCTGATCGCGCGCACCTTCTCCAGGGTGTGGACGGTGACCTCGCCGGTGCCGAGCGCGGTGGCGAGGTACGTCTTGTCGAGGCTGCGCTTGCCGTGGTTGTTGCCGTAGATGACCTCGCCACCGAGCGCCGACTTCGGGGCGGTGCCGGCCGCCTCGCGCCGCATGTGGCCGAAGTCGTAGACGCTGGGCACGAAGGTGGTCCGCAGGCCGGCCTTCTCGGCGTGCTTGCGGGAGACGCGGGTGAAGCGGTACCACTCCGTCGACTCGAACCACGCCGGGTCGACGGTGTTCACTCCCAGGGCGGCCCGGGCGCGCGGGAAGTACGTGCCGTACATCTCGTCGGCGTCGACCGTCGGGAACTGTTCGGCGAAGTACGGCCGGGGCGGGGTGACCGCCATGCTTCCGTTGACCAGGGAGCCGCCGCCGACGCCCCGGCCGACGTACACGGACATGTGGTCGAAGTGCACGCGGTCCAGGACGCCGGGGTAGCGGCCGATGTCCCGGTTGACGACGTCCAGCCAGAGAAAGGTGCCGAGGGGGGCCTCGGTGCGGTCGCGGAACCACATGGAGCGGTGGTCGGGTGCGCTGGTGGTGCAGAAGATCTCGCCGTCCGGGCCGGTGGTGTTCCAGAGGCGGCCCATCTCCAGGACGATCGTGCGGATGCCGGCCTGGCCGAGGCGAAGAGCGGCCACGGCGCCGCCGTAGCCGGAGCCGACGACGATGGCGGGGGCGGTGTCGACTGCGTCGGGCTGGGCGGCTCGGGCGCTTTCGAGGCCGATGCGGGTGAAGCCGAGGGTGGCCGCGGTCTGCAGGGCTGCCATGCCCAGGATGCGACGTCTTGTCAGGTGACGATGCGTCAGGTTAGATGTCATGGGCGCAGCATCGGCGGATTTTTGGGTTCCGCCTAGTGGGGGTGCCGCTTGATCGTTTGACGGCGAGTGCGGGTCGTTCGTGGTTGATCGCGCACTTCCCCGCGCCCCAAGAAGGCAAACCGCACTACAGCAAGCTTTCGAGGTGCTCCGCCAGCAGGTCCCAGCGCCACTTCTCCTCGACCCACTCCCTGCCCCGCTCCCCCATCCTGCGGCGCAGCTCGGCGTCGCCGAGGAGGACGGTGATGCGGTCGGCCGCTTCCTCCGGTGAGCCGCCCCTCACCACCCAGCCCGTCTCGCCGTCCAGCACCGCGTCCGGGGCGCCGCCCGAGTCACCGGCCACGACCGGCAGGCCCGTCGCGGAGGCCTCCAGGTAGACGATGCCGAGGCCCTCGACGTCCAGGCCGCCGCGCCGGGTGCGGCAGGGCATCGCGAAGACGTCGCCGGCGCCGTAGTGGGCGGGCAGCTCGGACCAGGGCACGGCGCCGGTGAACCGTACGGCGGGGGCGACGCCGGTCTCGTGCGCGAGGCGCCGCAGGTCCTTCTCACAGGGACCGCCGCCGACGATCAGCAGGACGGTGTCGGGCTCGGCCGCCAGGATGCGCGGCATGGCCCGGATCAGGGTGTCCTGGCCCTTGCGGCGGACGAGCCGGGAGACGCAGACCACGACCGGGCGGTCCGTCAGGCCCAGCCGCGCCCGCACCTCCTCGCCGCCCGAGCCGGGGTGGAAGGTCTTCTCGTCGACTCCGGGCGGCAGCTGCGCCATCCGTGCGGCCGCCTCGGGCGTCAGGGCGGAGGCGATGCGCGAACGGGTGTACTCGCCGAGGTAGGTGATCGTGTCGGTGGACTCCCCGATCCGCCGCAGCAGCTGCCGGGCGGCGGGCAGCTGCGCCCAGCCGGCCTCGTGGCCGTGCGTGGTGGCGACCAGCCGCTCGGCACCCGCGGCGCGCAGGGTCGGCGCCATCAGACCGAGTGGGGCCGCCGCCCCGAACCACACCGAGGTGCAGCCGTGCTCCCGCAGCAGACCGGCGGCCCGCCGGGTGGCAGCCGGCGTGGGCAGCAGCATGGTCGTACGGTCCCGTACGACGGTGAAGGGCTGCTCGGCGTCGAAGGCACGGGTCGCCTCGACGCCTTCCGGGGTCCGCTTCCAGGTCGAGGCGTACACGACCAGCCGCTGCGGGTCCAGCCGCAGCGCCATGTTGTGCAGGAACGCCTGGATGCCCCCGGGCCTGGGCGGGAAGTCGTTGGTCACGATCAGGGTCTTGCGCACGCCGCCGACCCTACCCAACGGCCCTCACCCCCGTACGCCGCGGCGAGTGTGGCACGCTCACAGCTGACGGGCCCATCATGGCCCGATCAACACCGCGCGCGAACGGGCAGGGATCACGTGATGACGACGGGCACGAGGCGGTCCCTGGCATGGCTGCCGGTGGTCTGGTGTCTCACCAGGCTGTTGCTGCTGCTGTTCGTCCTGAAGGTGTACGTCTTCCCGGGCCCGGACGTCACGAGCGACGTGCACGTGATCTACCGGGGCTGGTACGAGGTCCTCAGTACCGGAACCTTCCCTCTGCGCGATGTCACCTGGCAGTACCCGCCCGCCGCCGCGCTGGCGATCCTCTCCCCCGGCCTGCTGCCCTTCCTGGACTACGGGACCGCGTTCTTCGTGCTGGTCTGCGTCACCGATCTGGCCGTGCTGGCCCTGATGACGTACGCGGGACGCCGCCCGGGCCGCTCGCTGCGCGGCGCCTGGGTGTGGGTGATCGGCGTGCCGCTGCTCGGCCCGACGGTGTACGCCCGCTACGACGTGATGGTCACGGCGGTGGCCATGGCCGCCCTGCTCGCGGGGGTCCGGCACCCGAAGGCGCTGGGGGCCCTGGCCGCCTTCGGCGCCCTGCTGAAGATCTGGCCGGCGATGCTGCTGCTGGCCGCCCGCAGCCGCAGCGCCTGGGTGTCCGCCCTGGTGACGGGCATCGTGGTGACGGGTGCGTTCGCGCTGGCCATGCCGGGCGCGTTCGCGTTCCTGACCTTCCAGCGCGACCGGGGCACCGAGGTGGAGTCGCTGGGCGCGCTGGTCTTCCACGTCGCCCGGCACTTCGGCTGGCAGGGCGAGGTGAGGCTGAACTACGGCTCGATCGAGTTCCTCGGGCCGTACGTGAGCGAGGTGAGCACGGGCGCGCTGTTCCTGACCGGGGCGGCCTTCGGCTGGCTGGTGCTGTGGCGGCTGCTGGCCCGGCGCTTCGAGGAGCACACCCTCGCCGACGCGGCCTTCGTCGCGGTGCTGATGTTCACCACCACCAGCCGGGTGATCAGCCCGCAGTACATGGTGTGGCTGGTCGGGCTGGCGGCGGTGTGCCTGTACTTCCCCGGGAGCAGGATGCGGCTCCCGGTCGTCCTGGTGCTGGTGGCGTGCTTCGTGACGGTGCTGGAGTTCCCGTTCTACTTCGCCAGCGTCGTCGCCGGCGACGGCCTCGGCCTCACCCTGCTGTTTTTGCGCAACGGCCTCCTGGTGGCCGCCGCGCTCCTCGCGGCCCGCGCCCTGTGGCGCGCGACGGTGCCGCGCACCCTCCCCGCTCCCGTGCCCGCTCAGCCCGTCCGTACCGACGAGACCGCCGTCTCCTCCTGAACCGGGTCCCGCCGGAACAGCAGCCCCGCCGACGCGCACTGCGCGGCAGCCGCGAGCGCCATCGCGAGACACACCCCGGGCAAGCCGAGCCCCGCGAGGGCGTACGCGAGTCCCAGCTGGACGGCCGTCCCGAGCAGGGTCACCCGCAGCAGCGCCGAGGCCCGCCCGCCGCCCTCGAAGACCCCGCCGAGCGCGATGAGACAGCCCAGCAGCACCAGGTAGGGCCCGACGCAGCGCAGGAACAGCACGCCCTCGCCCGCGACCTGGGGCCCGGCGCCGAAGGCGGCCATGATCCAGGGGGCGGCGACGGCCAGGAGCACGGCCGCGGCGAGTCCGACGGCGCCGGAGAGGAGCACGGCCTGCCGCCCGATCGCCCACCGGGCGTCCTGACCGGCGCCCCGCGTGTGCGCGGTGTGGATGGAAGCGGCCTGGCGGACGGCGTAGAAGGCCATGGTCGCCACGTACATGACCTTGTAGGCGATCGCGTACGCCGCCACCGCCGTCACCCCGAGCCGCGCCACGATCGCGACCAGGACCAGGGCGCCGGTCTGCCGCACGGTGAAGTCGGCGGACATGGGCAGGCCGGTCCTCAGCGTGCGCCGCAGGGAAACGTCGAGGGACTCGCCCGGTTCGGCCCGGCGGGCCGCGCGGAGCAGGGTGGTGCGCCGCAGCGCGAGGAGTCCGGCCCCGAGCGCCGCGCACCGGGCCAGCACCGTCGCGGCGGCGGCGCCCGGGACGCCGTAGAGGTGGATGAAGAGCGGGTCGAGGGCCAGGATCAGGCCGTTGGCCAGCAGGGCGAGGCGCATCGGGGTGCGGGTGTCGCCGGTGCCTTTGAGGATGCCGTCGACGAGCTGCTGGGCGAAGAAGACGGTCAGGCCCGGCATGGAGAGCGTGAAGTAGGCGACGGCGAGCGGGAGGGCGGCGCTGTCGGCCCCGCCCAGCACCAGCCGGGCGAGCGGTTCGCGCCCCAGCAGGCCGCAGGCCACCACCAGCGGTGTCACCAGCGCCCACAGCGCCCATCCGCCGCGCACCGCGGCCCGTACCGCGGCGGGGTCGCGGGCACCCCGGGCGTGGGCGACCAGCACGGTCGTACCGGAGCCGAAGACCAGGGCGATGCCGAGCAGCACGTTCTCCGTGGTGGTCGCCACGGCGACGGCGGCCACGGCCGGTCCGCCCAGCCGGGCGACCCAGACGGTGTTGATGATCCCGGCGGCGACGGAGGCGAGGAGCGAGAAGTAGACGGGTCGGGCGAGCAGCACGAGCTGTTCGCGATGGGTGTTCACGGTGACGGTCCCCCCTGAGTCCTGATGACCCCCGATGCGGCATACCTCGGTCGGAGCCGACGCGATCCGGGTTACATCTATTCGAGCTAGCTCGGATCGATGTATCGCGGATCGAGGTATCTCGGTAAGAGGTAGCATGCACTCTGACCCGCCCGCAAGGAGGACCATGCTGGAGCTGTCGATCCTGGGCTTCCTGGCCGAGGAGCCCCTGCACGGCTACGAGTTGAAGGACCGCATCAAGGCGCTGACCGGGCATGTCCGTCCGGTCAGCGACGGCGCGCTCTACCCGGCGATCACCCGGCTGACCACGAAGGGGCTGCTCGACCAGCGCACCGAGCCGGGTGCGAGCGCGGCCCCGCGCCGGATCCTCGCCCTCACCGTCAAGGGCCGGGAGGAGCTGCTGGCGCGTCTGCGCGACCCGAGGCAGACGGAGATCACCGACCACGTCCGCTTCAACACGGTCCTCGCGTTCCTGCGCCACCTGCCCGACCGGCACGAGCAGGCCGCTGTGCTGCGCCGCCGGCTGGACTTCCTTCAGACGCCGACGAGCTTCTTCTACGACTCCGGCAAGCCGGTCCGCGCCGAGGAGGCGGACGACCTGTTCCGCCAGGGCATGTTGCGTGTGGCCCGGGCGACGGGCGAGGCCGAACGGGGCTGGCTGCGGGAGGCCATCGAGCTGCTCGACCGGCCGGAGTGAGGCCGCGGCAGGTCCGGTCGAGAGGCTCGACCCGCCTGAGTGAGCCACGGCGGGTCCGGCCCCGCGTCAGCCGTCAGCCCAGCTGCTCCCGCAGGTAGGCCCGCCACTGTTCCGTGAAGGCCTCCGGCGTAGTCCCCAGAACCTTCCGCATGGCGTCCTCCACCGCACCCGGGCGTTCCCGGTGCTCCCCGACGGCCCGGTAGAAGTCGCCCAGCCGGGCCTCGCCCCAGCGGTCGGCGATCAGCCGGCACGCCGTCCAGCCGCTCTCGTAGGAGCGGGCCAGCCGGCTCGCGTCGCCGGTGAAGCCGAAGTCCTCGTCGTCCGGGAGCGCGGTGGGGACCCGGCCTGCGTCGACCGCCCGGGACAGTTCGGGCGCGGCCTCGGTGGGGGTGCGGCCGGTGGCGCGGTAGCCGACCCAGTCGGCGTACCCCTCGGACAGCCACAGAGGGGTGGCGGCCGTGGTGCGGGCGCGGGTGGCGACATGGGTGGTCTCGTGGGTGACGACGACCTGCTCGCCGAGACCGCCGAGGAGCGCGAACGCGTCCGGGTTGACGATGATCCGGTCCGCCGACGCCCGGTCCCGCGCACCCGTCTCGCCGGTGGTGACCGCCGCGATCCCGCGGTAGGCGGAGGCGGGCGAGCCGAGCAGCCCCGCCATCCCCTCCAGTGACCTCGGCACGAGCACCACGACCCGCCGGCTCCATCGCGTGCCCCAGGCGTCCGACACTGCGGGCACCGCACGGTCGGCCAGGTCCGCGAAGTCCCGCAGCGCCTGCCCGGACTGCCCGACGCCGAGCACCAGGCTGTACCGGCCCCGGACGAGGTGCACCGCCCCCTGGTCCCAGAGCTGCTGCGCGGACTTCTCGGCCGGCCGGTCGGTGTCGACGGCCCACTTCCCGTCCGCTCCCCGGCTCAGCCGCAGGGTGCGCCCGGCGGTCACCGGAGCCCGGTCGTAGCCGGCGACGCGGTAGCGCAGTTCGGCGTCGGCGGTGGCCGTGTCGCCGGTGCGGCGCAGTCCGGTCACCCGGTACGACCAGGCGGCCACGGGCACCGAGCGCAGTCTGGCCAGATCCGTCCCCGTGCCCGTCCGTTCGTAGGCCCGCTCGTCGCGGTCCAGGACGGCTGCGGCCCGCCGGTCCAGGAGCCGCTGCACGTCGGCCGTGGCACTGTCGACGGCAGGCCGCCCGCCGCACCCGGTCAGGGCGACGAGCAGCACGACGAGCGCCACGAGCACGGACCCCGACCTTCGACCAGCCACGTTCCCGATCGTACGGGCGCCGGGCCGCCCCGGTCAGACCCTGGTGACCGACGAGACGGGCATCATCCCGACCGGGTCGTAGCGCACGGGCGCGCCGGGGTAGGGCGCGTGGATGACCTGGCCGTTGCCCATGTACATCCCGACGTGGCTGGCGTCGCCCCGGTAGACGACCAGGTCACCGGGGCGTGCCTCGGACAGCGGGATCTGCCGGCCGGCGTACCGCTGGGCCTGCGAGGTGCGCGGCAGGGAGACCCCGGCCTGCGCGTACGACCACTGCATCAGACCCGAACAGTCGAAGCCGGAGGGTCCGTTGGCGCCCCAGATGTAGGGCTTGCCGAGGGCGCTGCGGGCGGCGGCGACGGCGGCGGACCCGCGTCCCGAGGCGGCGGTGGCGCTGCCGGGGCCGGGCAGGTCGCCGCGGCCGGAGCGGGAAGCCCTGCCGTAGGCGTCGCGTTCGGCCTCCGGCAGGGAGTTGAGCAGCCGTCGGGCCGTGGCGAGTTTCCGCTCGACGGTCTTCTTGTGCGCGGCGACGGCCTTGCGGCTCCTGTCCAGTTCGCGGAGCTTCTCGGCGGCCTCCTCGCGTTCCTGGGCGAGTTCGCGCATGGCGTGCCGGAGTTCCTTCAGCTCACCGGCCTGGTGGGCGGTGAGGCGGTCGAGCCGGGACGCGTGGTCGAGGTAGTCGTCCGGGTCGTCGGAGAGCAGCAGGACGAGGGACGGGTCGATGCCGCCCTCGCGGTACTGGGCGCCGGCGAGGGAACCGAGGGAGTCGCGCAGGGAGTTGACGCGCTGCTGCCCGCGGGCGATGCGGTCCCGGGCGGTGCCGACCTCCTCGCGCAGTTCGTCGGCGCGTTCGTCGGCCGCGTTGTACGCCTCGGTCGCCTTCTCGGCCTGCTCGTAGAGCCGGTCCACCGTGGCCCGGGTGTCGTCGTGCGGTGCGGCGGCGGCCGGGACCGCGCCCACGGCGGCGGCCGCGACGGACAGGAAGCTGACCGCGGCACCGGCGCCCCGGTCGAACCCGGACGGTGCAAGGCGGCGATGGGACCCCACGGGAAGCCGCTCTCCTTCCGCTGGCGGACTGGAACGCGGCAGACAGTAGCCCCGCGACGGGGGGCCGCCAACGGCCATCCGTGGGTATTCGGCACGGCGCCCCGCCGCTGACGCAGGTCAATGGCGGGGCGTGGGCTCACTCGGGCTGTTGCGATTCGCCCGAACGGCGGACACCGTGTCCTGATCTTGAGAACGCCGGAAGTCTCCGGGGGATGGCGCCAGGGGTCGGGATCAGACCCGGACGCCGAACATGAACGGGCCGCCGATGGTGTCCATCGACTCGTAGCGGACGACCGTGCCGGTGCGCGGGGCGTGGATGATCTGCCCGTTGCCGGCGTAGAGGCCCACGTGGTGCAGGTCGTTGAAGAAGAAGACCAGGTCGCCGACCTTGAGCTGGCTGACCGAGTAGATCTTGGTGCCGGCTCCGGTCTGGGCCTCGGAGGTGCGCGGGATCTGGACGCCGGCCGCGGCGTACGCCCGGGAGGTGAGGCCGGAGCAGTCGTAGGAGCTCATGCCGGTGGCGCCGTAGACGTAGGGCTTGCCGAGCTGGCTCTGGGCGAAGGCGAAGGCGGCGGCGGCACGGCCCGAGCCGGGCGGGACGTCGACGGTGAGGGCGTCGCGCTCGCTGGTCCGGCTGGCGCGGTTCTGCTCGGCGGCCAGTTCGGCCTTCTGCGCGGCCGTGAGGCTGTTGAGCAGCTTCTGCGCGGAGGAGAGCTTGCCCTGGACTTCCTTCTTCTTCTTGCCGAGTTCGGTCCGGGTGGAGGCGAGGTCCTTGAGCTTCTCGGAGGCCTCGGCGCGTTCCTGGGCGAGTTCGCGCTGCTTCTCCTGGACCTTCTTCAGCGCCTCGACCTGCTGGCTGCTCAACTGGTCGAGGGTGGAGGCCTTGTCCAGGTAGTCCTCCGGGTTGGCGGAGAGGAACAGCTGGACGGAGGGGTCGATGGAGCCGGTGCGGTACTGCGAGGCGGCGGCGAGGCCGAGGCTGTCGCGGAGCTCGTTGAGCTCCTCCTGGCCGCGGGCCACGTTGTCCTGGATGGTGGAGATCTCCTTCTGGAGCTTCTCCTGCTTCTCCTTGGCCCCGTTGTACTTCTCGGTGGCCTGCTCCGCCTCTTCGTAGAGCTTGTCGACCTTGGCCTTGACCTCGTCCTTGCTCGGCTTCTCGCTGGGGGCGGCGTTGGCGGCCTGCGAGCTGAAGGCGACGGCAGCGGCGGCGGCGGTGGTCAGCACGGTCACACGTGCGCGGCTCGGCTGCTTCGGACGACGGTGGGACGCCACGGGTGACAAGCTCCTTCTGGCTCCTCCGCCGTCTCTCCCGATGAGCGATCACCCGAGCGGAGGTTCGGCCCGACCCTAGTGACCTTCCTGTGATCAGTTCAAATCCTCAGATGAAAAATCGCGTCACGGTAGGCCAACTTTTCCCCTGGACTCACTGTTGGTGAGACCCACTTGACGCAACGTGACTCACAGGTCACAGCAATTCGGGCATCACGCCCGGACGTTACGCATGGGGCGTATACCCCCTAGGCCCTCGAAAGGCGCTTGAGGAGCATCGCCGAGGCCACCGGGCGGGCGCCGGCGCGGGCGACGCCGTCGGCGACCTCGCGGTCCGTGGAGGCCACGATGACCGGGCGGCCCGGGGGTTCGGCGCGCACCAGCTGGCGGATCAGCTCGTCGGCGGTGACCCCCGGCTTCGAGAAGAGCACCCGGACGCCGCGCGGCGGCGCCAGCAGCACCGGCGCGGCGAGTTCGGCGCCGTCGAAGACGCAGGTCACCTCGGCGCCGCTCTGCGCGGCCAGTTGGGAGAGCTGCCCGAGCAGCCTGAGGCGCTGCTTCTCCAGCGGCATCTGCGGATAGCCGGTCTTGGTGACGTTGTAGCCGTCGACGACCAGATGGGCCTGCGGCAGCGCCAGCAGCTGGTCCAGGACCTGCGGGTCGTTCTCGGACAGGGCGCGGGCGGCGATGTCCTTCGGGGACATCCGGCCCGGCTCGACGGCGTCGACGGTCTCGGCGGGGCGCACCGACACCGGCGGCAGGGCCAGTTCGCGGCGGAGCCCCTGGGTGGCGTCCAGCAGGGTGTCCAGCAGCAGCCGTACCCGCATGTCCTCGACGCTGCGGCCTTCGCGGGCGGCCCGGCGCGCGGCCTCCAGGGCGGCCTCGGTCTCGCCCAGCCGGGACTTGAGCCGCCGGGTCTCGCTCTCGGCGGCGGACACCTGGGCGTGCCCCTCGGCGCGGACGGCCTCCATCTCGCCCTGCGCCTTGCGCAGGGCGGCCTCGCCGCGCTTGACGTCACTGAGGGCGGCGCGCAGCTTGCGGTGCAGCGACTCGGTTTCCTTTTTGGCCGATTCCAGCTCCGTGCGCAGCCGCTCGGTCTCGGCCCGGGTATGGTCGCGGGCCCGGTCCAGTTCGGCGCGCAGCCGCTCCAGCTCGGCCCGGACCTCGTCGTCGGCGCGCTCGGCGTCGGCCCGCTGGGCCTCCTCGCCGGCGGCGGTCACCTGCTTCACCCAGCCGGGGGGCCGCAGTACGTAGGCCGCGGCCGCCACGTCGAGCGGGTCCGCGGCCGGGGGCGGGGAGCCTGAGTCCAGGGCGCCGGTCAGTTCCGGCTGGGCCTCTCTGAGCTTCTCCCCGATGCGCTGCCGGAACAGCGGATCGGTCTCCAGCGCTGCCGCCATCGCGTTGCCGGCGAACTTCGCCCGGCGGTTCGGTGCGAACCGGGCGTACTGCCGGAGCTGCGCGGGCAGCTCCCCGACGGTCAGCGCGCCGAAGCCGTCGGAGACGATCTGCACGACCCTGCGGCGCACGCCGTCGGGCAGCGGACGGTCGAGCACCTCGGCGGCGCCGTCGTCCGGCCCCCCGCCCGTGGTCTCCGCCATCCGTCACACACCCCAATTCTTGCGGGGCCCTCCCCCACGCTCGACTTCGCTCGAGCGGGGGGACCCCCATCGTCAGGAGCCGGCACCCGGCCTGTCCACGAGTTCCACCTGGTCCACCGCGTTGCACCAGCGGCAGCGCACCGACTCGATGGTCTCACTGAGCACCTCGCGCTCCTCGACCTTCGGCTCTCCGGCCAGGTCGAGGTGGACGTACTCGACGACCTTCGATGAGCGGGTCACGTCGAACCTCGTGAGGTTGCCGCAGAGGGTGCAGCGCCACCGCGTCTCAGCGGTCGGCAGGGGAACCGTCATCGTGACCTGTTCTCTTTCCTTCTAGTGTCCGCGACGCGACCGGCATCCCCGGTGCGTATGGCTCGTAACCCTACGGCCTGGCGAGTACCCGCCGCCCGCGTGTCCACGGCGGCGAGGCGGCCGGGGTGGTTGCGTCCGGCTACGTCATGCTTTGTGTTCATGATCCGCAAGTGGAGTGCGTCGATCGTCCGGGCCGGCAGATCGGTCAGGGGGTCGTCGGCGCCGGTCACGTACTCACTGATCGCGCTGTGCTGCCTTGCCTTCCTGGCCGGGCCCGCCTCGGGCCTGAATCCGGCGTACGGCACGGGCGACGAACTGCTCGCCGTACAGCGGGCCTACTTCCGGCGCTGGGGCGTGATTCCCGCAGAACTGTTCGAAGGGTCCGCGGGGTCGGCCCTCACCCCCGCGACCGCGCTCTTCGTCCACGGCAGCTGGGTGCACCTGCTCGGCAACATGCTCTTCCTCTACGTCTTCGGGGCGATGACCGAGGACCGGATGGGCCGAGTGCAGTTCACCCTGTTCTACGTCTGCTGCGGCTACCTGGCCCTGCTGGGTTACGCCGTCGCCAACGCGGACTCCGAGCAGTCCCTGGTCGGTGCCTCGGGGGCGATCTCGGCGGTCCTCGGTGCGTTCCTGTACCTGTTCCCGCGTGCCCGGGTGACCAGTCTTCTGCCGTTCCTCTTCTTCCTGCCGGTGCGCTTCCCGGCGTGGGTGGTGCTGCCGTTCTGGGCGGCACTGCAGTGGCT
>NZ_POUC01000240.1 GCF_002891435.1 Streptomyces cahuitamycinicus
CCTCTGGGGCGCCGGAGGCGTCGTCCTCGGAGGGCTCACCGGGGTCGGAGGGCTCACCGGGGTCGGAGGGCTCACCGGGGCCAGGAGCGGACTGTGAGGCTTCCTGGGCGTCCCGCGGAAGCGCGGCGGCTTCCGGGTGCACCTCGGGCCCGGGCTCCCCGTGGAACGCGCCAGGGGCCTCGGGGTACCGCTGCGCGAAGTCGTCGGGGGCGGACGCCTCCGGTCCCTGGCCGGGGAAGTCCGAGGGCTCGAAAGCGTGGTCGGGCCCGTGGTCGGCCCGTTGGTCGGCGAAACGGGACGGCTCCGCCGTGCGACCTGCCGCCCCGGGCTCCTCCGGCGCGTACTCCGACGGCTGGGGCGCGTGATCCGTGCCGGACGCCTCCGGCGCATGGCCGAACTCCCCCGGCCGGTGCGAGGCGCCGGTGTCCTCGTGGGCTCCCTGCGCGTGGGCGTCCCGCGGATGTCCGGGTCCGGCCTCACCCGGGCCCGCCTCCCGCGGCAGCGGCCCGGCGGCCTGCTGCTCCGGTGCGAATCCGGAGGCGGGTCCCGAGGCGGGTCCGGCGTCGCCCTGCGGTCCGTACCCGTGGTCCTGCTCGTGCGCGGGGTCCTGCTCGTGGTCCTGCCCGTGCGCGTGGTCCGGTCCGTGACCGTGGCCGTGGTCCTGCTCGTGCCCGTGGTCCTGCTCGTGCCCGCGGTCCGGCCCGTGACCATGGTCCTGCTCGTGACCGTGCTCGTGGGGGTAGCCCGGGTAGGTCTCCTCCTGCCCGGGCACGTCCTGCGGGTCCTGCGGGTCCTGCCCCCACGGCCGGCCCGCGGCCTGGGTCGCCCAGGGCGCGGGCGCGCCGCCGGGCAGCGTGGCCGGCGGGGTGCCGCCCCACTGTTCGACCAGGGAGGACGTGGTGAACTCGCCCGACTCGTCCGGAAGGTCGCCCCCGGCGACAGGGATCGACCACTGCCCGGTCACGTCATGGCCGGGCGCGGCCCCGGCCGCCGCGGTCTCCTCGAAGTTCCACTGCCCGGTCGCCCCGGGGTTGTACGTGAACCGGT
Organism: Streptomyces cahuitamycinicus; assembly: GCF_002891435.1. Lineage (GTDB taxonomy): Bacteria > Actinomycetota > Actinomycetes > Streptomycetales > Streptomycetaceae > Streptomyces > Streptomyces cahuitamycinicus. The sequence goes on from NZ_POUC01000240.1 coordinate 1,048, forward strand.
CGTCGCCGTGCTGCGGAGCCGTCGCGTCGGAGCCGTAGGGCGTCCCGGGGTCGTACGGCGCGTCGGAGCCGCCGTACGGCTGCTCGGGCACGTCGTGGCCCTGCTGCTGGTGCCCGCCGTGCTCGTGTCCGTGCTGCGGGTGCCCCGCGTTGGGGTCGTGCCACTGCGTCCCGTCGACCGGCGCGCCCGGCACGGGCCACGCGCCCGTGGCCGCCGGGTCGGTGCCGGCCGTCGGGGCGGGGCTGACCGCTATCTGCGGCGGTACGTAGCCGTGGCCGGGCGCGGCCAGGGGGCTGTCGGCCGCCAGCAGGGCATCGACGCCACCCTCGGGGAGTTCGACGAAGGCCGTGGCGCCGTCGTCGTACTCGCCCTGGGGGAGCGGGTCCCAGCGGCTGCCGCCCCGGGGCGTGCCCTCTCCGTGCTGGTCGTCGGTCACGACAGCGCCCTCCCCAGTGCTCGTCGGGCCAGCGCGGCGACGGTGCGCCGCAGGTGCAGTACGGCGGGCGGAAGCTGCGCGACCGAGCCGTCCTCGGCCGGCGCCGCGTCGGGGATGCAGGCCGCGGCGACGTACTCCCCGAAGGCGTTCAGCGCCTCCGGGACGAGCGCCCGGTTGTTGTCCCAGTCGATGAGGCCGGCGACCCACTGCTCGGCCTCCAGGGGCCGCAGCGCCATCGGCGCTATGGCGCCCACCGCGCAGCGCACACCCCGGCGCGCGGGGTCCAGGACCAGGGCCACGGACGCCACCGCACGCCCCGGGCCGGTCCGGCCGGTCGCCTTCAGGAAGACCTGCGGGGCGTGCAGCAGCGGCACGCGCACGTAGCCGATGAGTTCGCCGGCGCGCAGCATGTCCATCCCGGCCAGCAGGTGCGAGACCGGGATCTCCCGGCGGGCTCCGCCCGGGCCCGCGATGATCAGGGTCGCCTCCAGGGCCGCCAGCACCGGCAGTGCGTCCCCGGTGGGGGCTGCCGAGGCGATGTTGCCGCCCAGGGTGCCTGCGTTGCGGATGTGCGGCGGGCCGGCGGCGCGCGCGGCGGCGGCGAGCGCCGGGATCAGGGCCGCGAAGTCGGGGCGGCCCATGCGCGCGTGCGTGAGGCCCGCGCCGAGCAGCGCGTGACCGTCCAGGTACTGCCAGCCGCGAATCTCGCTGATCCGGCCGAGTCCCACCAGCGCGGCGGGCCTGAGCTGCCCGGAGTTGACGGAGGCCATCAGGTCGGTGCCGCCCGCGACGGGCACGGCGGCGGGCACGGCGGTGAGTGCCGCGACGGCCTCGTCCAGCGTCGTGGGCAGCGTGACGGCCTGCCCCGCCTGCGGTGCGTGCGTGGTCAAACCGGCTGCCCCTTCCCGCTGCCCCACCTGGTCCCACCTGTGCTGCCGTACGGTACGTGCTGACAGGGCGGACGTGGCAACTCTGGCACATCTTGGCGAGAGCCGAGGACACGGGTCCGCTAGGAGGCATTCGCCCACCTCACCGGCGAGATGGCCCGTTTTCGCACAGGTTCACCAGTGCATGCCGATTGGCACTTTCGGTGACCCTTGTGCGCTTTTTCCGTGGCCTGTTCGAGCTGTTCGGTCGCGACGGGCGGCAGGACGGATCGCGACGAACGGCAGGACCGCTCGCCACGGACGGCAGGACCGTTTGCGACAGCAGGCCCTACCGGGTCGGCGGAAGGCCGTCGATCGGGCGGCCCAGCACTCCCGGGCGCTGTTGCCAGGGCAGCGGGCCCGTGGGGGGCCGGTAGGCGACCCCCAGGGCGTCCAGCCGCCGGTAGTGGGCGGCCATCCTGCGCTCGAAGCCGGCGAAGTCCCGTTCGGCCGAGGGCGGCAGGGTGCTCCAGGCGACCTCCGCGAAGGCCACGAGCCGGGGGAAGGCCTGATAGTCCACGCGCGCGGGGTCCTCCATCACCTCGGTCCACAGGTTGGCCTGCGTGCCCAGCACGTGCCGGGCCTCCTCGGGCGTCAACTCCGGTGGAACGGGCTCGAACCGGTAGACGTCCTCCAGGGTGCGCACCCACCCGATCGGCACCGGCTCCTCGGGGCCCGGGTCCTGACGGTGGTCCAGGTACACCTGCTGCTCGGGGCACATGACGACGTCGTGCCCGGCCCGGGCGGCGGCGATCCCTCCGGCGTAGCCCCGCCAGGAGGACACGGCGGCACCCTCGGCCTGCCCGCCTTCCAGGATCTCGTCCCAGCCGATGAGCCGGCGGCCGCGCTCGGCGAGCCAGGTGTCGAAGTGCCCGATGAACCAGGACTGGAGTCCGTCCTCGTCCACGAGCCCCAGTTCCCTGATGCGCGCCTGGGCCGTCCCCGAGCGCCGCCACTGGTCCTTGGGGCATTCGTCGCCGCCGACGTGGACGAACTCCGAGGGGAACAGCCCGAGTACCTCCTCGAAGACGCCCTCGTAGAAGCGCAGGGTGCTGTCAGTGGGGGCGAGTACGTTCGGGTTGATTCCCCAGGTGTCCCAGACGGAGAGGGCGGTGGTGTCGATGACGTCGGTGTTGCCGAGTTCCGGGTACGCGGCGATGGCGGCCTGCGAGTGGCCCGGTACGTCGATTTCGGGGACGACGGTGATATGCCGCTCGGCGGCGTAGGCGACGATCTCCCGGATGTCGTCCTGGGTGTAGTAGCCGCCGTGCGGCTTGTCCTCCCACAACGGCGAGGCCCGGTGGCCGGTTTTGGTACGGGCGCGCCAGGAGCCGGTCCCGGTCAGCCGCGGATGCCGTTTGATCTCGATGCGCCAGCCCTGGTCGTCCGTCAGATGGAAGTGGAAGACGTTGAGTTTGTGCGCCGCCATCAGATCGAGGTAACGCAGCACGCCTTCCTTGGACATGAAGTGCCGGGCCACGTCGAGCATCAGGCCGCGCCAGCGGAGCCGGGGGGCGTCCTCGATGGTGAGGTACGGCACGGTCCAGGCGCGGTCGCGGTCCAGCGGGGCCCTGCGGTACGCCTCCGGGCCGAGGAGTTGGCGCAGCGTCTGGGCGCCCCAGAAGACACCGGCCGCGCTGCCGCCCTCGATGAGGACGCCGTTCCCGTCGCTGACGAGGCGGTACTCCTCCCGGCCGAGCCCGGGGCCGAGTCGCAGCCGGATGCCGCCCTCGGCGTCGGCGGGCTCGTGCCCCTCGCGCAGCGGCAGACCGGTGGCCTGCCGGAGGGCGGCGCCCAGCCACTGGCCGACGTTCTCCGTCCCGGTGTCGGAGCAGAGCCGGGAGTGCCGCGTCAGCCGCACCTCGCCGGAACCGGCGACGGCGCTGCGGGGCGCCGGAATCAGTTCGGTCACGTCAGTCCTTCACCGCTCCGCCCAGTCCGGAGACCAGACGGCGCTGTACGAGTACGAAGAAGACCAGGACCGGGATCGTCATTACCGTGGAGGCGGCCATGACGCCACCCCAGTCCGGGTCGTCGGGCTTGTGGAAGACGAGCAGGGCCATCGGCAGCGTCGACTGCGAGGTGTCGCTGATGATGAACGACTTGGCGAACAGGAAGTCGTTCCAGGCGGAGATGAACGAGAACACGCTGGTGGCCACGAGACCTGGCAGGACGAGCGGGAAAAGGATCTGCCAGAGGAATCGCGCCCGGGTCGCCCCGTCGATGTACGCGGCCTCCTCCAGGGCCTCCGGAACGGCTTTCACGAACCCCCGGAGCATCCAGATCGCGAAGGGCAGTGAGAAGGCGATGCGGGGCAGGATCAGCGAACCCAGCGTGTTCAGCCGGCCGGCGTCCCGCATGAGGAAGAACAGGGGGATGGTGAGGGCTTCCACGGGCACCATCTGGGCCACCAGAAACATGATCAGAAGGGTGGTCCGGAGGCGGAAGCGGAATCGTGTGACGGCGGTCGCGGCGAGAAACGCGATGAGCGCGGAGGCGATCACGACACAGCCGGCGACGAGAAGGCTGTTGAGGAAGTAGCGGCCGAATTCCTGCTGCCCGAAGACGCGCCGGAAGGAATCCGGGGAGGGCGCGAGTGTCCACGGCCGGGGCTCGCTCGACTCGATCTCCCCGGCCGGTTTGAAGGCGCTGAGCACCATCCAGTAGAAGGGGAAGGCGACGACGACGGCGATCAGCAGGGCGGAGGTCTCGGCGGCCGGCCGGCCCGGGCGGCGCACACGGGCGCGTAGAAGATTCACCGGGTTACCTCCGTGGAGGTGTTGCAACATGCGCAATGAATGTTTCGCTGTGCACAACACATCGGAGGCTAGGGACTACGTGAACACGCCCACAAGAGGTCTCAACCACTCTGTGACCGGAAGACGCACCCCGTGCAACGCCCGGACAGCACAAAGACCCCCAGGGCGCGCAAAACGCACCCTGGGGGCCTCACGCCCCGCGAGTCGGGCCTACTTGTCGCCCTTGTCGTCGTCCCCGGAGCTCATGGACTCGTAGATCTCCTTGCACATGGGACACACGGGGTACTTCTTCGGGTCGCGGCCCGGCACCCAGACCTTGCCGCACAGCGCCACGACGGGGGTGCCGTCGAGGGCGCTCGCCATGATCTTGTCCTTCTGGACGTAATGGGCGAAGCGCTCGTGGTCACCGTCACCGTGCGAGGTCTGCGGCGTCGGCTCAACGAGGGTCCCCGTACCAGTCCCGCGCTCGGGCTCGAGAGTGCTCATAGGGCCAAGGGTACTGAAGCTCACACGCATCAGTTGAGCGAAGGGTCGTCCGGGTACGTCGCGACCATCGCCAGCTCACTGCGCTGCCGGCGCAGCACCTCCCGCCAGAGCCGCTCGGGGGACGGGGACGAGACGTCGCCGGGCTCCGACTCGACGACGTACCACGCGCCGTCGACCAGCTCGTCCTCCAGCTGGCCCGGGCCCCAGCCGGCGTACCCGGCGAAGATCCGCAAGGAGCCGAGAGCGGAGGCCAGCAGCTCCGGCGGGGCCTCCAGGTCGACCAGACCGATCGCGCCGTGCACCCGGCGCCAGCCCAGCGGGCCGGTCTCGCCGGACGCGCCGCCCGGAACGACCGCGACCCCGAGAGCCGAGTCCAGCGACACCGGGCCGCCCTGGAACACGACACCCGGTTCCACGGCGAGATCCCCCCAGCCCTCCAGGATGTCGCCCACGCCCACCGGCGTGGGGCGATTCAGGACGACACCGAGGGAGCCCTCCTCGTCGTGGTCGAGGAGCAGCACCACCGCACGGTCGAAGTTGGGGTCCGCCAGGGCGGGGGTGGCCACGAGCAACCGCCCTGTGAGCGAGGACACCTCGGTCATGGCAGACATGATCCCGCATTCTCCCTTCGCGTGGGGAGGCAATACGGCACAGGGAGGGAACGCAGCTCAGGGCGCACCGATGCGCCCCACGCGCACGAAAACCGGCCGTGACCCCATGTGCCCGGCACGGAACGGTTCGTGTTGTGACGAAGCTATGACGTGGCTGGGTCTGACTCAGGCTTACGGAAGGGGGGTGGTGGGCGATTACCCTTTCCCTCCTGGCCCCTGCCCGACTCCATGGAACGCGAGATTCATGACCGTCAACGACGATGTCCTGCTTGTCCACGGCGGAACCCCGCTGGAGGGCGAGATCCGTGTCCGCGGTGCGAAGAACCTCGTACCGAAGGCCATGGTCGCAGCGCTGCTGGGCAGCGCTCCGAGCCGGCTGCGCAATGTTCCGGACATCCGCGACGTTCGGGTCGTACGGGGTCTGCTGCAGCTGCACGGTGTGACGGTCCGTCCGGGTGACGAGCCCGGCGAACTCGTGATGGATCCGACGCGCGTGGAGAGCGCCAACGTCGCTGACATCGATGCCCACGCCGGTTCGAGCCGTATCCCGATCCTGTTCTGCGGCCCGCTGCTGCACCGCCTCGGCCACGCGTTCATACCCGGGCTCGGCGGCTGTGACATCGGCGGCCGGCCCATCGACTTCCACTTCGACGTGCTGCGCCAGTTCGGCGCGCGCATCGAGAAGCGGGACGACGGCCAGTACCTGGAGGCGCCGCAGCGGCTGCGCGGCACGAAGATCCGGCTGCCGTACCCGTCCGTCGGCGCGACCGAGCAGGTACTGCTGACGGCCGTCCTCGCGGAGGGCGTCACGGAGCTGTCCAACGCGGCCGTCGAGCCGGAGATCGAGGACCTCATCTGCGTGCTGCAGAAGATGGGCGCGATCATCGCGATGGACACCGACCGGACGATCCGCATCACCGGTGTCGACAAACTCGGCGGCTACAACCACCACGCCCTGTCGGACCGGCTGGAGGCCGCGTCCTGGGCGTCGGCGGCGCTGGCGACCGAGGGCAACATCTACGTCCGCGGCGCGCAGCAGCGCTCGATGATGACGTTCCTGAACACCTTCCGGAAGGTGGGCGGGGCCTTCGAGATCGACGACGAAGGCATCCGCTTCTGGCACCCCGGCGGCCTTCTGAAGTCCATCGCCCTGGAGACGGACGTCCACCCCGGCTTCCAGACCGACTGGCAGCAGCCGCTGGTGGTGGCCCTGACGCAGGCCACGGGCCTGTCCATCGTCCACGAGACGGTCTACGAGTCCCGCCTCGGCTTCACGTCCGCGCTGAACCAGATGGGCGCGCACATCCAGCTCTACCGCGAGTGCCTGGGCGGCTCGAACTGCCGCTTCGGCCAGCGCAACTTCCTCCACTCCGCGGTCGTCTCGGGCCCGACCCGGCTCCAGGGCGCGGACCTGGTCATCCCCGACCTGCGGGGCGGCTTCTCGTACCTCATCGCGGCACTGGCGGCCCAGGGCACGTCCCGTGTCCACGGCATCGGCCTGATCAACCGCGGCTACGAGAACTTCATGGAGAAGCTCATGGAGCTGGGCGCGAAGGTGGAACTGCCCGGCAAGGCGCTCGGGTAGTCCCCGGTACGCCGAGGGGCGGCCACCTGATTTCAGGTGGCCGCCCCTCGGCATTTCATACGGCTCTGCGTGGCGCGCCCCAAAGGGGCGCGGGGAACTGCGCGACCAGCCACAGGCGGCCCGCAGTTGCCCACGGCGCACGCAACGGGCCGCTTACTTACCCTTGGCCGCTTCCTTGAGCTTCGAGCCCGCGGAGACCTTCACGCTGTAGCCGGCCGGGATCTGGATCGGCTCGCCGGTCTGCGGGTTGCGGGCGGTGCGAGCGGCACGGTGGGTGCGCTCGAAGGTCAGGAAGCCGGGGATGGTGACCTTCTCGTCGCCCTTGGAGACGATGTCGCCGACGACGTCGGCGAACGCGGCCAGCACGGCGTCGGCGTCCTTGCGGGTCACCTCGGCGCGGTCGGCCAGCGCGGCCACCAGCTCACTGCGGTTCATGTTGTTACTCCCGTGTTCATCTTGCCGTTGAGGCGTCAGATCGAAGCCGATGCTGCCAGGGTCCTCGATGAGTCCCCGGACCCGGGTCCGTCGTCAGACCCTCGCGCCCAGGGACGCATCCTGCCCCTACCTGCGGCGGGAAAGCCAATCCGGCACCCGCCGGAGTCGTGAGAACACCCTTGGGGAGTCACACGAAAAAAGGGCCTGAGCCTGGCGCCACGATAGCTGCGCTGCTGACAGGGTTCTTGCGACGCGCCGGGTTCCGGGCCGCCGTGGGGTTACTCACAGTCCGATGCCGGGCCCCGCCGGGAGCCCGGTCCGGCCTCGTCCTCAGACTCCGGACGTGCTGCCCGCCGTCGCACCGCCGGCCTTGGCGGCCTCCCGGACGGCGCCCGCGACGGCGCCCGCGACCTTGTCGTTGAAGACGCTCGGGATGATGTAGTTCGGGTTCAGCTCGTCCTCGGTCACCACGTCCGCCAGCGCCTTGGCGGCGGCCAGCATCATCTCGGTGTTGACCGTACGGGACTGCGCGTCCAGCAGACCGCGGAAGACACCCGGGAAGACCAGCACGTTGTTGATCTGGTTCGGGAAGTCCGAGCGGCCGGTGGCGACAACGGCCGCGGTCTCGCGGGCGATCGCCGGGTCGACCTCGGGGTCCGGGTTCGCGAGCGCGAACACGATCGCGCCGTCGGCCATGGCGGAGACGTCGTCGCCGTCGAGGACGTTCGGGGCGGAGACGCCGATGAAGACGTCGGCGCCGCGCACGGCCTCCTTGAGGGTGCCCGTGAGGCCCTCGGGGTTGGTGTTGTCGGCGATCCAGCGCAGCGCCGAGTCCGGGGCGGCGTCCACGAGGTCCTCGCGGCCCGCGTGCACGACGCCGTGGATGTCGGCGACGACGGCGTTCTTGACGCCTGCGGCGAGCAGCAGTTTGAGGATGGCCGTACCGGCGGCGCCGGCGCCGGACATGACGACCCGGATGTTCTCCATGGACTTGCCGGCGACGCGAAGTGCGTTGGTGAGCGCGGCGAGGACGACGATGGCGGTGCCGTGCTGGTCGTCGTGGAAGACGGGGATGTCGAGGGCCTCGCGCAGCCGGGCCTCGATCTCGAAGCAGCGGGGCGCGGAGATGTCCTCCAGGTTGATGCCGGCGAAGCCCGGGGCGATCGCCTTGACGATCTCGACGATCGCGTCGGTGTCCTGGGTGTCGAGGCAGATCGGCCAGGCGTCGATGCCGGCGAACCGCTTGAAGAGGGCGGCCTTGCCCTCCATCACGGGCAGGGCGGCTTTCGGGCCGATGTTGCCCAGGCCCAGCACGGCGGAGCCGTCCGTCACGACCGCAACGGAGTTGCGCTTGATGGTGAGGCGGCGGGCGTCCTCGGGGTTCTCGGCGATCGCCATGCAGACGCGGGCGACGCCCGGCGTGTAGACCATGGACAGGTCGTCACGGTTGCGGATGGGGTGCTTGGACGCCATCTCGATCTTGCCGCCGAGGTGCATGAGGAAGGTCCGGTCCGAGACCTTGCCCAGGGTGACGCCCTCGATGCCGCGGAGTTCCTCGACGATCTCGTCCGCGTGCGAGGTCGACGACGCCGCGATGGTGACGTCGATGCGGAGCTTCTCGTGACCGGACGCGGTGACGTCGAGGCCGGTCACCGAGCCTCCGGAGGACTCCACGGCGGTGGTGAGCTGCGAGACGGCGGTTCCACTCGCGGGCACCTCCAGCCGGACCGTCATCGAGTAGGAGACGCTGGGCGCCGTTGCCATGGCCGACTTCCTCTGCTTTCACCTGACGCTGAGTTGTGCCGTCCGATCGTCGCACCTACCGCTGAGTAGCAGGTAGCCGCCCTCGATTGCGAACGTTTTGTTCGCGGAATGGGCCGACAAAAAGAGACCCACGTCACGTGGACGTGGGTCTCTTCGCAGTTGAGTGGCACCGACCCGCCATGCTCGCCTCGCGGCAAGTGGTCGCTCGTAGCGACGAAGGTTGGGCCCGGGGGCTTGGATCGGGCCGGTGCCACATCCAGGCTAACAAACAGATCCCGTAAGGCCATTCCCGTACCGGGAGTTCATTTCGCCGGCAAGTGGGTAACCCCGCTCAGTCCCTGAGCAGGTCCGGGATTCCCGCCGCGTCGGGCTCGTCCCGGCCGGTCGAGACGACCGTCAGCTGCTGGGTGGCCCGGGTCAGCGCGACGTAGAGGACCCGCAGGCCGGCCGGGGACTCGTCGGCGATCTCCGCCGGGGAGACCACGACCGTCGCGTCGTACTCCAGGCCCTTCGCCTCCAGGCTGCCGAGCGCCACGACCCGGTCACCGAGCCCGGTGAGCCAGCGGCGGGCCTCCTCGCGGCGCTGCATGGCGACGACCACGCCGACCGTGCCGTCGACGCGGTCCAGCAGCCGGGCCGCCTCGTCGCGGACGGTCGTGCCGAGCGTGTCCTCCACGACGGTGAAGCGGGGTTCCACGCCGGTGGAGCGGACCGCTTTCGGTGACACGGAGCCGGGCATGGCGAGGGCGAGGACCTTCGAGGCCAGGTCGGCGATCTCGGCCGGGTTGCGGTAGTTCACCGTGAGTTCGAAGCGGCGGCGGGGGCGGGTGCCGAGGGCCTCGTCGCGGGCCTGGGCCGCCTCGTCCGGGTCGGACCAGGAGGACTGGGCCGGGTCGCCGACGACCGTCCAGGTGGCGTGCCGGCCGCGGCGGCCGACCATGCGCCACTGCATCGGGGTGAGGTCCTGCGCCTCGTCGACGATGACGTGGGCGTACTCGACGCGTTCCTGCGCGAGGCGTTCGGCGCGCTCGCGCTGCGACTCCTCGCGCACCGGCATCAGCTCGTCCAGGCCGGTGAGCTGGTCGAGCGGGTCGAGTTCGCGCTTCCTGCGGGGGCGGGCCGGGGCGCCGAGGACGGCCTGGAGCTCGTCCAGCAGGGCGATGTCGTGCACCGAGCGGCCCTCACGCCTGAGCGAGCGGGCGACCTTGCGGACCTCGCCGGGGTTGAGGATGCGGCGGGCCCAGCGGCCGAGACGCCGTTCGTCGGCCATGGCGTCCAGGACGGCCGCCGGGGTCAGCTCCGGCCACCAGGTGTCGAGGAAGGCGATGAAGGCGTCCTCGGAGGTGATGTCCTCGTCGAAGGAGGAGCGCAGCTCGGCCGCGAGCTCGGGGTCGGTGTGCCGTCCCGCCGCGCCGGACTGTTCCCACAGGGCGTCCAGGAGGAGCTTGCGGGCGCGGGGGCGCAGCAGGTTCACGGGGGCGGTGCCGCCCAGGGCGGAGCGGCGGACGCCGTCCAGCTCCCGGGCCTCCAGCTCCAGGCGGCGGCCGAAGGCCACCACGCGGAGCCGGGCCGGCGGGTCGTTCAGCTCCAGGGCGCCGCGCGCGGCCTTCCGCAGCACCTTGAGCATGCGGGAGGAGCCCTTGGCGCGGGCCACGGACGGGGAGTCGTAGAGGGTGGCCTCGCTGCCGTCGACCAGGGAGCCGATGGCACGGATGGCGACCTGGCCCTCCTCGCCGAGGGAGGGCAGCACGCCCTCGGTGTAGGCGACGAGCAGCGGGGTCGGCGAGACGATCAGGATGCCGCCCGCGTAGCGGCGCCGGTCCTGGTAGAGGAGGTACGCGGCGCGGTGCAGGGCGACGGCGGTCTTGCCGGTGCCCGGACCGCCCTCGACGTAGGTCACGGAGGCGGCGGGGGCGCGGATGACCAGGTCCTGCTCGGCCTGGATCGAGGCGACGATGTCGCGCATGGTGTGGCTGCGGGCCTGGCCGAGCGCGGCCATCAGGGCGCCGTCGCCGATGACGGGCAGCTCGTCGCCATCGAGGTACGCCGTCAGCTCGGGGCGCATCAGGTCGTCCTCGACGCCCAGCACCCGGCGGCCCTTGGAGCGGATGACGCGGCGGCGGACGACACGGCCGGGGTCGACCGGGGTGGAGCGGTAGAAGGGGGC
>NZ_POUC01000241.1 GCF_002891435.1 Streptomyces cahuitamycinicus
CTCCCGCCCCCTGCCCGGGTGGGGTAGCTTTCACGGCGCTGTGCGGGACGTCACTCGACAGGAGCGCTGAGGAGCGGGGAGCGGGGTTTGCGCGAGTTCACCATCCCTCCGTTGGCGTTGGCACCTCCGGTGGGCGGTCTGGCCGACGTGGTCTTCGAGCATGCCCAGGAGGACCCGCTGCACATCGCGCTGGGCCGCAAGGACGCGTCCGGCCAGTGGCGGGACGTCACCAGCGCCGAGTTCCGCGACGAGGTGCTCGCCCTGGCCAAAGGCCTGCTGGCGAGCGGCATCCGGTTCGGCGACCGGGTCGCGATCATGTCCCGCACGCGGTACGAGTGGACGCTGTTCGACTACGCGCTGTGGACGATCGGCGCCCAGGTCGTGCCGGTCTACCCGACGTCCTCGGCCGAGCAGTGCTTCTGGATGCTGTACGACGCCGAGGTGACCGCCGCGGTCGTGGAGCACGAGGACCACGCGATGACCATCGCCACCGTCATCGACCGGCTTCCCCAGCTGCACCGGCTGTGGCAGCTCGACTCCGGCGCCGTGCACGAGCTGTACGACGCGGGCGCGCACCTCGACGACGAGGTGGTGCACCGCCACCGGCAGGCGGTCACACCCGACTCGGTCGCCACGATCATCTACACCTCGGGCACCACCGGCCGCCCCAAGGGCTGTGTCATCACGCACGGCAACTTCATGTACGAGGCGGACACCGTCATCGAGCGCTGGGAGCCGGTGTTCCACTCCAAGCGCGGCGACGAGGCGGCGACCCTGCTGTTCCTGCCGCTCGCGCACGTCTTCGGGCGGATGGTCCAAGTCGCGGGGATCCGCGGCAAGGTGAAGTTCGGTCATCAGCCGCAGCTGAACGCGGCGGCCCTGCTGCCCGACCTGGCCGCGTTCAGGCCGACGTTCTTCCTGGCCGTGCCGTACATCTTCGAGAAGGTGTTCAACGCGGCCCGCCGCAAGGCCGAGAAGGAGGGCCGCTCCGGCCCCTTCGAGAAGGCCGTCGACATCGCCATCAAGTACGCGGACGCGATGGAGGCCAAGGCCTGGGGCACCGGCCCCGGCCCGTCGGCGGGCCTGCGCATGCAGCACCAGCTGTTCGACAAGCTGGTCTACGGCAAGATCCGCGCCGCGATGGGCGGCCGGATCAAGCACGCCATGTCCGGCGGCTCGGCGATGGACCGCCGGCTGGGGCTGTTCTTCGCCGGCGCGGGCGTGCACATCTACGAGGGCTACGGCCTGACGGAGACCACGGCCGCCGCGACCGCCAACCCGCCCGGGCGCACCCGCTTCGGCACGGTCGGGCAGCCCATCCCGGGCATGACCGTGCACATCGCCGACGACGGCGAGATCTGGCTGCACGGCGAGAACCTGTTCCAGGGGTACCTCAACAATCAGAAGGCCACCGACGCCACCCTGCACGACGGCTGGCTGGCCACCGGCGACCTCGGCGCGCTGGACGAGGACGGCTTCCTCACCATCACCGGGCGCAAGAAGGAGATCCTGGTCACTTCCGGCGGCAAGAGCGTTTCGCCCGGGGTGCTGGAGGAACGCGTCCGGGACCATCCGCTGGTCAACCAGTGCATCCTCGTGGGCAACGACCGCCCGTACATCGCCGCCCTGGTCACCCTCGACCAGGAGGCCGTGGAGCACTGGCTGGCCATGCGGGCCAAGCCGCAGATGTCCCCGGCGGAGCTGGTGCGCGACGCGGATCTGGAGACGGAGGTGCGCCGCGCGGTGGTCGCCGCCAACACCCTTGTCTCGCAGGCCGAGTCGATCCGCACCTTCCGCATACTGGCCCAGCCGTTCACGGAGGAGCACGGGTTGCTGACCCCGTCCCTGAAGCTGAAACGGAAGGCGATCGAGAAGGCGTACGCGAACGAGGTCGAAGCGCTCTACCGAGCGTGACGTACGCCTCGCGGGGCAGGTGCGGTTTCGGAATTCTCCCGTCAGGAATGCATCACCGCCCGTGATCGTTGACGATGGGAAGTACACCCGACCACTTACCGAAGGATCGAGAGCTCGTGAGCAAGGTCCCCCCGATCATCCTGAACAACGGCGTCGAGATGCCCCAGCTGGGCTTCGGCGTCTGGCAGGTGCCGGACGACGAGGCCGAGACGGCCGTCGCGACGGCGCTGGAGGCCGGGTACCGCAGCATCGACACAGCGGCGATCTACGGCAACGAGGATGGCACCGGCAAGGCCATCGCCGCCGCCGGACTGCCCCGCGAGGAGCTCTTCGTCACCACGAAGCTCTGGAACGCCGACCAGGGATACGACTCCACGCTGCGCGCCTTCGACACGTCGCTGGGCAAGCTCGGCCTGGACTACGTCGACCTGTACCTGATCCACTGGCCGACGCCGGAGCGAGGTCTGTACGTCGACACCTACAAGGCGTTCGAGAAGCTGCACGCCGACGGCCGGATCCGGGCCATCGGCGTCTCCAACTTCCTCCCCGAGCACCTTCAGAAGCTGATCGGTGAGACGTCGGTCGTCCCGGCGGTGAACCAGATCGAGCTGCACCCGCACCTGCAGCAGGGCGCCTCCCGCGAGTACCACGCGGAGCAGGGCATCGCCACGGAGGCCTGGTCACCGCTCGGCCAGGGCAAGGGCCTGCTGGAGGTCCCGGCGATCGTGGCCATCGCCCGCAAGCACGACCGCACCCCGGCCCAGGTCGTGCTGCGCTGGCACATCCAGCTGGGCAACGTGGTGATCCCGAAGTCCGTGACCCCGTCGCGGATCAAGGAGAACATCGACGTGTTCGACTTCAGCCTCGACGACGAGGACCTCGCGGCGATCAGCGCGCTGAACGAGGACCGCCGCATCGGGCCGGACCCGGCGGAGTTCAACGGCGCCTGAGCCGCACCGCCTGCGCCCCGGCCGGGAGCCCCTCGCGGAGCCCCGGGCCGGGGCGCCGTCGTTCCCGCACTCTCAGACCGGCTGCCGTCGTCATTGCCATGTCGGTCCGGTCGGAGTCGACGGCCCCGGAGCTATGCGGGCCGGACCGCCGTGTGCACGGTGTGGGCCGCCAGCACGAACACGTCCTGGCGGTGGTGCAGGCTCGCCTTGTCACCGGGGTCGAGGAGGCGGTCGAGGGTGGTGCGGTCGTCGTGGTCGAGGCCCTCTGCGAGGGTGTCGCGGAAGCGGGTCAGGGAGTCGACGACGTGGGCACGGGCGCGGTCCGAGGCCGGGGCGGGAAGGTCCAGGAGGAAGCTGTGCGTCCTGGTGTGTGTCAGGCCCGCGGCGGACAGCAGGGCGGGCCAGTTCTCGGGTTCGGCGACATGGCCCTGGAGGTCCTGGCGCATCTTCGTGAACCACTCCTCCTCGACCGCGTCCATGCGCGCCTGAAGACCGGGGCGGCCGATGCCGATGTCGCGGGGCAGGAATCGTGCGGGCAGCCCGCCCTCCATGAGGGCCAGAGTGCCCCCGGGCGCCAGCCGGGCCGCGAACGCGGCGAGCCCGGCCCGCTGGTCGCCGAGGTGATGCAGGGTGCGGCTGGCCCACAGCAGATCGGCCGGGTACTCCAACTCGTCGAGGACGTCCGGAAGTTCCCCGGCGACCGTGCCGAAGCGGTCGGCCACCCCCTGGCGCTCCGCCCGTGCCCGGGCCCGCTCCAGCAGCGGCTCGGAGCCGTCCACCGCCACGATCCGCGCGCCCGGAAACGTCTCCGCGAACAGACACGACACGACACCCGGCCCACTGCCCGCGTCGACGATCAGCCCCGGCTCGGTCACCTCCTTCGCCAGCCAGCCGAGGGCCCGTTCGTACATCGACGTGAACAGCTCCGCCTCGGACTCCAGCATCGGGGCCATCGCCGCCCAGTCGATGTCGGTGTGGTCGTGGTGGTGGCCGTGGCCTTGCCGGTGAACGTGGTCGTGGTCGTGCGCCATGGTGGACAGCCTCTCGCTCGGATGCGGTCAGCGTGCGACGGCACACCGTACGGAGGCCACTGCTGTTGCCGGTCCCGCAAAATCCGCCGGGGCAAGGGCCCCGACGGATCAGCGGTTCAGCGGTTCGGCACGGACGGTCAGGACAGCGGCGGGTACGCGTTCTGCATCAGCTGCCGGAACTGGGCGGAGAACCAGTGCCCGGAAATCGGCGCGTCCGCCAGGGCACCGGACGGGTTGTTGCCGTTGCGCGGGTTGCCCTCGTACGTCGGGTCGCACATCCGGTCGAAGCCCTTGCCCTCAGGGTTCGGGATCTCCTTGCTCGCCCCGTCGGACTCGCCCGGGGGCTTCATCCACACGTAGGCGTCGATTCCGGCGGCCGGGGCGGCCTGCGGGCGCTCGCCGAGGCCGGCTCCGGACTGGTTGCACCAGTTGCCGGGGTTGATGCGGCGGTCGTAGCGGCCGCCGTCGACGTAGGTGTCGACGGTCGTCCGGGCGCCGGGGCCGGTGGGCCGGGCGGTGCCGCCCCAGCCGTTGCGGGAGGTGTCGATCAGCATGCCGATGCCGGAGTTGAAGCCGACCGAGACCAGCTGGTCGCGGAAGGCCTGGGCGAAGGACAGCTCGTCGACGTAGCGGTTCCAGTCGACCCAATCCGACTCGCGGACGGACTTGCCGGCCACGTTGTCATTGATGGAGAAGTGGTCTTCCTTCAGGGCGCTGTAGTTCGCCGTGTTGGTGATGAAGCCGTGGACGTCGTTGACGGTCGCGCCCTCGGCGGACGCCGCCTCCTTGAACAGGGTCGCGGAGGGAGCGAAGTTGTCGTCCCAGCCGATCCAGCCGTGGTGGCCGGCGTCGACGTAGTTGTAGACGTTCGGCACGTCGCCGAGCTTGTTCAGCGCGTAGCCGACGCCCTTGGTGTAGTTGCCGTTGGCCTTCATCACGTCGCACTGCGGGACGGCCGTCGGGCGGCTGCCGGTGTTGGTGACGAGGTTCGGCAGCGAGTCGATCTCGACGGTGGTGACGATCCGCAGCGAGGAGTACTTCGAGTCGGCGAGGATCGCCTTGATCGGGTCGATGTACTCCGTCTTGTAGCGGCCGATCTCGTCGGCCTTCAGCTCGCCGTTGGAGGCGAGGGCGGCGCAGTCACGGCCGGGCAGGTTGTAGATGACCAGCTGGACGACGAGCTCGCCGGAGCCCTTCTGGCGCAGCGCCTCGTCGAGGTGGGCGCGCAGGCCCATCTTGCCGCCCGCGCCGTTGATCGCGGCGATCCGGTCCAGCCAGACACCGGTCGGCTGGTTGGCGATCCGGCTGCCGCCCGGCTCGGCGGCGGCGTTCGCGGACCACTCCGGGTTCACGTACACCTTGGCGCCCTCGTAGGGGTTGTTCACCCGGTTCGCGGGGCCGCCCGGGTCCGGATCCGTGGGGCCGCCGGGGTCACCGTCGACGTTGCAGGTCACGCCGTCGAGAGTGAAGGTGGCCGGGATCGCGTTGCTGCCGCTGTAGCTGCCCTGGAAGCCGAAGCTGACCGAACCGCCGGTCGCGAGCTGGGCGTTGTAGGTCTCGTTGGCCGCGGTGACGGCGGCACCGCTCTGGCTCAGCTTGGCGTTCCAGCCGCTGGTGACCTTCTGGTTGCCCGCGTACGACCACTTCAGCGACCACGACGACTTGGCGGCGTTGTTGTTGGTGATGGTCACGGCGGCGGTGAAGCCGGTGCTCCACTGGTTCTGGATCTTGTAGTCGACGGTGCAGGGGACGGCGGCGACGCCGGCGCCCGGGTCGACGGCGAAGGCGGTTCCGGTCGCTCCGGCGACCAGGGCCATGGCGGCCAGTAACGCTGTTCTCGTACGGCTCATGAGTGCGGGTTTCCCTTTCGGTGGTGGGGGTGTCAGCCGTTCAGGGCGCGCTCCGACAAGGACATGAGGAACCCGGCACCGGCACTCGCGCAGCCGGGGACGACCGCGAGGGCGGCGGCTAAAAGTACTGAACGCGAGGGGTGTCGCATGAGCGACTCCGTGCAGGTCGGGCCCGCCGTGACGGACGCGTCGACTGATGGAACCGCTCCCACTGGTGTCAAGGAAGGTAGCGCCAAGTGTCGGCAAAGAACAGGGGAGTCGCTGACTTTCGCTCAACGCGCGGCGTCGAATCTTTTCGACTCTTCAAGTCCCTTGACCGGTACCTGACGTGTCCGCACTATGGGAGCGCTCCCACTGGTTCAAGCCTTGACTTCTCCGAGCCGCAAGGAGGAACCAGCACCATGCATCCCCCACCCCGGAGACGCGGAGCGGTGCGACGGCTGTGGACCGCAGCCCTCGCAGCTCTCGCTCTTCCGCTGACGATGCTCTCCTCAGGGTCGACTCCCGCGCAGGCGGCTGCACTTCAGTGCAGTGTCGACTACAAGACGAACGACTGGGGCTCCGGTTTCACGGTGGACCTGACCCTCACCAACCGCGGCACGGACGTCATCGACGGCTGGACCCTGACCTACGCCTACTCCGGCAACCAGAAGCTGGGCAACGGCTGGAACGGCACCTGGTCGCAGTCCGGCACGAACATCACCGTCAAGAACGCCTCCCACAACGCGCGGGTCGCCGCGGGCGCCGCCGTCACCACCGGCGCCCAGTTCTCCTACAGCGGCGGCAACACCGCGCCGACGTCCTTCTCCGTCAACGGCACGCCCTGCACCGGCGCGCACCAGCCGCCGATCGCCGTGCTGACCAGCCCGAGCGCGGGCGCCGTGTACACCCAGGGCCAGGCGGTACCGCTGGCGGCCACCGCCGCCGCAGCGGACAACGCCACGATCAGCAAGGTGGAGTTCTACGACGACACCAAGCTGCTGGGCACGGACACGAGCGCGCCCTACGCGCTCTCCGTCCCGGACCTGGCCGTGGGCAGCCATTCCCTGGTGGCGAAGGCGTACGACAGCAGGGGCGCCTCCGCCGACTCCACCCCGGTCGGCATCACCGTCGCCTCCGGCCCGACCGTCGTCGCCTCGCCGCTCCAACTGGGCGTCCAGTCCGGCAAGTCGGGCACCTACGAGGTGAAGCTGTCCAAGCAGCCCTCGGCGAACGTGACGGTGACCTCGGCCCGCGCGAGCGGCAACGCGGGGCTCTCGGTCTCGGCCGGCGCGTCGCTGACGTTCACGCCGCAGAACTGGAACACCGCCCAGAAGGTGACCGTGGCGGCCGCGAACTCCGGTTCCGGCTCCGCCGTGTTCGAGTCGACGGCCGCGGGCCACGGCAAGGCGTCGGTCACCGTGACCCAGCTGGCGGCGGCGAAAGTCTACGACGCCCGCTTCCTGGAGCTGTACGGGAAGATCACCAACCCGGCGAACGGCTACTTCTCCCCCGAGGGCATTCCCTACCACTCGGTCGAGACGCTGATCGTCGAGGCGCCGGACCACGGCCACGAGACCACGTCGGAGGCGTACAGCTACCTCCTGTGGCTCCAGGCCATGTACGGCAAGGTGACGGGTGACTGGTCCAAGTTCAACGGCGCGTGGGATCTCATGGAGAAGTACATGATCCCCACCAAGGCCGACCAGCCGACCAACTCCTTCTACAACGCCGCCAAGCCGGCCACCTACGCACCCGAGCTGGACACGCCGAACGAGTATCCGGCCAAGCTCGACACCGGTGTCCCGGTCGGCACCGACCCGATCGCGGGTGAGCTGAAGAGCGCCTACGGTACGGACGACGTCTACGGCATGCACTGGCTGCAGGACGTCGACAACGTCTACGGCTACGGCAACTCGCCCGGCAAGTGCGAGGCGGGCCCGTCGGACACCGGCCCGTCGTACATCAACACCTTCCAGCGCGGCGCGCAGGAGTCGGTGTGGGAGACGGTGCCGCAGCCGACCTGCGACGCCTTCAAGTACGGCGGCAAGAACGGCTATCTGGACCTGTTCACCGGTGACGCCTCCTACGCCAAGCAGTGGAAGTTCACCAACGCTCCGGACGCCGACGCACGGGCCGTGCAGGCCGCGTACTGGGCGGACATCTGGGCGAAGGAGCAGGGCAAGGGCGGGCAGGTCTCCGGGACCGTCGCCAAGGCGGCCAAGATGGGCGACTACCTGCGCTACTCCATGTTCGACAAGTACTTCAAGAAGATCGGCAACTGCGTCGGACCCGCGGCCTGCCCGGCCGGCACCGGCAAGGACGCCTCGATGTACCTGATGTCCTGGTACTACGCCTGGGGCGGCGCCACCGACACCAACGCCGGCTGGTCCTGGCGCATCGGTTCCAGCCACGCCCACGGCGGCTACCAGAACCCCCTCGCGGCGTACGCGCTCGGCAACTACGCCCCGCTGAAGCCCAAGTCGGCGACGGGCGCGGCGGACTGGGCCAAGTCCATGGACCGGCAGCTGGAGTTCTACCGCTGGCTGCAGTCGGACGAGGGCGCCATCGCCGGCGGCGCGACCAACAGCTGGGCGGGCCGGTACGCGACCCCGCCCGCCGGGAAGTCGACGTTCTACGGCATGTACTACGACGAGAAGCCCGTGTACCACGACCCGCCGTCCAACCAGTGGTTCGGCTTCCAGGCGTGGTCCGTGGAGCGGGTCGCCGAGCTGTACCAGCAGACGGGGAACGCGAAGGCCAAGGCGGTCCTCGACAAGTGGGTCGACTGGGCGCTGTCCAAGACCACGTTCAACCCGGACGGCACCTACCGCATCCCGTCGACGTTGCAGTGGTCGGGCCAGCCCGACACCTGGAACGCCTCCAGCCCCGGCGCCAACAGCGGGCTGCACGTCACCGTCGCCGACTACACCAACGACGTCGGTGTGGCGGCCTCGTTCGCCAAGACCCTGACGTACTACGCGGACCGCTCCGGTGACACGGAGGCCGCGGCGGCGGCGAAGAAGCTGCTGGACGGCATGTGGGCGAACCACCAGACCGATCTCGGGATCGCAGTCTCCGAGAACCGGGCCGACTACAACCGGTTCGACGACCCGGTGCACATCCCGAGCGGCTGGACGGGCACGATGCCGAACGGCGACGCGATCAACTCGTCGTCGACGTTCGACTCCATCCGGTCCTTCTACGAGGACGACCCGGCCTGGTCGAAGATCGAGAGCTATCTCGCGGGCGGCGCGGTGCCGTCGTTCACGTACCACCGGTTCTGGGCTCAGGCGGACATCGCCTTGGCCATGGGCTCGTACGCGGAGCTTCTCGAATAACCCCGCCGGGCGCTGCGGGGAGGGTGGGCGGCTGCGCGGCCGTTGTGGCTGGTCGCGCAGTTCCCCGCCCCCGAAGCAGCGTCCGAAGCTCTGCGTACAAGGCCCTGCACCTGACGCGGGGCCACCAGGGCCGGGCGGTCCCCACCCGCACGAGGGACCGCCCGGCTCTCGCACGTTCCCCCCTCACGGAAGGAACCCCACCGTGCGAAGAACCCGTGTTCTCACGGCCGTGCTGGCGCTGGCGGCCGGGTTGTTGTCGGGTGCGCCCAGCGCACTGGCCGCCGATCCCCCGGCGACGAAGCTCGCCGCTGACACGTACACCTGGAAGAACGCCCGGATCGACGGGGGCGGGTTCGTGCCCGGTATCGTCTTCAACCGCTCCGAGAAGAACCTGGCCTACGCCCGCACGGACATCGGCGGTGCCTACCGCTGGCAGGAGTCCTCCAAGACCTGGACGCCGCTGCTGGACTCGGTCGGCTGGGACGACTGGGGGCACACCGGCGTCGTGAGCATCGCCTCCGACTCCGTCGACCCGGACAAGGTGTACGCGGCGGTCGGTACGTACACCAACAGCTGGGATCCGAAGAACGGTGCGGTCATGCGCTCCTCCAACCGGGGCGCGAGCTGGCAGAAGGCCGGCCTGCCGTTCAAGCTGGGCGGCAACATGCCGGGGCGCGGCATGGGCGAGCGGCTGGCCGTCGACCCGAACCGGAACAGCGTGCTGTACCTCGGGGCGCCCAGCGGCAAGGGGCTGTGGCGGTCGACGGACTCGGGCGTGACCTGGTCGCAGGTCGCCGACTTCCCGAACGTCGGCAACTACGCGCAGGACCCGAGCGACACGAGCGGCTACGCGTCCGACAACCAGGGCATCGTCTGGGTCACCTTCGACGAGTCCACGGGCACCACCGGGAACGCCACGAAGACGATCTACGTCGGGGTCGCCGACAAGGACAACGCGGTGTACCGGTCGACGGACGCGGGCGCGACCTGGCAGCGGCTGGCCGGACAGCCCACCGGCCACCTGGCGCACAAGGGCGTCCTGGACGCGAAGAACGGCTACCTCCATCTCGCGTACAGCGACAAGGGCGGCCCGTACGACGGCGGCAAGGGCGGGCTGTGGCGGTACGCGACCGGCACCGGAACGTGGACGGACATCAGCCCGGTGGCGGAGGCCGACACCTTCTACGGCTTCAGCGGGCTGACCGTGGACCGGCAGAAGCCGGGCACGGTGATGGCGACCGCGTACAGCGCCTGGTGGCCGGACACACAGATCTTCCGCTCCACGGACAGCGGCGCGACCTGGACCAAGGCGTGGGACTACACGTCGTATCCGAACCGCGAGAACCGCTACACGATGGACGTCTCGTCCGCGCCGTGGCTGACCTGGGGCGCGAATCCGCAACCGCCCGAGCAGACGCCGAAGCTGGGGTGGATGACCGAGGCCCTGGAGATCGACCCCTTCGACTCGAACCGGATGATGTACGGGACGGGTGCGACGATCTACGGCACGGAGAACCTGGGGAACTGGGACAGCGGCGGCAAGTTCACCGTCAAGCCGATGGTGCGGGGCCTGGAGGAGACGGCGGTCAACGACCTCGCCTCTCCCCCGTCCGGCGCCCCGCTGCTGAGCGCACTCGGCGACATCGGCGGCTTCCGGCACACGGACCTGACGAAGGTCCCCTCGATGATGTTCACCCAGCCGAACTTCACGACGACCACGAGCCTGGACTTCGCCGAGTCGAACCCGAACACGGTGGTGCGGACGGGCAACCTGGACTCGGGACCGCACATCGCGTTCTCCACGGACAACGGCGCCAACTGGTTCGCCGGGACCGACCCTTCGGGCGTGAGCGGCGGCGGCACGGTCGCTTCGGCGGCCGACGGCAGCCGGTTCGTGTGGAGCCCCGAGGGCGCCGGCGTGCACCACGCAACGGGCTTCGGCACGTCGTGGCAGGCCTCGGGAGGGATCCCCGCCGGGGCGATCGTCGAGGCGGACCGCGTCGATCCGAAGACCTTCTACGGCTTCAAGTCCGGGAAGTTCTACGTCAGTACGGACGGCGGGGCGACCTTCAAGGCATCACCGGCCACGGGGCTGCCGAGCGGTGACAGCGTCCGCTTCAAGGCGCTGCCGGGCGGGAAGGGCGACGTCTGGCTGGCCGGTGGCGCGACGGACGGCGCCTACGGCCTGTGGCACTCCACGGACGGCGGGGCGAGCTTCACCAAGCTGTCGAACGTCGAGCAGGCCGACACCATCGGCTTCGGCAAGGCGGCACCCGGAGCCTCCTACCAGACCCTCTACACCAGCGCGAAGATCGGCGGTGTGCGCGGCATCTTCCGCTCCACGGACAAGGGCACGAGCTGGACCCGCATCAACGACGACGCCCACCAGTGGGGCTGGACGGGCGCGGCGATCACCGGCGACCCGCGCGTGTACGGCCGTGTCTACGTCTCCACGAACGGCCGGGGCGTCATCTACGGCGACGGCTCCGGCGGCGGCACGACAGACCCGGGACCGGGCCCCGACCCGGGGCCGACGGGCGCCTGCAAGGTGACGTACAAGGTCACCAGCCAGTGGGCGGGCGGCTTCCAGGCGGACGTCCAGCTCGCCAACACCGGTACGAGCGCCTGGAACGGCTGGTCCCTGAACTGGGCCTTCCCCGACGGCCAGAAGCTGAGTCAGGCCTGGAACGCCGAGGCGGCACAGTCGGGTTCGGCGGTCACGGCGAAGAACGTCGGCTGGAACGCGAACGTGGCGGCGGGATCGTCGGTGAGCTTCGGCTTCACGGCGAACTGGACTGGCACCAACACCAAGCCGGCCGCCTTCACACTGGGCGACCGGAACTGCACGGTCACCTGAGGGATGCTGCCGGGGGCGCGCGCCGGACACGGTGGGCGCCCCCGGCGGCGCGGAAACGAGAGGCGACCGGGGCAGGGCATGCGGAACACTTGCCCGAGTGATTGTGATGCAGCACATCCTGGAGACCGGCGCCCCTGACGGCTTCGGCCTCTGGCCCGTCGCCGAGACCGAGCCGTTCGGCCTTCGCCCGCCCCCCTCGCCCTGCCGTTCACCCGGCCTTCCGGAACGACCGCAGGCTGAACACCGGGTCGGGGCGGGGCCGGTCCTGGTCGGGGA
>NZ_POUC01000242.1 GCF_002891435.1 Streptomyces cahuitamycinicus
GGTGTGGGGGCGGCCCGTCGGTCGTGGGTGAGTCGGTGGGTCGGTGGGTCGGTGAGTCGGTGAGTCGGTGAGTCGGGCTACAGCGCTCTCAAGCCCTCGATCACCTCGCGCAGGATGCGTTCGTCGGGCAGTTGCGCCGGTGGTACGGGGCGGCTGACGGTGACGCAGCCGAGTTCCAGCAGATCGCCGAGGAGGACCCTGACCACGCCGACGGGCAGGTCCGCGCCGGCGGCGAGTTCGGCGACCGACTGGGTCTCCGGGCGGCACAGGTCGAGGAGGTTGCGGTGTTCCGGGCCGAGCGGGGCGTCGTCCACTCCGGGTGCGCCCGGGTCCAGCGTGACCAGGGCGATCAGGTCGAAGCGAACGCCGGTGGGGCCGGGCCGGGTGCGTCCGCCCGTCATGGCGTAGGGGCGGACGAGCGGGCCGGCCTCGTTGTCGTACCACTGGCTGCCCTGCTCGCGCGGAGTGCCCGTCATGTCCTCGGTCATGGGCGCGGACCGTTCTCCCGGTTCATCCTGCGGCGGGGGGCTGCGCGGCCATGCGGGGCGCGGTGCCGAGGTGCTCGCCGACGCGTTTGACCAGGCGGGCCATCTCGTAGGCCACGAGGCCGATGTCGGCGGTGACGGCGGTGAGGAGGGCGAGGCAGGAGCCGTCGCCCGCGGCGGCCACGAACAGGAAGCCCTCGTCCATCTCCACCATGGTCTGGCGGACCCCGCCGGCGCCGAAGTGCCGTCCCGCGCCCTTGGCGAGGCTGTGGAAGCCCGAGGCGACGGCGGCGAGGTGCTCGGCGTCCTCACGGCGCAGACCGGTCGAGGCGCCCACGGCGAGGCCGTCGTTGGACAGCACTACGGCGTGCCGGATGTCGCTCACGCGGAGCACCAGATCGTCCAGCAGCCAGTCGAGTTCGCCTGAGCGCCGGGCGGACTCTGTGCTCGGATCCTGGATCATGCGGGGTCTCCTTCGCTGCTGTCGCTGCCCGTCACGGGGCCGGGGGTGGCGCCGCGACCGGGTTGCCTGCCGCCGCCGCGCGCCCATCCGGAGCGGTAGGCCGCCATGCGGTCCCGTACGAGTTCGGGGGTGCGCTCGTCGTCCCGGGGAGAGGACGTCGACGGCTGGTCCTCGGGACGCTCCTCGCGCAGTTGGGGAGCGAGACTGGCCTGTCGTACGCGGCGCGGGAGGTCGTCGTAGTCTTCGGGCTGCTGCGGTGGACGGTGCAGTCGCAAGGTGGCGACTCCTGGGGGTGGGGTCCGGCTCGGGGCCTCCTGGTGACGCGGACTGTCCGCATGACGCGAGCTGTCCGCATGGTGCAGCAGTGCCTCGGGCTCCGCGGCGGCCGGTACGGGGGCCACGAGGGCACGCCGGTCGGCCTGGGCCGGGACGGCGTCCTGGAAGGGGATGTCATCGGGCACGCGCGCGTAGGCGCGAGGCCCGGGCTGTCGCGCGGGTTCCGCCGCTTCGGGGGCTGGTTGCCCCGCGACGGTGTGGAGCAGGGCGGTGGGCAGCAGGACGACCGCGGTGGTGCCGCCGTACGGGGAGGTCCTCAGGTGGACCTTGACGTCGTGCCGGGCGGCGAGCCTGCTTACCACGAACAGGCCGAGCCGGTCACTGTCGAACAAGTCGAGCGCCTCGGACTGGGCGATGCGGCGGTTGGCTTCGGCGAGGGTCTCCTTGCCCATGCCGAGGCCGCGGTCCTCGACCTCGACGGCGTAGCCGTTGCCGACGGGTTCTCCGGTGACGCGCACGCGCGTGTGGGGCGGGGAGAACTGGGCGGCGTTCTCGATGATCTCGGCCAGGAGGTGCGTGAGGTCGGCGACGGCCGCGCCGGCGACGGCTGCCTCGGGGAGTTGCCGTACCTCCACGCGCGCGTAGTCCTCCACTTCGGAGACGGCCGCGCGGACCACGTTCGTCAGGGAGACCGGCATGCGCCAGGCCCGGCCCGGGGCGGCTCCGGAGAGGATGATCAGGCTCTCCGCGTGGCGCCGCATGCGGGTGGTGAGGTGGTCGAGACGGAAGAGGTCGCTCAGCTCGTTCGGGTCGTCGGAGCGGCGTTCCATGCTGTCGAGGAGGGCCAGCTGCCGGTGGACGAGGATCTGGCTGCGCCGGGCGAGGTTGACGAAGACGCCGGAGATGCCGCTGGCGAGTTCGGCGCGTTCCACGGCGGCCCGCAGCGCGGCGCGGTGCACGGTGCCGAGGGCCTCGGCGACCTGCCCTGTCTCGTCCTCCGCGGGCGCTCCCGACGGAGCCTCGGCGCGGATGTCGATCTCCTCGCCCGCGCGCAGTTTCCGCATGGCGTCGGGGAGTTTGCGCCGGGCGATCTCCAGGGCACCGTTGCGCAGGCTGACCAGTTCCACCACGAGGCCGCGTCCGATGCGTACGGAGATGACGAGCGAGGCGGCGACGGCGGCGAGGCCGAGCAGCACGGCGGCGCCGGCCGGGGTGAGTAGTCCCCGGGTGAACGGGTCGGCCCGTTCGGCGACCCCGCGTGCCGCGTCGTCCTCGATGACGCGCATGCCGTTCTGCACGCGCGCGTGGGCCGTGTTCCAGGTGCTCTCGGGTGCCGCGTCGACCGCCCTGGCGCCCGGCTCGCCGGCGAGGACCCCGGTCTCGGCGTCGCGCAGGCCGGTGTAGGCGCTGCTGTCGGCGAGGGCGTCCCATGCGGAGCGCTCGGTGCCGCTCAGGTCCGCGACGGCCGACTCGGTGAGCGTCCGGCGCAGGTCGACGGCGGCGGTGAAGAGCCGGAGCCGGTCCCCGGACAGGGAGCCGTCCAGGCGGGCACTCGCCAGCACCGCGTCCTCCTGGGCCAGTGCCTCGCCCGCGCGGGCGAATTCGAGCAGCACGCGCGCGTCGGAGCCGAGGTCGGCATCCCGGATGCCGGTGAGGGCACCGCCGACGCCGAAGGCGGCCGAGATGGTCCGGGTGTAGCGGTCGTACGTCTCGGCCCAGCCCGCGCGCCGGTCCTGCACCGCGGTGCGCAGTGGCCGCAGTCGCTCGGCACCGGCGACGAACGCCTTCAGCCGCTGGGCGACTCCGGCGGGCAGGTCCCCGCTGTCGGCGACGGTGGTGTTCTTGCCGAGCCGCAGTTTCGCGACGGCCCGGTCGGTGCGCCGGGCGAGCTCGTCCAGTTCTCCGGTCCGGACGGCGGACGGGTCGGTGGCGTGGCGTACGGCGGCCGCGCGTTCGGCCTGGAGGGCGGCGACGGCAGCGGAAACGGGGGCCCGGACCGTGGCGTCCACGCGCTGGACCTGCCGTAGCCGGGAGACGTCCTGGGCGGTGGTGACGGTGGCGTAGGCCCACAGGGCCAGGAGAGAGACGACCGGCACCATCAGCAGGCAGACGATCTTGGCGCGGACGGTGCGGGGGCGTATGTGCCAGCGCTCCGCGCGCGGGGGTGCCGCGTCCGGCGCGGCACCCGAGGGTGTGTCGGGGTCCTCGTCGGCGGGTGGTCCGGCATGCGCACGGCGACCGCGCGCGAGAGGGGGCGGCGCCTCGGCGCCGACTGTGGAGGTCCTACGGGGTGTTCGCATGGACTCCTCGCTCGGAGTGGATCGGGGGTGCGGGCCGGCGGCTGGGCGGGGCGGCGCACTGTCGTGTGAGGGCGCCTCAGGAGCGTCGTCGGCACGGAGCACAGATCAGGCTCACAACGGGCCGGCTGGGGAGCCGTTCGAGCCGCCGCCAGGCGCGCAACCCGGGCCACTGGACCGGACCTGACCACCGGCCCTCACGATTGGCGGCTTCCTGACCGCCGGGTGCGCCGTTCCCCGGACCGCGGGGTGCTCCACGGTTCCGCGCACCGCACCGCCCGGGCCTTCACCGCGGCCGGTGGCCACCTGCGCGGCTAGGGGGCGGCGCCCTGCACCGGCCGCTGGGCCGAGGCGGACGCCGCACGTTCTCCCGCCGTCGGCGACAGCGCGACGAAGGCCGAGGTCAGGAAGAGATAGGAGCCGAGGCCGACGGCGAGGGGGAAGATGAACTGCATCGCCGTGGCCCCGGGCAGGACCTCCGCGGAGGGCGTGACGCGCACGCCCACCGCGAACATTCCGGTGTAGTGCATGCTGCTGACGGCCGCACCCATGATCAGGGAGGCGATGGTGACCGCCACGGGCGACTTGATGTTGAGGGCCGCCCACAGGGCCGCCGTCGCCGCGACGACGGCGATCAGGACGGACAGTCCGACGAGCAGCGGGTCGTACGTCACGTCGCCGTGCAGCCGGACGGCCGCCATGCCCAGGTAGTGCATGCTGGCGACGCCGAGGCCGGTGGTGAGCCCGCCGACGAGCAGGGCCCGGCCGCGGTCCCTGCCGTAGCCGACGGCGAAGACGCCCGCGCAGACGACGACCATGGCGACGAGCAGGCTCAGCAGGGTGAGCGGCACGTCGTAGCGGATGTCGGTACCGGAGACGCCGAAGCCGAGCATCGCCACGAAGTGCATGGTCCAGATGCCGGTGCCGATCGCCGAGGCGGCGGTGACGAGCCAGTTGCGGCGCGAGCGCCCGGTGGTGGCGAGCGCGCGGACGGTGCAGCGCAGACCGAGCGCGGCGCCTATGCAGGCCATCACGTACGACAGTGCGGGGGTCAGCCATCCCAGGGCTGCGTGGTCCAGGTGTCCCATGGCCCCGGGACGTTAGACCCGGCAGGGGCGCGCGAACGGGGCGCATTTTGAAAGGTGTTGGAATATGGCCCAAGGATGCACCGGAACGATCGGGTCACGCTCGAACGTGTGCGCTGAGGCGTCATCCGTACCGGTGAGACGTGATCCGTCCTGGTGAGACGCCAGCGATGCCGGTGAGACGCAATCCGTATCGCTGCGGTGTCCTCCCTGCCGGTGAGGCGTCGGCTTCGTGTTGCGGTGTCCTCCCCGCCGGTGAGGCGTCAGCCGTGCCGGTGCGGAATCATGCAGGACATGAGCGACGAGCAGACGCGTGTTCAGGAGTTCTTCACCGCCCGCGCCGCCGACTGGGACAGCCGGTTTCCCGATGACGGTCCCGCCTACGCCGCCGCGGTCGCCGAGCTCGGACTGCGGGCGGGCGACCGGGTGCTCGACGCGGGGTGCGGCACCGGTCGCGCCCTGCCGCCGCTGCGAGCCGCCGTGGGGGCCTCTGGCGTGGTCCTGGGGGCGGACATCACGCCCGCCATGCTGCGGGAGGCCGTACGGGCCGGCCGGGACCGCGACGGGCAGTTGCTGCTCACGGATGTCGCCGCGCTGCCCCTGCGCTCGCGGTCGCTGGGCGCCGTGTTCGGGGCGGGTCTCATCTCGCACCTCGAAAGCCCGGCCGAGAACCTTCGGGAGCTGGCGCGCGTGGTACGCCCGGGTGGTGTGCTGGCGCTGTTCCACCCGATCGGCAGGGCGGCTCTCGCAGCCCGCCACGGCCGCTCGATCACCCCGGACGACCTGCGCGCCGAGCCCAACCTCCGTCCGCTGCTGGCGAGTTCCGGGTGGCGCCTGACGTCGTACGTCGACGAGGAGTCCCGTTTCCTGGCGCTCGCCGTGCGCGAGGGCTGAGGCGCCGCGTCAACCTGCCTCGCCAGCCGCAGCCGCGCGCCGCACGGGGCAGCCCCGGACGCCTGGGACCGGGCGGGTGCCCAGGTCGGCGATCCGGTAGCCGTACGGGTAGCCCTTGATCTCGCGGTTCTGGCGGGCGAAGTGCGGGGTGCGCCGGGGCGGCAGCAGGCGGACGGCGCGGCCCCGCAGCCGCACCGTTCGACGCACCCACGCGCGCGTGGCGGCACTCGGCGGGGTGTAGCGAAAGGCGCGCAGCAGCGAGTCGTCCAGCAGCGCGAGGGTGGTGGTGCGCAGCAGGGGTGCGAGCGGGCCGGGGTACCAGGAGGCAATCAGGTCGAGTGTGGCGTCCGAGACGCGCCGGGCGTCCTGGTCCCAGGCGAAGTGGGCTGCCTCGTAGGTGTCGAGGCAGGTCTCGAACTCCTCGTAGGTCTGGGGGATGTCCTTGATCCCCATGTGCCGGCCCAGGGCGCGGTAGTGGACGGCGCTCGCGACGGTCTCGTGGCGTGACATCCTGCGCCAGCCGTAGGCGTCGATCCACCGCTTGGGCATCACGACGAAGGTGCACAGGACGTAGCGCATGTCGTCGTCGCTGATGTCGTAGCTGCGGTGCATCTGATTGATGCGGCGGACCGCGGTCCTGCCCTCGTCGCTGCCGAAGCCGTGCTCGACGATGGCGTCCAGGAGCAGTGAGGTGTCGTCGTAGCGCTTCTGCGTCCGGTCCGTGAGCTCAGCCGTGCGCGCCAGCAGCCGGCCGATGCTCGGGACGGCGTAGGTGCGGTAGAGGGCCAGCTCCAGGGCGCGTGTGAAGTCCCAGGGGAACTCGTACGCCACGCTGAGCCGGTAGATCTCGGTAGCCTCCTCGTACGGGTCCATCCGACGGATCCGTTCGAGCCGCGAGAAGCGCTTCACCGTGCCGTCCCCCTTCTGCCACAGGTTCTCCAACTTTACGTTGGTGGCCAGGAGATGAATGACCAAGCACGGTAGGCGCGCAGGGGGAAGGTGGTCAGCATGTGGGGCAGGTTCCGCAAAGCCGGGGGAAGGGTCGCTGATGCGTTGCAGACGGAGCCGAAGGCCGGTGGGGACAAGCGTCCGCACAATCTTTTCGAGGCCGCGGCGACCTATGTCACGGCCTGCGCGGAGGACGAGCAGGAGCGGGCCGACGAGGCGGCCGGATGGGTGTCACCGGAGGCTCTGTCGTTCGGCGTGAACGAGCTGGCCTGCCGCGCCGTGGTCGCGCTCGCCCGGGAACGCGGCGAGTCGCCGGAGACCGTGGCCCGCGACTTGCTGGGGCTGCCGGCGGCGTGACTCGCGCCGCGCGCAGGCCGATTCGCCCCGTCCGCCGGAAAACTGCAGGTCCGCGTGCGCACGCGAGGCCGTGACAACGGGCTTGCGGGCGCACTAGGGTGCGCGCCGATGGACGAACCGATGGGGAGGCTGGGATGGCCGGGACGGACGAGGAAGCCGTCGCCGCCGAGGACGATGCGCTCTATGTGCTGACGGCGGTGCTGCTGACGCCGGCGAAGTTCCCGAGCGTGCTGGGCGACGACTACCCGGAGGCATGCGCGGCGCTCGGTCTCGCACCCCTCGCCGACGGGTACGGCCTGGTCCTCGGCCAGGACAGTGAGGGCGCCCGGTGGACGGTGGCCATCGACGACGTCTCGCTGGTGGCCGTCGCGATCGCGTCCTGGGACTGCGGCATGGAGTACGAGCTGTCGCCCGACGAGCGCACGGTCGTCGCGGCCCTGCCCGGCTGGCCTCTCGCGGTCGCCGTCGCGGCACCCGGGGTGCCCGCGCCGCACGATCCGGATCCGGAGGCCGACGACCGGCCGCCGCTGGCCCCGCCGGACACCAGCGTCTGGGGCCCGGCCCAGCGGCGCCTGGGCGCCGACGAGATCGCGCTGCAGTGGGCGACGTGGCGGGAGCAGATCGACGACGCCGAGTTCCTGACGGGGGCGGCCACAGGGGCGGCAACGGGGACGGCCACCGACGGGGGCGGTGCGACCGACGGCTCCGACGAACGCGGGGAGAACGGGCAGAAGGGTGGCCACAGCGGCATCCGGCGCGTGCTCGCGGAGGTACGCACCTATATCGACTCGCCGCCGCCGCTGGGCCGGGTCCGGTCGTCCTTCGCGCCGGGCGACGCCCGGACCCTGCGGGCCGACGGTCCGGGCTGGTCGCTCGTCGCCAGGACCGACGACATCGCTTTCGTGTTGCTCGACGAGGAACCCGGCGAGGTCCTGCCGGTGGGCCGGGGACCGGAACTGCCGGGTCTCCTCGAGGCACTGGACAAGATGGCCGTACGGCCGAACTGAGCTGGTTCGGCCGTACTGGTCCGGTTCGGCCGTACTGGGCCGGTTCGGCCGTACTGGGCCGGTTCGGCCGCGCTGAGCCGGTTCAGCCAGGCTGGGACGGTTCGGCAGGGCCGCTGCGATGCGGGCCTGGCGCCCGCCGGGTCAGCGCCTCAGCGGCCGAGCTCCTTGCGGGTGGCGCGGCGCAGCCTGCGCCGCTGCGATGGGTCCAGCGTGAGGTACGCGGCGGCCGGGACTCCCAGGATGATCAGGAGCGATGCCCACCAGGGCAGCCAGATCAGCAGGATGAGCCCGACCGCCACGCCGCCCACGGCGATCTTGGCGTTCTTCGACATGACTGTCGCCTCCTTCGCGGCCAGTGCCGCTCTCTGTCTCGAAAACGGACCCGCGTTCACGGCGGTTCCGGACCGCGACCCTGAGACATCCCTGAGGTGCACCCCTGACGCACCCCTGAGACCTCTATGGTGACCCAGTTCACAGCCCAGCCATACCCATGCGTGCCGGAAGTGCTGTACTCTCGGCGACTCCGCTCACTAGTCAAATTTGAGGAATCAGCCATAGCCGAGCATCCGACTCCCCCGGCACCCTCCTCCGACATCTCGGAACTGCTGTTCTGCCACTCCGTGTTCCTGCCCGGCGACCCCGCACGCACCGGGAGTGTCGCCTTCTGGTGGCCCGACGGCGCCGCCCCTCCGGTGGTGGCCTCCTCGTCCGCCGCGGATCTGACCGTCGTCGTGCCGCATGACGGAGGAGTCGGGGAAGCAAGCGTGCCCGCCGTCCTGGTGCCGGTGCGCACAGCCCTGCCCGTCCTCACACGCGCGCGTGCCGGCGGGCCGGGCCACCGCTCCACCGTCTTCTGGGGCGCGGCGGCCCTGCACGCCCTGCGCCTCGTAGCGCGCGGACTGCTGCTGCCCGGACTGTCCCCGGGCGACCACGACGCCTGGCGCGCGGGCCCGCTGAGCGCCGAGGACATCGAGGACCTGCGCCGCCTCGCCGCCGCGATGCCGCCCGAGGCGCACGCCGCGCCCTTGGCAGGCGCCGGGCCGCTGCGGCTGCCCGACCCCGAGCAGCTCGTGCGCGCCTTCCTCGACGCTGTCGCCGACACTCTGCCCCGCTCCCCCGCCGCGTCGCTGGTGACGGGCGGTCCTGCCTACGCGTCGCCGGAGCCGGTGCGGCTGCCCGAGCAGCGCGCCTGGGCCGCCGATGTCGCGGCGGGCCACGACGCGGGCGTGCGGCTGTCGCTGCGGATCGAGGCGGACGGCTTGACTGACGCGGCGGACGACGGCACGGCCGTGGCGTTCCGGGCCGTGCTCCAGGTGCACAGCGTCAGCGATCCGGCGCTCGTCGCGGACGCCGCGGACGTCTGGGCCGGCACCGGGGGCGAGGCCTTCGGTCCCCGGGCGCGGATGGACGCACTGCTCGCCCTGCGCCGTGCGGCCCGGGCCTGGGCCCCGCTCACCCCCCTGCTGTCGGCGACCGTGCCGGGCGCGGCAGACCTGGCCGACGACGAGGTCACCGAGCTGCTCGGAGCGGGCGCCCTCGCACTGAGCGCGGCCGGGGTCGACGTGCACTGGCCGAAGGGGCTGTCCCGTGGTCTCAGCACGCGCGCGGACGTGGGGCCTTCCGACGGCGAGCCGGAATCCGGTACGGCCTTCGCGGCCATGCCGTCGTTCCTGTCCGCCGACGCGCTGCTCGCCTTCACATGGTCGTTCGCCCTGGGTGACAGGCGGCTGGACCGTGAGGAGCTGGACCGCCTGGCCGAGGCCAAGCGCCCGGTGGTACGACTGCGCGACCAGTGGGTCCTGATCGACCCGCAGGAGGCGCGCCAGGCGCGCTCCCGGCAGGACCGCAAGGTGACGCCCGTGGACGCCCTGGGCGCGGCCCTGACCGGTTGGGCGGAGGTGGACGGCCGCCGGGTCGAGGTGCGGCCCACCGGGTGGCTCGCGGCCCTCCGGGAGCGGCTGTCGGACCCGGAGGCGCAGCGGCCCGTGGAGCAGCCGCCCGCCCTCGACGCCACTCTGCGGGACTACCAGCGGCGCGGCCTGAACTGGCTCGCCGGTATGACATCGCTGGGCCTGGGCTGCTGCCTCGCCGACGACATGGGGCTCGGCAAGACGATCACCCTGATCGCCCTGCACCTGCACCGGCAAACCGACGCGGGGTCCGCCGGACCGACCCTGGTGGTCTGCCCGACGTCCCTGATGGGCAACTGGCAGCGGGAGATCGAACGGTTCGCGCCCGGCACACCCGTGCGGCGCTTCCACGGGGCTCGGCGCGGCCTGAACGACCTGGCGGACGGGGAGTTCGTGCTCACCACGTACGGCACGATGCGCCTGGACGCGCCCCGGTTCGCCGGCGTGCCGTGGGGCATGCTCGTGGCGGACGAGGCCCAGCACGTGAAGAACCCCTACTCCTCGACCGCGCGGGAGCTGCGTTCCATCGGCGCACGTGCGCGCGTGGCGCTCACCGGCACCCCGGTGGAGAACAACCTGTCGGAGCTGTGGGCGATCCTCGACTGGACGACCCCGGGGCTGCTGGGCCGGCTCGGCACCTTCCGCAGTCGGTACGCGGAAGCCGTCGAGGGCGGTCAGGACCCGGCCGCGGCCGACCGGCTGGCCCGGCTCGTACGGCCGTTCCTGCTGCGCCGCCGCAAGTCGGACCCGGGGATCGCGCCCGAGCTGCCGCCGAAGACGGAGACCGATCATGCCGTGTCGCTCACCGAGGAGCAGGCGGCGCTGTACGAAGCCGTGGTGCGTGAGGCGCTCGCGGAGATCTCCGGCGGCGGCAGCATGGCCCGGCGGGGCCTGATCGTGAAGCTGCTGACCGGTCTCAAGCAGATCTGCAACCACCCGGCGCAGTACCTCAAGGAGGAGCGGCCGGTGATCTCCGGGCGCTCCGGGAAGCTGGAGCTGCTGGACGAGCTGCTCGGCACGATCCTCGCCGAGCGGGCGGGCGTGCTCGTGTTCACGCAGTACGTGCAGATGGGCCGCCTCCTCGAACGGCACCTCGCCGCCCGAGGCACACCGTCGCAGTTCCTGCACGGGGGGACGCCCGTCGCCGAGCGCGAGGCCATGGTGCGGTGCTTCCAGGACGGCGAGGTGCCGGTGTTCCTGTTGTCGTTGAAGGCTGCGGGCACGGGGCTGAACCTCACCCGGGCCGAGCATGTCGTGCACTACGACCGCTGGTGGAACCCGGCCGTCGAGGCGCAGGCGACCGACCGCGCCTACCGCATCGGCCAGACCCGGCCCGTGCAGGTGCACCGAATCGTCGCGGAGGGAACGATCGAGGACCGCATCGCCGAACTGCTGCTGCGCAAGCGGGCACTGGCGGACGCGGTCCTGGGCGCCGGCGAGACGGCGCTCACGGAACTGACCGACGCGGAACTGGCGGATCTGGTCGAACTGCGAGGGAGCCTGCGATGACTCGGCACGATGGCGACTTGGAACGCACCTTCGCCGCGCTGCCACCCGCGCACGGGCGGGGCTTCGCGCAGACCTGGTGGGGCCAGGCCTGGCTGAAGGCCCTGGAGGGCACGGCGCTGGACTCGGCACAGCTCAAGACGGGCCGCCGGATTGCCCGCGCGGGCGCTGTCGGGGCGGTATCGGTGCGTCCGGGGCGGCTGACAGCCGTCGTCCAGGACCGCGACGGTTCGGCACACCGGGCCGACGTGCTGCTGGAGGAACTCTCGCCCGAGCAGTGGGACCGCTTCCTGGACATGGCAGCGGAACGGGCCGGTCATGTGGCGGCGCTGCTGGACCGGGAGATGCCGCCGCACCTGGTCGAGGACGCGGCCGACGCGGGCGTCGAACTGCTGCCGGGCCTGGGCGACCTGGAGCCGGAGTGCGACTGCGAGGCCTGGGACCACTGCGGACACACGGCGGCCCTCTGCTACCAGGTGGCACGGCTGCTGGACCAGGACCCGTTCGTGCTGCTGCTGATGCGCGGACGCGACGAAACCGCCCTGCTGGAGGACCTGCAGGCGCGCAGCGGGGCCTCCGAGGCGAGCTCCTCGGGGCCGGAGGGCGTGGACGCGGCCGAGGCGTACGCCGCCGGTGACATTCTGCCGCCGCTCCCGGATCTGCCCGGGCTCCCCGGTGAACCCGGTCTTCCGCCGTCCCTGGACACGGAGACGCCCCCCGCTCCCGGCATCGACCCGGCCGCGCTGGAGTTCCTGGCCGCGCGGACGGCCGTAGGGGCCCACCGCCTGCTCGCGGAGGCCCTCCGGGGTACCGCTCACGAGGAGTTGACCCCGGCACAGGACGCCGTGCGGCTGGCCGCGGGCGCCCCCGGCCGGGAGATGAACGACCGGCTCGCCGACGGGTCGGGACGCGGGCGG
>NZ_POUC01000243.1 GCF_002891435.1 Streptomyces cahuitamycinicus
GGTGCAGCCGGCGGCGAGGGCGGGGCCGATCTTGCGGGTGCCCATGGCCAGGGGGAAGTTCCAGGGGGTGATGAGCAGGCAGGGGCCGACCGGCTGGCGGGTGACCAGGAGGCGGTTCCTGCCGTCGGGGGCGGTGGTCAGACCGCCGTCGACACGGACGGCTTCCTCGGAGAACCAGCGGAAGAACTCGGCTCCGTAGGCGACCTCGGCACGCGCCTCGGCAAGCGGCTTGCCCATCTCCAGGGTTATCAGCAGCGCGAGGTCCTCGGTGCGCGCGATGATGAGGTCGTAGGCGCGGCGCAGGATCTCACTGCGCTCCCGGGGCGGGGTCGCGGCCCAGCCGGCTTGCGCCGCGACCGCCGCCTCGACGGCACGCCGCCCGTCGGCGGGAGAGGCGTCGGCGACCCGGCACAGCTCCTCGCCGGTGGCCGGGTTGTCGACGGACAGGGTGCGGCCGGACTCCGCGTCCTGCCAACCGCCGCCGATGAAAAGTTGCTTGGGAACATCGTGGACGACAGTCATCTCGGGGTCTCCTTGTATGCGTAGAAGTGCGCTGCCGCACGGTCAGCGGATGCGGTCCAGCGTCTTGTAGTAGGCGCCCGCGAAGGGCAGGAACCAGGCGGTGCCGTTGTAGAGGGGGATGCGGGGCGGGGCCAGGTCGCGAACCGGGCTGGCCTCGGGGTGGCCGTCCATCACCTCGGCCATGACCTGACCCATGTGCGTGGCCATCTGAACGCCGTGGCCCGCGTATCCCATGGAGTAGTACACGCCGTCCTCGGTCTGCCCGGCGTGCACGATGCGGTCCATCGCGAAGCCGACCGAGCCACCCCACACGTACTCGACCTTCGTCCGGGCGAGTTGGGGGAAGATCTCGCACATCTCACGGAACAGGACCGCTCCGCTCTTCTTGTCCGAGGTGGGGTCGGACGGCGCGAAGCGGGCGCGTCCGCCGAACAGCAGACGGTTGTCCGGGGTGAGCCGGAAATAGTGACAGACCTGGTTGGAGTCGACGATGAGGCGGGCCTTCGGGATGATGTCCCGGGCCAGTTCCTCGCCGAGCGGCTCGGTCACGATGATGAAGCTGCCCAGGCAGACCTGCTGGCGGCGCAGCCAGGGGAAGTTCTTGTCGGTGTAGGCGTCGGTGGCCATCATGACCTGCCCGGCGCGGATCACACCGCGCTCGGTGCTGACCTCGAAACGGCCGGCGGTGGTACGTCGCACGCCGATGGCCGCGTTGCGCTCGTGGATCTCGACACCGGTGCGTTCGCAGGCCTCGGCCATGCCGCGCACGAAGCGGCCGACGTGCAGTGCGGCGCTGAACGGGTCGAGCAGACCGCCGTGGTAGGCGTCGGATCCGATCTCGGAGCGCAGCTCGGACTTGCTGACCAGTGTGGTCTCGTGTCCGAAGTACTTGGCCAGGTCGCGCTGCTGGGCCTTCTTGTTCTCGAAGTGCGCGGGGCGGGAGGCCACGCCCAGGCGTCCGACGCGACGGAACTGGCAGTCGATGGACTCGTCGTCCACGAGCCGCTCGACGGTGTCCACGGCCTCGCCGTAGGAGTTGTAGATCTCGCGGGCCCGATCGAGTCCGTACCGGCGGATGGCCTGGCTCACGCCGATGGTGAAGCCCAGGTTCGCCATGCCGCCGTTGCGCGCCGAGGCCCCGGAGCCGATCTGGCCCTTCTCGACGAGGGTGACACGGGCGCCCTTGCGGGCGGCGTGCAGGGCGGTGGACAGACCCGTCAGGCCGGCGCCGACGACCACCAGGTCGGTGTCCTCGGTCAGTGGCTTGCCGGACCGGTCGGGGAACGCACCGGCGGTTTCTATCCAGTACGGGATCGTCTTCATTGCGGGTCTCCTGCGGGGAAGTTTTCGGGGGGACCGGCCGGGCACCCACTCGGGTGCCCGGCCGACGGCGCTGTCAGCGGTACCGCGGCCCGTGCCGGCGCAACGCGCAGGTGAGGGGCGGCAGCAGGTGCGGCTGAGCGGTGGCGGCGGCGGTCATACGGCGTCGCCTCCGGGGTTGGCGACGCCGACCGTGTTCTCGACGGAGAGAAGGGATTGCTGTCGTCCGGAGCCGAGCCAGCGCACCAGGGCGACCAGGCCCAGGGCGAGGATGGCGAAGGCGATGAGGATCGCACTGACCGCGGTGACACTGGGGTCGATCTCGAAGGTCAGGGAGTTGTAGACCTGCACCGGCAGGGTGACGGTGTCGACGGAGGAGAGGAACTGGGAGATGTAGAACTCGTCGAAGCTGGTGATGAAGGAGAAGATCGCTGCCGCGATCATGCCGGGCGCGGCGAGGGGGAAGGTGATCTTCCGGGCGATCGTGAGGCGGCCGGCGCCCATGCTGGCGGCGGCGTCCTCCAGGCGTTCGTCGATGCCGCGCAGGGTGGCGATCAGGATCAGGACCGCGATGGGTGAGGCGAGCACGGTGTGGCCCAGGGCGATGGCGATCGGGCTGCCCAGCATCGCGGCCGGCTCGAAGAGCAGGAACAGGCCGAGTGCGGTGACGATCTGCGGGATGAGCAGCGGTCCGAGGACCAGGGCGAAGACCGCGGAGCGCAGCGGGAGTTCGCTGCGGACCAGGGCGGTCGCCGCGGTCACGCCGATGATCAGGGAGAACACGGTGCTCAGGGCGGCGACCAGAGCGCTCAGGGACAGCGCGGCCGGCCATTTGCTGCCGTCGGCGAACAGCGCCTTGTACCAGTTCAGCGTCCACACTTCCGGCGGGAACGCGGAGAAGGCGTTGCTGCTGAAGGAGGTGACGAGGATGACGACGATCGGCAGCGCCAGGAACAGCAGGATCACGGTGGCGACCGCCGTGAGAGCGATCCGCCCGGCGAGGGTCTTGCGCAGCTCCATCATGACGCGCTCCTCTTCTTACGGCTGGCGCCCAGGGAGCTGACGAGCTTGACCAGCAGCAGCCCGGCCAAGGTGAGGACCAGCAGGATGACGCCCTGGGCGGCGGCCCCGTTCCACTGGTTCTCCTTGGTGACCTGCTGGTTGATGAGGGTGGCGATCATCGTCTGGTTCGGGCCGCCCATCAGGGCCGGGGTGATGTAGTAGCCCAGCGACAGGATGAAGCTGAGCAGTCCGGCACTGGCCAGGCCCGGGGCGACCAGCGGCAGATAGATCCGCCGGAAGATGGTCACCCTGCCCGCGCCCATGCTGGACGCGGCGGCGAGCAGCCTGCGGTCAACACCGCGCATCACCCCGTACAGCAGCAGCACCGTGTAGGGCAGCATCATGGAGGTGGTGCCGATGACCACACCGAGCTCGTTGTAGAGCAGCTGGTACGGCGTTCCGGGGACCGACATGGCGGTCAGGGTCTCGTTCACCAGGCCCTTGTCACCCAGCAGGATGATCCAGCCGTAGGTACGCACCAGCGCGCTGACGAAGTGCGGCACGACCACGACCAGCATCGCCAGTCCCGCCCACAGGGGCTTGAGCCGGGAGATCGCCTGGGCGAGGACGAACCCGAAGACGAGGCTGAGCACCGCCGTCTCTGCGGAGATCCGCAGCGTGGTGAACAGGACCGACAGGTTGACCCCGGTCAGGGCGTCGGCGTACCAGTGCAGGGTGAGCGAGCCGTCGGCGTTCTTCAGGCTCAGCAGCAGGGTGCTGAAGATCGGGTAGACGAACAGCACCAGCAGGTAGACGACGACCGGCAGCGCGTAGAGGATCCCGACCCGGGTCCGGCGCGAGGCCAGGAGCTTGCGCGGACGGCCGGGGGCCCCCGCGGTGAGGGTGGCTGCCATGGCTCACCCTCCCTGTTCGTCGGCGAAGAGATTCACGTCTTCGGGATCGGTAGTGATCCCGATCCTTTCGCCGGTGACGGGGCCGCGGCCGGCAGGTACTTCCAGGCGCAGCAGCGGCGCGTCACCGCCGTCGATGCGCACGCCCGCCCGCACCAGCGTGCCCACGTAGGTGGCGGTCTCGACCGTGCCGGTACAGAAGCCGTCGTCGGTGGCGCAGGCCCGCAGCCGGCCCGGCTGCACGGCGACCTTCACCTCAGTGCCGGAGGCCGGCTGGTGACGGCGGGCCTTGATCAGGCCGCCGGACGCATCGAGACGGACCAGGGTGTGCTCGTCGGTGTGCTGCTCGATGTGGCCGGGCAGGAAGTTCGCCGCGCCGAGGAAGTCCGCGACGAAGGGGGTCCTGGGCCGCTCGAACAGCTCGCGGGGGGTGTCGAACTGCTCGATCAGGCCGTTGCGCATCACCGCGATGCGGTCCGACATCACCAGCGCTTCCTCCTGGTCGTGCGTCACATAGATGACGGTCAGGCCGAGCTCCTGCTGGATGGCCTTGATCTCGACCTGAAGCTGGTCGCGGAGCTTCTTGTCCAGGGCGCCCAGCGGCTCGTCCATGAGGATGACCGGCGGGCGGTAGACCAGCGCCCGGCACAGCGCGACACGCTGCTGCTGACCGCCGGACAGCTCCCGCGGCTTGCGGTTGCCGAAGCCGGACAGGCCGGCGATCTCCAGCGTCTCCCCGACGCGCCTGCGGATCTCGTCCTTCGGCACCCCGCGCAGGGTGAGCGGGAAAGCGACGTTCTCGCTGACCGTCATGTGCGGGAACAGCAGGTACTGCTGGAACACGAAGCCGAGGTTGCGTTTCTGCGGGGCGAGCTTCGTGACGTCGCGGTCTCCGACGGTGATGGTGCCGGAGTCGGGTTCGCAAAAGCCGGCGATCATCATCAGTGTCGTGGTCTTGCCCGACCCCGAGGCGCCGAGGAACGTGACGAACTCCCCCGCCGCGATCTCCATGGACGCCTCGTCGACGGCGACGACATCCCCGTACGTCTTGCGCAGGGCCACCACCGACAGCGCTTTGCCCGTCGCGGTGGGCAGGGTGCCGTCGGCCACCTTCACGGACGGTGTGACCACATCGAATTCAGCCACGAGCCCACTCCAACCAGCGCTTAGTGACGGCCGATTCGTTCTTCAGCCACCAGTCGATGTCCGCGTCGAAACCCTTGTCGTAGTACTTCGGCGCACCGGCCAGAGCGTTGCGCTCGTCCTCGGTGAGCTTGGCGTAGGCCACCGGAGAGGACGGGTTCGACGGGAAGGCCTTGGCCAGGGCAGCCTGGATCTCGGCACGCAGCGCGAAGTCCATGAGCTGATAGGCGCCGTCCACGTTGGCCGCACCCTTGGCGATGGCATAGCCCGAGAACTGGCGGCGCATGCCGTTGAGCTGCCTTGCGACCGGGACGCCCTGCTTCTGCAGATCGGCGATCCGGCCATCCCAGACGGTGGACATCGTCACCTCCTGGCGGCTGAGGAGCACGCCGGGCAGCGGGCCGCTGTCCCAAAACTTTTTGATGTCGGACCGCAGACGGGTCAGCACCTTGAAGGCACGGTCCACATCCAGCGGGTACAGCTTGTCCATGGGGACGCCGTCGGCCAGCAGCGCGAACTCCAGCTCCGGCAGGTCACCGTCCGGGCTGACCATCGCACGGGCACCCTTGAACGCCTTGGTGTCCCAGAAGTCCGCCCACGACTCCGGCTTGCGGCCGTCGAAGGCGTCCGTGCGGTACGCGATGCACTGGCCGTAGAAGCTGTGCCCGATGGCGTGCTCGGTGACCTGGTTCTCGGGGACCTTCGCGCTCTTCAGACTCTTGAGCCGGTCAGGGTCCAGCGTCTCCAGGGCATCCTGCTTCCCATACTTCAGGTGGGACATCATCGAGTTGTTGATGAGGTCGCACTGCGGACGGCCCTGCTTGATCTGGGCCAGCAGCGGGGCGTCGTCCAGGTTTAGCACCTTGACCTGGATGCCGGTCTCCTGGGTGAACGGCGTGTAGATCGCCTTCTGCAGGGCCGCGCCGTAGGAACCGCCGCTGTCGCGGACGACCACCGTCTTGCCGCCCTTCCCACCGGTGCCGGTGGAAGCGCTGCGGCTGGTACCGGTGCCGCAGGCGCTGAGGGCGGTCGCGGCGGCGAGACCCGCCGTGGCTCCGCCGACGCCGCGCAAAAAGAGTCTGCGGTCTATACGGGCGTCTCTCATGGTTTGCCTCCTGGGGGTGGTGCTGAGGGGAAACAGGAACGGCTGGGGATGGGTCTTCGAGTGGGGGTCCGCCTCGTCGGATCCGAGGCCCGCGCCGGGCGTCGGGCCGCGCAGGGGACGGTGGTGAGGCCGTGCATGCCGTAGAAGATCCGACCGTCGGGGCGGGGCGTGGACCGTGTGCCACGCGCCGCCGGCCGGGTCGATGATGCGGCGCCGGACATCGTCCCCCTCGGCCCGGTACTTCGAGTTCTGCGCGGGCGTCGCCGACAAGCTCAGCGGGGTTCTTCGGGGATGTCCGTGCGGGGACGCTGTGCGTCGCGCGTCAGATGCCGAGCATGGTGTTGAGGTCGTCCAGGGACTTCACCGGCACGTAGTCGTAGCCGTGGGTCACCGGGTCATAGCCGCGATCCAGCAGGATGAGGTTGCGGAAGCCCATGTCGTGCATCGGCATCAGGTCGTAGCGGGTGTGCGAGGAGACGTGCACGAAGTCCTCGGGGGACGCGTCGAGCTGGTCCAGCATGTACTCGAACGCGGCGTAGCGGGGCTTGTAGAAGCCGGCCTGCTCCGCGGTGTACACCGCGTGGAAGTCCGCGCCGAGGCGGGGCACGCTCTCCTCCAGGAAGGAGTCGTCGGCGTTGGAGAAGATGACCAGCTTGTAGTTCTCGCTCATCTTCTTCAGCGGCTCCGGCACGTCGGCGTGCGGGCCCCAGCTGCGGACGCCGTCGGCGAAGCGCTTGCCCGCGTCCGGGGCGGCCTTCACGCCCCACTTGCGGCAGACCCGCTCGAAGGAGTCGTGCAGTACCTGCTCGTAGGAGTAGTACGCGCCGCGGACCTGGTCGTAGCGGTAGCCGCGGAACTCCCGGACGAACTGGTCCCACTGCCCGGCGGGGATCTGGTCGCCGACGAGCTCACGGGTGATGGGGGTGATCGGGTACTCGATCAACGTGCCGTAACAGTCGAACGAGACGTACTTCGGGCGGAATTGAAGCGAGGGGATGGGCATGAGGGTCTCCTGTCTTGGCTTGGGGGAACTGGCTACGGCCGGCACAGCCTCTTCTGGCATGTCTATGACAGAGATGTCGGGTGGGGGCGATGTCGTCGGCACCGCCGGGGATCAGGCGGCGCCGGCCCCGGCCGGTGCGAGGAAGCCGATGGGGTGGTCCGTGGTGCCGTCGAGTGCCAGGTCGGCGGCGATCTCGCCCATGGCGGGCGAGAGCTTGAAGCCGCTGCCGGAGAATCCGGCCATGACGACGATGTCGTCCTCGCCGGGGAGATGACCCACGAGCGGGTTCCCGGACTCCGTGTAGCCCTCCATGTAGACCGACAGCCGGATGGGGTCGGGATTCAGATCGGGCATCAGCTCGCCGATGAGCTCTCGGAAGGTGGCGAGTTCCTCCGGGCGGACTGTGCGGTCGAGCCGTTCGGGGTCGGGTACCGGCAGATAACGGGCGAAGGAGAGGCCCAGCTTGACGGAGATGCCGTCGGGTGACGGGAGCCCGTAGCAGTCATGGGGTGCGCTGCGTACGAAGGCGGGGGCGCCGCCCGCGAACCAGTCGTGGCGGGTGGGGATGTGCCAGGAGCTGATCAGCCGGCGGATGTCGACGCTTTGCGGCAGGTCCGGGAGCAGGGTGTTGATCCAGGGGCCCGCGGTCACCACGGCGGTGTCGACGTGGTCCGTGCCCTGGTCGGTGACGATGTGCACGCCACCGCCCGCCGCGGGGGCGATTTCCCGCACCGGGGTGTAGCGGTGCAGCCGGGCGCCGAGTTGTTCGGCGCGGGCGGCGGCTGCCTGGACCGACGCCTCGGGCCTGATGATGGAGCCCATCCGGTCGAGGACGGCGGTGTGCCCGTCCGGGAGGCGGTGCTGGGGGTAGCGGCGGGCGAGTTCCTCACGGTCCAGTACCTCGTGGTCCAGCCGGTGGGTCGAGCTGGCGGAGAGGAGGAGACGCATCGACGGCGATGCGGTCTCGCCCATCACCAGGCATCCGCTGCGACGCCGCAGTGAGGAACCGGTTTCGCGCTGGAGCCGGTCCCACATCTGGTCGGCGAGCCGCAGCAGCGGGATGTACCCGGGGTCCCCGAGGTGCACTGCGCGGAAGATGCGGCTCTCGCCGCCGGCCGCGCCGCGGTCGTGCCCCGGGGCGTACCGGTCGTAGCCGATGACCTCGGCTCCGCGAGCGGCCAGTCGCCACATGACCTGGCTGCCCATACTGCCGGCACCGATCACGGCGACGCGCTTCGGGATGCTCATGAGGTCGCTCCTT
This sequence comes from Streptomyces cahuitamycinicus, assembly GCF_002891435.1. GTDB lineage: Bacteria > Actinomycetota > Actinomycetes > Streptomycetales > Streptomycetaceae > Streptomyces > Streptomyces cahuitamycinicus. The sequence continues at coordinate 8,268 of NZ_POUC01000243.1, forward strand.
TCGCCGGGTGCGGCCTGGGTGTCTCAGTGGTGCCCCGGCACGGTGGGGACACCGTGCGGACCCTTCCGATTCGGACCCTTTGGGGATGGCGTTCACTCTCGACCCCGGCGAATACGCAGGTCAACCCACACTCTGTTCCGCCTCGGGACGTTATCGAGACGAAGTGTCACGGCGAGCGGGCCCGCCACGGAAAGTAACCCTGCACCTCTTGTCACGGTGATGTGCCGGTGCGAAGGTGACCCCCACCCCCGGACGAAAGCACTCCCTATGCCGCCCAGACGTCCCGCAACCGGACACTTCCCGACCATCGCGGAGGTTCTGAGCCTCCCGGTGCTGGCCGAGGGGATGCCGCGCGTGCTGGCCGGTGAGTCACAGCTGGACCGTGGAGTGCGCTGGGTGCACGTCACCGAACTGCTCAACCCCGCGGATTTCCTCGAGGGCGGCGAGCTGGTCCTGACGACCGGCATGCCCTATCCCGAGGACGCCTCCGAACTGTGCGGCTACGTCGACCAGCTCGCCGACGTCGGCGCGGCCGGCCTGATCGTGGAGCTCGGCTACCGGTACCGGAAGGTGCCCGACGAGCTGGTGGCGGCCTGCCGTGCCCGTGAGGTGCCGCTGGTCGAGCTGGCCCGCGGCGTCCGGTTCATCGACGTCACGCAGGCGGTGCACGCGCTCATCCTCGACGCCCACGGGGCGCTGCTGCGCCGCGGCAGGGACATCCAGGACATCTTCACCGCCCTGACGCTGCGAGGCGCGACCCCCGAGGAACTGGTGCACACCACGGCCGAGCTCACCGGGGCCCCCGTGGTGCTGGAGGACCTCACCCACCGGGTCCTGATGTGTGAACTGCTCGGCCGGCCGTACGAGCCGGTGGTTTCGGCCTGGTCCCGGCGTTCCCGGGCCACCCCGACTCCGGAGAAGATCACACCGAGCGGCCCGGAGGGGTGGCTGATCGCGCCCGTGCAGGACCACCAGGGGCCGTGGGGGCGGCTGGTCCTGCTGGAGGGCCGGCTGAGTCCGGAGCCCGACCCGGAACACGTGCTGGTCCTGGAGCGTGCGGCGGTCGCCCTGAGCATGGCTCGGCTGGCCGGACCGGCCTGGTGGGAGCGCCGGGCCCACCGCTCGGTGCTGCGGGACCTGTACGAACGGCGTTTCCGCTCCCCCGCGGACGCCCGCGCACGTGCCGAGGCACTGGGACTGCCGACCCTGGGGCACCGCCTCTTCGCCGTGGTCATCCGCCATACGCACACCGGTACCGGGGAGCACCTCGACGAGCGGATCGCGAAGGCGATGGCGCAGACCGGCATCCGCGCCCTCGTCGGCGAGACGGCCCCTGGCCGGATCGGCGTATGCCTGGCCCTGGCACAGGCCAGCGCCTGGCAGCCGGTCGCCGAGCGGATCGGCCGTCTCTGCCGCGAGGAGCTCGGCCCGGAGGCCGTCGTCGCCGTCGGCTCCGGCGTGACCGACCTCTCCGGGATCGCCCGGTCGTGGCAGGAGGCCGAGCAAACGGCCGAGGCCATCACACCCGCCTCGCCCGACCGCTGGTTCTACGTCCCCGCCGACGTCCGGCTGCCGGAGCTCCTGGGTGTGCTGCGCGAGGACATCCGCCTCCAGCGGTACGCGGAACGGCAGCTCACGCGTCTCATCGAGCACGACGACCGCAACGGCGGCGACCTGCTCCCGGCACTGCGCGCCTATCTGACGGCGGCCGGGAACAAGTCGGTCGCGGCGAAACAGGCCGGCATGTCCCGGCAGGCGTACTACCAGCGCCTCCACACCATCGAACGGCTCCTCGGCTGCGATCTTGAGTCGGGCCTCCAGTGCACGTCCCTGCACGTCGCGGTGCTCGTCCTGGACGCCCGGGGGACGGCTGCGCCCGGCACATGACGAGCATGCGGGCCGTCGCGCGGGACCTGCCGCGCACCGCACGTCTCAGTGGTCCGTGACAACCAGCCGGCAGGTCTCCCCCGGTTCCACGCCGGTCGCCCGGCCCGGCAGCTCGACGTCGATCGGCGGAAGGCCGGACGGCGGTACGGCGATCGGCAGCCGCCCGCTCCCTGCCTGGCGGATGGAGAAGCCGTACGAGGACAGCTCTCAGCGGCCTTGTCCAGGGCTGGGTCCTGGCCCGAGTTCAGGCCACCGTGATCCGGCGCCCGGTGACGGCGACGGGCTCGATACGCAGCCACAGGTCGCGTCGGCCTCCCGCCCAGGGTGCGCTGTAGGCCTGCTCTTCGAGACGGGCGACCTCGTCCGGGTCCGTCACGGTCGTCGCGGGTCCCCGCACCAGTACGCTCCAGCCCTCGCTGAAGGCTTCGTCGATGCGGTCGGCCTCGAAGGCGACCTGGTGGCCGTCCGCCTGCGCCGGAGTCGTGCCGGGTGCGGTGCGGAAGACGATCCCGCCCTCGACGATGCTGTAGTCGACCGGGACGACGACCGGCCCGGAGTCCGCGGGCACGGCGAGGCGTCCCACCTCGTGCGTGGAGAGCAGAGAGCGGCACCGAAGGATGACGGCTCAGCCGAAGAACACCTCGAACTCGTCGTACAAGGACGGCTCCACCACCTTGTTCTGCGCGGTGGCGTCCGCGAGGGGCACTCGGACGATGTCGGTGCCCCTGAGGGCGACCATGCAGCCGAAGTCCCCTTCCTCCACCGCGCCGATGGCATGCAGCCCGAAACGGGTGGCCAGCCACCGGTCGAAGGGGCTCGGGGTGCCGCCGCGCTGGATGTGGCCCAGGACCGTGGTACGGGCGTCCTTCTGGGTCCGTGCCGAGATCTCCTGGGCCAGCCATTCGCCGATGCCGGACAGCCGTACATGGCCGAACTCGTCCAGTGACCGGTCCTTGAGGATCATCTGTCCCTCCTTGGGGGCGGCCCCTTCGGCCACGACGACGATCGGCGCGTAGTTGATCTCGAACCGTCGCCTCACCAGCTCACAGACCTGATCGATGTCGAACGGCCGCTCGGGGATGAGGATGACGTTGGCGCCGCCCGCGATGCCGGCGTGCAGGGCGATCCATCCGGAGTGCCGTCCCATCACCTCCACCACGAGGGCCCGCATGTGGGATTCGGCGGTGGTGTGAAGGCGGTCGATGGCCTCGGTCGCGATGCCGACGGCGGTGTCGAAGCCGAAGGTGTAGTCGGTGCCCGACACGTCGTTGTCGATGGTCTTCGGCACGCCGACGATCTTGATCCCGTGCCGGCTGAGCTCTGCCGCCGTCCCGAGGGTGTCCTCTCCGCCGATCACGACGAGCGCGTCCACATCGTGCGCGGCCAGGGTCTCCCGCACCCGTTGCAGCCCGTTCTCGTGCTTGAACGGGTTGGTTCGGGAGGAACCCAGAATGGTCCCGCCCCGGGGGAGGATTCCCCGGACGCTGGAGATGTCGAGCGGCACTACGTGGTTCTTGAGCAGACCGAGCCAACCGTCCCGCACCCCGACGAAGTCGAACGAGTACTCCTGCACGCCCTTGCGTACGACACTGCGGATCACCGCGTTGAGGCCGGGACAGTCACCGCCCCCGGTCAGCACTGCGACCTTCATGGGCCTTCTCCCATCCGCTGCACACCCCGCCCGGCCGAGGCCCTCGTGGCGACCGTGACCGCTGCCGGGGCATGGGGATCGTTCTCTCCAGCCTCCCCCGGTTCCCGCGACGCTTGCCACTCGGCGGACGCCGACCGGCGGGCTCCCTCGACGTCGCCCGGTGCCAGTGCCGGCCGCATCGGCGAGCCTTCCGGAGACGCTGTGCTTATTCCGGCAGGGCCGCCGGTGCGTCAGGCTGGCCGGGTGGGCCAGAGTGCGGTGGCGCGGGCGCCGGTGCGAAACGGTCGGCCCGGCGGACGCCCTCCCACGGCCGGGGCGGCTGGGGCGGCTG
>NZ_POUC01000244.1 GCF_002891435.1 Streptomyces cahuitamycinicus
CTTCCAGACTGACGCGCTGCGCACCGCCGCCGACCGCTACCGCGGGCCCCACCCCGAGCGCGCCCGCCTCGCCGCCTACATGACCCTCGCAGGCCTGCGTCCGGGCCAGTCCATCGCGACCGTCATGCAGTACATCCAGCGCGATAACGCCGCCGGTCCTGCCTGGCAACTGCCGGTGAAGAACAACAGCTCCAGCGCCGTCGGCCCGCTCGCCCCCATCCCCCGGCCCCTGGTGTGGGCGCTGGACGAGTACCTGCCGGTGCGCACCCACAAGGCCCCGCACTCCACCGAGACCGAGGGCCCACTGCTGGTGTCCCGCACCGGCCGCGGGCTCGACCACGTCACGTTCACCCGGCTGCTGCGCGAGGTCGCCGCCACCCACCCCGACCTCGAAGAGATCGCCCCCGGCCTGCACCCGGACGTCGTCGCCCACTCGCCGAACCCGTTCGCCGACGAGTCCGGCCCGGCCGGCGGGAACGGGCGATGACGCTGTACCGGGCCGTCCTCCAGTTCGTGGAGGACGGCCCGGCCGTCACCGGCGAGTGGAAGGACAACCCCGCCGTCGCCCGCGCCACCTACAAGGGGTGGGTCGGGCTCTACACCCACGACCCCGCCGTTGTCGTCCAGTTCGTCGCCGACGAGGACGACGGAACGCGCCGGATCATCCGCAAGTGGGCCGTCGACCGGGAGGTCGTCACCGAGGAAGGCGACCCGCTGTAGGGCTCGGCGGGCGCCCTACGCCAGGGTCTCGGCGTCCCGGCGGGAGAAGACCAGATCGCTCATCTCCGTGACGGGCCCGCGCCACCGCACCGGCGGGAGGGGCCGCCGCAGGGCGGCCGGGTAGCTGCCCGCGGCGTAGTCGTTGGCCATCCGGTAGGCGTGGAACCCGTGGGCGCGCAGAAGGCCGAGGACGTCGTCGACGGCGTGCCCCTGCTTGGCCAGGGTCTGGGGGGTGACCTCCACGACCAGTTCGACATCGTCCCGCAGGCTGCTCAGGACCGGGGCGAGCCCGCGCACGGCCGCGGCCTCGCCTCCCTCCACGTCGATCTTGATCAGCCGGGCGGTGACGAGCTCCCCCGCCGTGAGCAGGGTCGGCAACGGCGCGGCGTCGGCCTCGAAGGAGGCCTCCACGGTGCGCGGGCGGATGGCGGTGGTGCCGCCGAGGTTTGTGGCCCGCTCCAGGTAGAAGGTGAGCCGTTCTGGGCGGTCGGAGACGGCGGCGTTGATCGTGCGGACGTTGCCGCACCCGTTGGCCGCGAGGTTCGCGGTCAGGGCCTGGTGGAAGGTCGGGGACGGCTCGATGGCCACGACACGGCCCGCCGGGCCGACGAGGCGGGAGGCCAGCAGCGTGTAGTAGCCCGTGTGCGCGCCCACGTCCACCACGAGGTCGCCCGGGGCGAGGCGAAAGCGTACCCAGGCCGTCAGGTGCGGTTCCCACACGCCGTGGAGCCACAGGTAGCGCTGGATGACGTCGCTGGTCACCACGGGGAAGACCATGCCGTCGCGGGTGCGGGCGGTCGCGTGGACGGGGTGGTGCTTGAGGTGGTCACTCAGCCGGGCGGCCAGGGGGCCGGTGCCGAGGCAGCCGGGCAGGTGGCGGACGTACGCGCGCAGGGCCTGAAGTACGGGCAGAGGAGTCACGGCAGGCTCCGGGTGAGGGCGCGGCGATCTGGCCGCGCGGGACGGCGGAGGGTGGCAGGCTGGATCGGAGAGCGGTTCCTGCGGCGAGAGGAGCGTTGGTGAAGGCGGCGGTGTCCGGTCAGAAGCCGGGTCCGGTGGTGTATCTGCTGGTCGGGCTGACCGGGTCGGGCAAGACCACGTACGCGAAGAAGCGGCTGGAGCCCGCCGGCGCGGTGCGGCTGTCCGTGGACGAACGGGTCCACGACCGGCACGGCCGCTACGGCGTCGACTACCCCGAGCGCCGGTACTTCGAGCTGGAGGCCCCGGTCGTCGCCGAGGTGCGCGAGGAGCTGGTGACGCTGATCGCCGCCGGGCGGGACGCCGTGCTGGATCACGGGCTGTGGCTGCGCTCGGACCGCGAGGAGTGGAAGAAGCTCGTCGTCGAGGCGGGCGGGACGCCCCGGCTGCTGTACTTCCCGGTGCCCCGCGAGGAGCTGCTGAGGCGTCTGTCCGAACGCAACGAGCGCGAGGACGCGAACGCGTTGACCGTCACCGAGTCGGCGCTGGACGACTTCTACGCCCGGTTCGAGCCCCCTCACGACGAGGGTGAGGAGATCATCGAGCCCGGTTCGTTCTGACCCGTCGGGGGCCGCCAGGTGGCGACCAGGCGGGTCGCCTCCGCCGCCCACCAGTCGGGGACGGTCCGCAGCGAGACGGGCCGGAAGTCCAGCCGCGGGGAGTCGACGGCGATCCGGCCGCCGTGCCTCTGAAGGTGTTCCAGCAGCCGCCGGGCCTCGGCCAGACGGGCCGGTGAGGCGGTCTGCCACGTGCCGTCCGCCGAGTGCCGTGCACGGCGCTCGACGTCCTCGTCGACGCCGCCGCGCCACTTGAAGTGGTGGACCACGACGGGCGGCCGGTTCGCGGGGCGGTGGCCCTCGGCACGGTGGTTGCCGGACGCCACGGGCACGCTGGAGTGCGCGAGGACAATCTTGCGGGGGTCGCCGCGCAGCAGGTGGTGGGTGAGGAAGGCGCCGAGCGGATACGACGCGTCCAGGCCCTGAGCCGGGTCCCAGCCGGTCAGGGAGCCGTCCGTGCTCACCCGGTCGAGCATCAGCCCGCCCACGGTGCCGGTCCCCGAGGCCTCCGCCGCGGCGATCACCTCGGCGAGCGGGGCGGCGTAGGCCTGGAGTTCGTCGGAGTCGGCGAGCAGGTGCCACCCGGCGCCGGCACGCTCGCGCAGGGTGTCACGCAGCCGGGGGTTGGTGTGCTCGTGCCACGGCCCCTCGCTCACCGCGTCCGGGACGATGCCGAGCTCACGGCAGGCGGCCTGCACCTGGTGGCGCCGGTCAGCATCGACGTGGTCGGAGAAGTGGAAGGCCAGGTGGAACCGCTCGATCCCGAGCGTGCGGTAATGATTGACCCACGCGGTGAGCAGGGCGGGTTCGACGGGCCCGACCACGGCGATCAGTGAGGGCAGGGCGGACATCAGCACTCCTTCGGCTCGGCGAGGAAGGCGGTCTGTTCGGCGGCCGTAGGCACGCCGAGTTCGGCGGTCGCGCACGCGGCGGGCCTCGGCAGCGGGGACCAGGCCAGGTCACGCAGGACTTCGGCCAGGGCGGCGCCGTCCCCGGCGGGGAAGAGGCGCACCCAGTCCTGCCCGCCGAGGACCTTGGTCAGGTGCGGGTCGTGGTCGGAGACGATCAGGGGGACGCCCAGGCGTACGGCGTCGACGACCAGCCCGGATTCCTTGGCCACCCCGCTGCGGCGGGCGACCAGGGCCGCGTCGGCGGCCGCGTACGCCTGGCGGACCACCGTCTCGGGGACGGGGCCGGGGCGGGTGTGCAGGCGGACGTGCGGCCGGGCCGCCCACGCCTTGAGCAGGGTGTGGGTGGCCGGGCCGCCGACGACCAGCACGTGCATGGGGAGGTCGAGACGGGCGAGCGCGGCGTCGATGACGTCGGGGTCCTTGTAGGGCCACCAGCCGCCGACCAGGCACACGGCCGCCTCGTGGGGTGGGATACCGAAGGCCTCCCGGGCCCGGCTGCGGTCGGTGTCGGTGAGCCGGTCTGCGGGGTCGGCGACCGCGAACGGCCGTATCTGAAGCGGTAGGCGGGGGAAGCGGGCCGCGAGGTCCTCGCGTACGGCGTCGGTGGGGGCGAGCACTCTGACCCGGCGCTCGCCCCGGCGGGTCAGCCGTCCGAGGACACGGAGGGCGGTGTCCTCCGTGGTGACCAGCTCGTGCACGAAGCGGAGGTGGTCCCCGCCCAGCAGCCCGGCGGCTCCGTGCAGGGCCTCGCTCGCACTGAGCACCACCACCGTGCCCGCCCCGCCGGTGAGGCGGCGGCCGGTGCGGACACAGGCGGCCTCGGCCAGGCAGCGGGCCAGCAGCGTGACCTGATGCGGGATGCGGCGCGCGGCCACGGGCCAGCGGCGGCAGGCGAACGCCCGTCGCGCGGCCGCCGCGAGTACCGCGGCGGCCGCGCCGGCCGCCGCGAGTGCACCCGGCAGGGCGCCGGTAGGGGCGGTGACCCGGGCGCCCGCCGCGAAGAGGGCGGCCTGGGTCTGTCGGGCGATGCCGTAGGGGGCGACCACGACCGCATCGCCGTGCGCGGCCGCGAGCGCGGTCAAGGCGTGTTCGCGGTGGCCGCCCGGCCGGTGGGCGCCGGGCTCGACGAGCACCAGGGCCTCGGCGGTCATCCGGCGATGGCCTGTTCGCCGTGTCCGCCCGTGAACCGCTGGGCCAGCCATGCGGGGTCGTTGAGCTTGTCGAACAGGGCCGGGGCGCGGGCGGCCTCGTGGGCGAAGTCGACGCCCTCGCGGGCGCCGGAGACGGCGAACTCGGCGAACTCGCCTTCACCGCCCGCGGTCCATGCGGCGATCCGCTCGGCGGCCTCGGCGTCGTCCATGCCGTACTCGCTGCCGCGCGCGAGCATCGCGCACTCCCGAAAGCCCGCCTTCCAGGCGTGATACGGGGACTGGTTGATGCGGGTGGTCCCGGCGATGTCGGCGGTGAACTCACACCGGCCGGGCAGCGCGGCCAGCACGTCGACCGCGTCGCCGAGCTCCCGCAGCGCCGAGCGGCGGATCAGCTTGAGCCCGCCGTAGCCGTAGATCAGGCCGTTGAGCGGGTTGCGGGCCCGCCACACCCGCATCGACACCCCGTCCGCCAGCGGCTCGACAGCGGGCAGGGCGAACTCCGTGGCCAGCACGAAGTCGCCGTCGGCGAGCAGGAACTGTTCGTGGTCGACGACCTCGGCGGCCAGCCGGTAGGCCCGGCGCATCCCGTGGACACCGTGCAGCCGCTTGACCGGCGTCCCGAGGATCCGCTGGAGGCGGGCGTGCAGCTTGTCGGCGAGCGGTTCGTCGTAGGAGAGCATCACCGCGTCGAACAGCGCCTTCATCGCAGGGCCTCCAGGTAGCGGGCCGCCACAGCGGCGGGGGTGAGGTCGGCGGTGGCGGCGTGGGCGCGCTTGGCGTGCACCCGGTAGAACTCGCCGTCGGTGGCGAGCCGGGTCGCGATAGCCACGGCCTGGTCGGGGCTGGTGAACAGAAGGTCGTCGTCGATGTGCTCGGCCAGCCACCCGGTGCGCGGGGCGATGACCGGCAGGCCCATGCCCTGGCAGTCGATGACGGACATCGACCAGGGGCAGCCGGGACGGAACGGTGCGATCCCGAAGTGCGCCCCGGCCAGCAGGTTGCGGTAGCGGATGCGGTCGCCCCGGTCGGTGGCGATCGTGACGCCGTCGAGGGCGGCGAGCTCGTCGCGGTGCCGTTCGGGGCTCGGGTCCAGCCGGACACGTTCGGGGCTGCGGGTGCCGAACAGGTCCATGACGGTCAGCTGTACCGGGGCCTCGGCGACCAGGCGGCGGGCCAGGGCGGTGAACGCGGGCGTGCCGTAGTGGGCGTAGAGCCGGTGGTTGTAGACGGCGTGCGCGGTCCCGTCGGGTACGGCGACGTCGGCGGGGTCACGCACCAGGCGCTCGTCGCGCGGGGCGGGCACGACGTGCATCTTCTCCGTGAGCTCCACGCTCATCCGGGCGGCGGCCGCCGTCGTCCAGGACGCGGCGGTGGACGAGTGGACCAGGACGCGGTCGCACGCCGCGAGCCCGGCGGAGAAGGCCAGCATCACGCTGCGCCCGAGCCCGCCGTCGTCCAGCGACGGGTCCGGCACGAGACGGCCGTCGTCGGCGAAGGAGAACGGCAGGTAGTGGCAGTATCCGGCGATCAGTGCGTCCGTCCCGGCCTCCAGGAGGGCGGCCCGGATGGCGGGGGCGGCCTCGATCTGGTTGGCCACCACCACCTCCGGCCGCGTGCGCCGGATCAGGTCCGCCAGTCCGTCCAGGCCGGGGTCGAAGCGGGCCCGGTACTTCGTGGCCGGCGCCCGGGTGGGCTCGAAGCCGACCCGGGCGTCACCGGTGGCGACCGGGGCCGCCACGGTCACCTCGGCTCCGGCGTCCGTCAGGGCCGGGGCCAGCAGGTCGGCGAAGGTGAAGCCGGAGTCGGCCGACAACCGGTTCGGGTTGGAGACGTTGAGCAGGTACAGCAGGCGCGGCATGGCGCATCCCCTCTCACCGGCCCGAGGGTCGGGCCGGTGAGAGGAGGAAACCGGCGACGCGCATGGCGACAGAATGGTGAACTGTCCTCACTCACGGTTCACTCACGCACTCAACACCCAAGCAGGGCGGGGGCTTTGATGGACGCGCACGACGCGGTCACCGTGGAAGAGGCGGCTGCCAACTTCGCCGCTGAGATTGCCTACTGGCGCGAGGTGCGGGGCATGCCGAAGAAGGCCCTCGCCGAGCTGATGGGGTTCCACCCCTCCTACGTCAGTCACATGGAGTCCGGCCGGCACAAGCCGACCGCCGACTTCGCCCATCGCGCGGACGAGACGCTGAACGCGGGCAAGGCGATCTGGCGCAGGTGGAACGAGTACGAGACGGCCCGCACCCGCCAGACCACCGCGGCGGCCGCCGTGCCCGCAGCGCGGCCGACCGAGCAGCCGTACGCCACCGGCTCGGCGATCGTCGTCGAGCACGACGCCGCCCGGCTCGACTACGACGGCACCCACTACCGGCTGACCATGCGCCGTCTGCTGCGCAACACCGGCACGGCCCCGATCACCCGGTACCTCATCCGCATCTCGGTCGACCGCTACCCCGGCGACCCCGAGCGCTCCAACGCCCACTACCGGGCGCATCCCCTGACCTGGGATGAGCTGGCGCTCACGGCGACGTGCCGCGGGGAGGTGATGCGCTGGGAGGCCAAGCACGACCGGGACGCCTTCAAGGAGGTGTGGCTGCTGTTCGACAACGACCAGGGCCGGTTCCCGCTCTATCCCGGCGATGCGGTGTGGATCGAGTACGCCTACACGGTCAGCGACACCAAGTGGGGCCGCTGGTTCCAGCGGGCCGTGCGGCTGCCCACCGAGCACCTCGAAGTCGTGCTCGCCTTCCCCGTCGCGCTCGATCCGGTGGTGTGGGGTACCGAGACGTCGATGACCGCCGAGGCATCTCCCCTGCCCAGCGCCCCCGGCCGCCGGGAGGAGGACGGCATGCGCGTATTCACCTGGTCGACCGGCCGCCCGGCCCTGCACGCTCGCTATCGTCTGGAATGGAGGTTCCGGGCCCGGCCCGAACAGGACATGAGGCAAGGGGAGTTCAAGTGACCGAGGTCCGTCCCAGTCAGCAGATGCGCGACCTTGGCGTCGTCCAGCACGGCGCCCCGGTCCTGACCGAGACGGCCCGCCCGTTAGACCTGCCCGCCGAGCAGCACGCCGCCGAGCAGGCCGTGGACGCGCTGTTCGCCGCTATGGAGCGCATCGGCCGGGTGCACCCCTTCGCCAAGGGCATGGGACTGGCCGCCCCGCAGATCGGCATCGGCCGCGCGGCCGCCGCCGTCCAGCCGCCCGACCAGGGCGCCGGCGCCATCGTCCTCCTCAACCCCCGCATCACGGAGGCCTCCGACGACGCCGACGAGCAGTACGAGGGATGCCTGTCGTTCTTCGACGTCCGCGGGATGGTCCCCCGCCCGCTGAGCATCACCGTCGAGACCACGACGCTGGAGGGCACCACCGTCACCACGGTGTACGAGCGGGGCCTAGCCCGGCTCATCGCCCACGAGATCGACCACCTCAACGGGATGCTGTACCTGAGCCGGATGCGGCCCGGCGTCGAGCCGATCCCGGTCGAGCAGTACCGGCAGACCGGCCGGTCGTGGGCCTACGACTCCTAGCCAGGGGCAGGCTGACGGTCTCCCACGACGAGGCCCCGGACTGAGGTCCGGGGCCTTCTCCTTCCTCTTCCACCCTCACGGGCCAACTCACCTCAGAATCTCACCTCTTAAGAGGTGAGTTATGGATGCGCGAGGCACCGGGCCAGTCACACAAATGAACCCGGGCCGGGCGGTGGATCGCTACGCTGGTCGCAGGTGCGGCGCTCCCCCCGTGGCGCCGCACCTCCCCGCTTGCATGAGCCCGCCGGTACCGCTGCGGCAGGCGGACATGGGGCGTCTAGCCTCCGCTGGCCTGGTCCCCCTCGCCGTCCCGGCGGACCGGCCCGGCCTGCGCTTCGGTCTCCTGCAAGAGCCGGTCTGTGGGACCGAAGTCCCCCAACTCGACCGCGAGCGCGGCGCGCACGAACGCGGCGAGCGCGATGCTCCCGTTGCGCACCTCGAAGATGCGCAGCATCCCGCCCGAGTACGCCGCGCCGTGTCGGCACCCGGCCTGCACGCAGCAGCCCTCTGCGGCCAGGGCGAGCCGCTTGAAGGCGGCGTTCTTGTCGTCCGTGAGCTGGGCCGGGCACCCCAGGTGGTCGAGCGTAATCCGGACGTGGGCGCGCATCTCGGCCGGGCGGATGGTGAGCCGTCCGCCGCCGGGCGTGACGTAGCGGCCCGGCGCCACCGGGCCGTACGGATGGATCAGCGGCAGATCCTTGTCCACCACGTGTTGGGCGGGCAGTCCGTCGTACTCGAAGTAGGGGCCTGCAATGCCGTTGTGCTCGATTGCCATGCGGTCCTCGTTTCGGTCGCGGGTCGGGCGCCGGGCCGTCACGCGCTGGTGACGGGCACGTTCCGCAGCAGTGCGGCGGTCATCGCCAGGAGCGTCTCCGCCTCGGCCCGGTCGTACTTGAAGGTCTTGGTGACCGCGTCGTTGTGCAGGGCGCCGCAGGTCTGGCTGTACAGGGCGTCCAGGATCCGCCACCACCGCTCGGTCTGGTTGCACTGGCTGGCTTGCTTCCTCGATCCGGGGTTGTCCCAGGTGACGTTCGCCCGGACCCACTCCAGCGCCCGCCTGACCTCCAGGATCGACGCCCGGACCTCGTCCGCGGTCAGCAGCCGCTGCGCCTCCCGCAGCGTCCGGCCGACCTCGTCCCGTTCGGGATCGCCGAGCGGGTAGGGCACGGCCATCTCGAACGCGGCGGACGGCCCCAGCTGCGCGAGCTGCTGTTCCCATCGGCTCTTGGCGATGGTGATGTGCGCCGTTTCCTGGGCACTGCCCGGGTAGCCGGGCGCCTGCGGCAGGGTCGCGTTGAGGTCGATCTCGAACCGGACGTCGCCGGTGCGGCCCTCCTCGATCGCGTGGACCTGCAACGAGGACAGTGGGAACGACAGGTTCACGCGGTGGATGGTGATCTTCGGGGTGTACGCCAGGTTCACCGTGGTCCGGGCGAGCCGGGAGCGCTGTCCCGTCGGCTCGAAGCCGAACAGGTCCGCCTCCAGGGCGAGGATCTTCCCTGCCTCGGCGAAGGGCGACACCCCGACGGCGAGCTGGACGCTCAGCTCATGGGCTCCCAGTGCGCGGTGCAGCCATGTCTGGTCGCTGCTGACCGTCACCGTGAACCGGATGTCGTCGTCGAAGCGGAGTTCCTGCATAGCTCCCCCAAAAGGGCGTGTCGATCACCCGATTCTGCCGGGCGGCCCGCCGCATCACCGCCGATTTCCCCCGGCCGCAGTCTCCACCCCGCAGACCCCAACGGGCCCCGGCTCCAGCCGCACAGGCCGCGGTGCCGTCCGGCGCGCACGGCCCCGGCCCCACACCTCCTGTCCGCGCCGGGCGGTACCGCGGGGAGCGGGGGTCCGGGGGCCGGCGAAGGCCCCCGGCAGCCACCGGCCTCATCTCCGAGGACGTGACGCCACGGCGTTGCGTCGCGGTTCCCTCGGCGACCGCGTCGACAGAGAGCGCCCCGGGCCCGGGTGAGGTAGCCGTGTCGGGGAGACTGAACCCTCCCCCGGCAGCGTGCCCGCGTCCGGCCGATGCTGCCGCTGTCGGGGGGACTCTCCCCGCGACGCGCTCAATCCGAGTAGCGTCATAGGGAGCACCCAGGAGGAGGTCACCGTGACGGCGCAGCCCGAGCACTCCGGCGCCAGCCAGTTCAGTCCGCCCATGCGCACGCTCGCCGAGCTGCGTGAGGCCCTGTCGACGTGGGGCTTCCCCGGTGACCGGCAGGAGTTCGAGAAGGAGCTCGACGCGATCGACCTGGACGACCTGACCCGGGTCCGGGAGCTCACCCAGGCCTACCGCCACCGCATACTGATGCGGTACGACCTCGGGGCCATGGCCGCGCTCGCCCGGCCTACCGGCGATGTCGACGCTGAACTGCGCCGCAAGCTCGCCGAGGCCGGGGCCGACCGGTGACGCACGCCTTCTTCAGCGATCCCGCTGAGAAGATCCTCACCGAGCTCTCACCGACCGAGCGGGCCGCCGTCGAGGGCGTGCGCCGCTCACTCGAAGACGACCCCACGCAAGGCCGTGGCCTGCCGGACGCCGACCCGCAGAGCGAGTCCCGCGTCGTCGAGCTGCTGCCCGAGCAGACCGGCGGGCGCGGCATATCGGTCGTCTACCGCTATAGCCCGGACCTGGACGCCGTCCTGGTCCTCTGGCTGATCGCCGGTCCGTAGCGGCGACGCTCATCGCGGCGGCCGCCGCAAAGGCAGGGGCAGGTCGCCGCCCTCTACGGGCCCGGTCGACGAGGGATAGGCGCTGCGGTGTGCGACCCGCAGTCCCGGGTGTGGCCACCAGTACGTCCGGGCCCGCACGCAGGTTGAGCCATCGAGGTCGACTCTCACCTGGTAGGCGATCCGGCCGTCGGGCCAGTCCTGGCGGGCCATCACGGTGGCCCACCGCCACCGGCCCTTCGACCACACCCATAGCGCCGGCGGGTCCCGGTGGGGCCAGGTCCGTACGAGCGGCTTGGCCCCGTTCTCCGGGCGCCACGGCCGGGCTTCCATCGGCTCCGCCACATCACCGCTCATGCGTTCGATTTTACGCGGGGGTGTGCCCGTCGCCCCCCGGCGGGCCCCCTGGTCAGGCTGCCGCCGGGCGGACGTCGCCGACCGGACGACGCCCTTGTTGCAGCTACTTCGTCTTGCGGTTCTCCTGCTGCTCCCCGCCGCTGCGACGCAGGTGCCCAGCCTGCTCCGTCCCCTCGGCGGGCCCCTTCGGCTTGCGCTTCACCGTGGTCGACCGGCCACGCGCGGCCGACACCGAGACGACCCCGCCGCCCTGCCGGGGCGCCTTCTTGCCGCCGTTCGCTGCGGTCGGCAGCGGTCGGCTCAGTGCCTCTCCCATCTTGCGCATCGCCGGGATGTCCGGCTGGCCGTCGGCGGGGCCGGGGCCCGCGGGCGGGGTTGCTCCGCCCGGGCGCGGAGCGCTGTAGGCGAACGCCGCGTCGCCGAGCCGGAGCAGCGCCTCCGTGCTCGGCAGGTCGCGGGTGGCCTCGCTGTCGTGCTCATCGGGCCGCCGAAGCTTGTCGGCGCCCTTCTGCGCCCATTCGGCGATCTTCTCGCAGACCTTGAGCGAGGCCTTCCGGAACCAGTTCTGAACGCGATCGTCAGCCATCAGCTGACCGAAGAACTCTCCGGCCCGCTCCTTCAGGACGCGTCCGAGGTTCGCGAACGCCCCGCGGACGGTCTGGAGTTCCTGCCACTCCGGCAGGTTCTTGAGGTTCTCGGCGTGGGCGTCGGCCTGCCGCAGCGCGGTATTGACGGCTTCCGCCTGCTGCTGCGGGGCAGGGGTGTCCGCCTGTTCGCTGGAGAGGTCGCCGGGCGTGCCTTCCGTCGGCGCAGGTTCCGGGGCGGACGCCGGGACCGTGGCGGCCGCCGTGGTCGTCGGCGCCTCGGGTGCGGTGGCGGCCGGCGCCGTGGAGGCGGCGGACTTGGGGGACGGTTCGGCTGTGGCGGTGGCGACCGCTTCGGCGAGCTGCTGCTGAAGGGTGCGCAAGTCGGATTCGACAGCCTGCCACAGTGCATCCTCCGTGCCCTGCTCAGCCGGGACGATCTCGCCCCAGGCCTCCGCCACGCCCTCGAAGGAGGCCATGACGTCGAGCGGGCCGGTCTCGCCGGCCGGGGCGTCCTCTGCGGCCGCGTCCGGGCCCGTCCACAGCGGGAGATCCTCCGGCTGCAAGGCCGGGGCGTCCTCGCCGGTGACGGTGTCCAGTTCGGGCTCGCCGGACGGATCGCCGTCCGAGGGGTCAACGCCGTCGGGCGACGTGGGGCGGGTG
>NZ_POUC01000245.1 GCF_002891435.1 Streptomyces cahuitamycinicus
GGCCCTCCAGGAGCTTCGCGGTCCGGGAGAACTCGAAGTCGTTGATGTCGCCCAGCGTGATGACGTCCGCGTTCTTCTGGGTGTCGAGGATGTCCTTGACGAAGGCGTTCACCACGGTGGCCTGCCGAACCCCGCTTGACCTCAAGTTTGGTCGAGGTTGAACAGTGGGGTGTGCAGCAGTCGCGCACACAACTGGAGCGTTCCATGAGCCGTCGGACCGAACAGCACCCCGACCCCACCGACCCTCGTATCGGTGCCCCCCTCTTCAGCACCTGGCGTCTGGGAACCCCCGAGCGGCAGCGGCAGGCCGTCGAGGCGATCGCGCGGACGTGGGAGCGGCGGCCCTGGCCGACCGCCGACCTGCTCGGGTACCACGTGTACGCCGGGCATGACGGGGACACCCTGCTGCACTACTCGCAGTGGAGGAGCGAGCAGGCCTTCGAGGCGTTCGTGAAGACCCACCGGCAGGACCGCGTCGACGAGATCGACACCGCCGTGCCGGGGATCGAGCGGGTGGAGATAGGGCGGTACCGGCACTATCGCAGTGCCGGGCAGAAAGGCGCGGCGGCGCCCGCCCCGGGGTGCGTCGTCGTCGTCGACGTCCGCTTCGAGGGGCCCGACACGGACCGGCAGCGCGCCTGGGTGGACGCGGTGTTCGAGGCCCTGGAGAGCGAACCGGAAGCGCACCCCGGCGGCATCTCGGCCCACTTCCACCTCAGCACCGACGGCACGCGGGTGCTCAACTACGCCGAGTGGGAGAGTGCCCAGGCCCATATCGATGCCTTGGCGGCGCCGGGGGAGGGGGTCGGCTCGGCGACCGAGCAGTGGAAGCGCGTGCAGAACTGGCCGGGCCTCCTGCCCGGCGGCTCCGTCAGCCGCTACGACCACGTCCTCGGGCTGGTGCCCTGAGCAGGCTGGTGCCCTGATCGGACCGGTGCACCGAGGACGGGCCGGCCGAACCACGCGTTCGGCCGGCCCCGGGCCCCTACGGGCGGAACCGCAGGATCTGCGGGTCGTGGTCGCTGATCTGGTCGTGGAACTCCGCGTTGACGTGCACGCTGTCGTACTCGAAGTCGCAGTCGCGGCGGATCGACGGGCTGATCAGGATCTGGTCGAGGACCTGGCTGTTGCCCTGGTAGACGTAGGAGTAACGCTCGCTCCTGGGCAGCGACTTGATCGCCGACCACAGTTCGCCGCGGCCCTCCAGGAGCTTCGCGGTCCGGGAGAACTCGAAGTCGTTGATGTCGCCCAGCGTGATGACGTCCGCGTTCTTCTGGGTGTCGAGGATGTCCTTGACGAAGGCGTTCACCACGGTGGCCTGCCGGTGGCGCTGCGTCTCGGAGCTGCGCGACGGCGGCTGGTACTGGGCGGTCAGACCCTGGTCGCCGCCCTTGGAGTTGAAGTGGTTGGCGATCACGAAGACCGAGCGGCCGCGGAAGACGAACTCGCCGGCCAGCGGCTTGCGGCTGTTCTTCCAGGCCTCGTCGGCGGGGGCGACGCGGCCCGGGCTGAGCGTCAGGTGCGCCTTGCCGCGGATCTTCGTCACGCCGGTGGCCGTCGTGGCGTCACCGCCCGCGCGGTCCGCGAAGGAGACCCGCTCCGGGTTGAACAGGAACGCCTGCCGGATGTTGCCGCCCGGCTCGCCGCCGTCGGTGCCGTCGGCCGGGTCGACCGAGCGCCAGTCGTACGTCGGGCCGCCGGCCGCGACGATCGCGTCGATCAGCGTGGTGAGGGTCTGGTCGGCGGCGACCGTACCGTCGTTCTTCGCGCCGTTGTTGTCCTGGATCTCCTCCAGGGACACGATGTCGGGCGACTTCAGGTTGTTCACGATCGCGGAGGCGTGGGCGGCGAACGTGTCGTCGGCCGGGTCGAGGTTCTCCACGTTGTAGGTGGCGACGGCGAGTTCCGAGGAGCGCTGCTTGCGGGTCGTCTCGCGCTCCAGGCCCGCGCTCTTCAGCGTGCCCAGTTCGCTCGCGACCAGGGTGTAGCCGCCGAACTGGTTGTAGTCCAGGGGGCCGGCGGTGCTGCCCTTGAGGGTGTCGCCCACGTTCGCCTTCGGGAAGTCCGCCGTCGGGCCGAGGGACTGGATCTGGAGGCGGCCCGTGTTCTGGGCGGTGTAGGAGCCGTAGACCGTGCCGCCGTGGCGGTTGCGGTTCTCGTGCGGCTTCACCGTCACCCAGAGCTCGGTGTACGGGTCGGTGGCGCCGACGACGCGGGTGTCGGTGACCCGGACGGACATGCCCTCCAGCGCCTCGTAGTGATCCAGGGCGTACTTCGAGGGCTTCAGGGGGAGCGCGTCGACCGAGCCGCCCGCGGCCGGGTCTCCGGCGGGGGCGTAGACGGCGGGAACCGAGCGCGAGGTGATCGCCGTGGCCGCGGGCAGCGCGTTGCCGCTGGAGACGACCACGGTGGTCGGCTTGGTGATCTCCGTCAGCGACTGGTTGCCGGAGGTGGCGCCACCGGGGACGAACTCCGCCACCGTGCCGCTGACCGTGACGGCGTCACCGACGGCCACGCCCTTCGGGGCGGAGCCGGTGAAGACGAAGACGCCCTCGCTGGTCGCCCGGTCGGCGTCCGGGTTCGGGTCCTGGATCCAGAAGCCGCGGGACGAGCCGTAGGTCCGGATGCCGGTGACGATTCCGGCCACGTCCGTGACCTGCTTGCCCGCGTACGGGGATATCCGGGTGCTGCCCTGGATGTCGTGGATGCGCACCGACTCCGCGTGCGCGGGGCTGGTGAGGACGATCGTGGATGCCGCGGAGCACGCGGCGGCGACGGTGAGCGCGGCGAGACGCGCGGACGACTTGCTCGGCAACGGGGTTCCCTCCGGGGACGTGACAGGGCGCCGGGACGAGGGGCGGAAAGGACGGAATGGCTGACTGCCGCTCCCTGTGGGGCGGATGCGGTGACGCGCGTAGAGAACGGTGGACGGGTGGACCTGGGTGGGGCCGGCCCGGTGAACAGGTGTCCGCCGACTTCTACGCGCGTCAATCTCCAGCCTGCTCATGTCACTTGTCAAGGTTTCGGCCATGCACGGCGGATGACGGGGACATGAAGTGGGCGGCATGGGTGGAAATCCGTCTAGGCTGAGCGGTTGAGTCACCTGAGGCGCGCCATGGCCTGTCGTTCGGATCAGGCCGCAGCGAACCGACGGTGCTGCTCGATGCCGGTGAGCGGGGTCCGGTGCGTGCAGCTGCAAGGCGGAGGAGGGCGTCGACGCGATGGGGCCCCTCCCGCGCGAGCGCAGCCGAGCGTGGGGGAGTCGGCAACCGACGACAACGCGGCAGTGTGCGTGCCAGACCGCGCGTCTGCGGCGTGATCCAAACGACAGGTCCATAGGAGAAACAGCCGATGTCAGACAGCTCCCCCCTGCCACCGGTGCGGCTGCACCCCGAAGCGGAGCTGGCGCGCGACGCGCTGTCCACGCCGTTGCTGTCCCGGGCCGCCCGGCTCGCCCGCTGGGCCGGGCCGGACACCCGCGTCGACGCCGGGGGAGGGCTCGTCGACGAGCAGCTGCCCGCGGCGGTCGAGGCGCTCGGGCTGAGCGGGGACGACGCCGCCGCCGACGCGAGCGAGGCGTGGCGGGTCGCCGTGGACGCCGGGCTCGTCGAGGTCGTCGACGAGGACGAGGGCACCGTGACCGCCGGTGAGGATCTGGCCCTGCTCACCGGTGGCTCGCCGCAGGACGTGCTCACCGTGTGGCTCTCCGCCCTGGAGACCGTCCTCGCCGACGCGAGCGTGCCCGACCTGGACGGGCTCGTGGACGAGGAGGGCGAGCTCGACCTCTCCGCCCTCGGCTGGGACCCCGAGGGCGAGGCCGCGTTCCTCGACGGCGTGCTCGGCAACCTCTATCTGCTGACCGCCGGTGAGGACACGCCCGGCACCCCGGTGCCGCTGCCGGCCCTGGCCGCCTCGGTGATCGTGCCCGGTGACATGGACGAGCCCACCAACGACGTCCTGGAGCAGGTCTCCGACGCGATGATGCGGCTCGACGACCAGTTCCGGATGCTGGAACCGGTGGGATTCGTCGCGTACCAGCCCGTCGACGAGGCGCTCATGGCCGACGCCGACGAGGAGCCCGCGGCACCCCTCGACGACACCGACGTCTCCCGCTACGGCATGGTCCGGCTCACCCCGCTCGGGCTGTACGGCATGCGCGCCCGGCTGCTGGAAGCCGGGTTCGACGCACCGGCCGTCGGCGACCTCGCGGACAAGGGGGCCGACGCGCTGCTCGACGGCACGGCGGACTTCCCGCCGGGTGCTGCGCAGGCCGAGACCGAGCAATGGCTTCAGCGCCGGGAAGCGCTCGCCGCGGCACGGGAGTTGCTGGCGGCGGCACGGGGCGCGGATACCGGGGCGCCGTTGCGGCGGTTGCGGTGTCAGCAGGCGTTGTCCCTGGTGGGTGCTTCGGCCGAGCCCGCGCTGCGGGAGGTGCTCGACGATGCCGAGCTGGGCGGTCTCGCCCGTGTCTGGCTCACGGAGCACGGTGCGGTGGATGTGCCCGTGCCGTCGGAAGCGATGGTGTATTGGCTGACCATCGACACGGTGGCCGCGCAGCTGGCAGCGGAGGGGAACTCCGAGGAGCTGCGGGCGCTGGTGGAGGGGCTCGCTCAGCAGCACGGTGGGTTCTTCGAGGCCGTGTGGCGGGTTGATCATCCCGCGACCGCCGATGTGCTGGAGGCGATGGGGCGGTTGCATCCCGACAAGAGGGTGGCGAAGGAAGCGCGGAAGGCTGCGTTCAAAGCGCGATCCCAACAGGCGGGCTGATCCCGGCCCGCGGGTGCGGCGCCGTCTCGGCTTGTCGCGCAGTTCCCCGCGCCCCTGGGGCGTTGTTCAACCCCTGTTCACGGATGAGCGGGACGGTGTTGCCGAACGAGGTCCGCCACCCTCCACGGCAACCCCCCGTCACAGGAGACACCATGTCGCTCACCCGCAGGGACTTCGCCAGACACTCCGCGATCACCGGTGCCGGTGTGGCGCTGGCGGGCAGTGTCGGTGCCCTCGCCACCGCGCCGAACGCCCTCGCGTCCTACGACACCGACAGCGCGGGGGACGAGACGGCGGACGCCCGGCACGGAGTCGGCTACGGCCCGCTGGTCCCCGACCCCGAGGGCATCCTCGCCCTGCCCGCCGGCTTCACGTACCGGATCATCACCTACAGCGGCAAGACGAAGCTGGAGTCCGGTGAGCCCACCCCGTCCAACCACGACGGCACCGCCACCTTCGACGGCCCCCGCGGCACCACCCTGCTCGTCAACAACCACGAGCTGAAGGGCCCACGCGCCGGCTGGAAGTACCCGGTGCCGCTCACCGAGGGCCTCGTGTACGACCCGGCCGCGGCCGGCGGCTGCACGGTCGTCGAGGTACGCCCCGACGGGCGGGTCGCGGAGTGGGTGGGCATCGCCGGCACCTCCACCAACTGCGCCGGTGGCAGCACGCCCTGGGGCACCTGGCTGACCTGCGAGGAGAACTCCGACAAGGCCGGCGTCAACGGCATGACCAAGGACCACGGCTACGTCTTCGAGGTCGACCCCTGCGACCGGCGCGCCAACCGAGCCCCCAAGCCGCTGAAGTTCTTCGGCCGCTACGACCACGAGGCCGTCGTCATCGACCCCAGGCGCGGCCACGCCTACCTCACCGAGGACGACGACGAGCCCAACGGTCTCTTCTACCGCTGGACCCCGCCCAAGGGCTTCGCGTACGGCCCCGGGAAGTTCCGCGAGCTCGCCGACGACGCCGGTGTCCTCCAGGCTCCCAAGTGCTTCGACTCCGGCGGCACGTTCGTCGACGACCTGTCGCGCGCCACGAAGACCGGCACCGTCTACGGCGTCGACTGGGTGGACGTCCCCGACCGCGACGCCCGCATCACTCCTGTGCGCAAGCAGTTCGCCGACGGCGAGGTCACCCGCGCCCGCAAGCTGGAGGGCATGTGGTGGGGCGACGGCGGCGCCTACATCGTCTCCTCCTACGCTCGTGAGGAGAGCCCCGTCCGGCACGACGGCCAGGTCTGGTTCTACGACCCCAAGCGCCGCACGCTGACGCTCAAGGTCCTGCTCGGGGTGAACCCCGACCCGTCGAAGGACGGCGCGTTCGACGGCCCCGACAACATCACCGTCTCCCCGTACGGCGGCATCGTGCTGGCCGAGGACGGCGAGGGAGTCTCGCACCTGTTCGGCGCCACCGAGAGCGGCCGCACGTACCCGATCGCCCGGAACGACCTGAACGTCGGCACCGAAGAGGAGCCGGAGTTCAGCGAGTTCGCGGGGGTCACCTTCTCGCCCGACGGCAAGACCCTCTACGCCAGCATTCAGGACCCGGGCATCCTGCTTGCGATCACCGGCCCCTGGAAGCGCCAGAAGCGGTCATAAATTCGCTCGCAGTTTCCAAGGCGCGCCTCCTACAGTGAGATCACAACGTCACGCACCTCCCGGTGCGATGGCAGCGGCTACTTCTCTTCCAAAGAATCCGACGCCGCCGCCGACTTGATCTCGGGAGGCGCAGCATGTGGTGGGTGCCCGGTGCGAAGGCAACGGTTACTTCCTGGGATCAGAGGGTTGCGGGTTCGAGTCCCGTCAGCGACTTCGGGTCGCTGTAGCTCAAGTGGGTAGAGCATCTGAATTAGTCCGTCGCCGACTTCTGTCCTCGGGCACCCACCTTTTTTTCCGCATGCAGCGTCT
The DNA here is from genome assembly GCF_002891435.1 of Streptomyces cahuitamycinicus. Taxonomy (GTDB): domain Bacteria; phylum Actinomycetota; class Actinomycetes; order Streptomycetales; family Streptomycetaceae; genus Streptomyces; species Streptomyces cahuitamycinicus. Next base: position 6,678 of record NZ_POUC01000245.1, read on the forward strand.
CTCCCGAAACACACGAACGAATTCGGGGGAATTCACCATGGCACGATTCAATAGCAAGGCAGCCCGCGCGCGTCCCGTCTCGCGCGTGACGTCCACCGGGCGGGTGCTGCGGACGTACGAGGGCGGCCGGGGCCGTGAGCGGGACGCCCGCTCCGAACTCTTCCTGCTCGCCGTGTCCCACTTCGTCTCCCAGCAGACCTTTTACGAGACCGGTGCCGACCGCGACGATCGGTTCCAGCGGCTCGTGCGTGAACTCGCCGTCACCGATGCGGAGTGGACGGCCGGCCTGCTCGGCTGGCTGCGCGGCGCGGGCAACCTGCGCACGGCCTCCGTGGTCGGCGCCGCCGAGTACGTCAAGGCCCGCCTGGACGCGGGTGCGACCGACGGCCCGGCCAACCGGGAGGTCGTCGCGTCCGTTCTCCAGCGGCCCGACGAGCCCGGCGAACTGCTCGCGTACTGGACGACGATGTACGGCCGGAACGTGCCGAAGCCGGTCAAGCGCGGTATCGCCGACGCCGTGCGCCGGCTCTACCACGGCAAGGCACTGCTGAAGTACGACACCGCCTCCAAGGGCTACCGCTTCGGCGACATCCTCAACCTCGTGCACGCGACCCCGAACCCGGACAAGCCGTGGCAGGGCGAGCTGTTCCGGTACGCCCTCGACCGTCGCCACCACCCGGACACCGCCGTGCCGCCCGCGTCGGACCGCGTCCTCACCGCGCACCGCGAGCTGATGGCGCTGCCCGTCGAGGAGCGGCGTGCGGTCGTGACCGCCGAGGGCGGTGCCGAGCGGCTGGCCGCGGCCGGTATGACGTGGGAGGCGCTGGCGGGCTGGCTGCAGGGGCCGATGGACAAGGCGGCCTGGGAGGCCGTGATCCCTTCCATGGGCGCCATGGCGCTGATACGCAACCTGCGGAACTTCGACGAGGCCGGTGTTTCGGACGAGGTGGCCGAGCGGGTCGCCGCGCGGATCAGCGACCCGGCCGAGGTGGCCCGCTCGCGGCAGTTCCCCTTCCGGTACCTCGCCGCCTACCAGCACGCGCCGTCGCTGCGCTGGTCGTACGCCCTGGAGCGGGCGCTCGGCCACTCACTGGCCAACGTGCCCGCGCTGCCCGGCCGGACGCTGGTGCTCGTGGACCGCTCGGGCTCGATGTTCTGGTCGCGGCTGTCCGATCGGTCGGAGCTCACCCGGGCCGACGCGGCGGCGATCTTCGGTACGGCGCTGGCGCTGCGGGCCGACCGGGCGGACCTGGTCGAGTTCGGCTCGACGAGCGACCGTGTGAAATTCCGCGCGGGCGAATCGGTGCTGAAGATCCTCGGCCGCTTCGGCGACCTGGGCGGCACCGACACCACGGAGGCGGTGCGCCGGCACTACAAGAAGCACGACCGGGTGCTGATCGTCACCGACGAGCAGTACACGCACCACCACCGGGGCGACCCGACCGAGCAGGTCCCGGCCGGTGTGCCGGTCTACACCTGGAACCTCGCCGGATACCGGGCGGGCCACGGCCCGTCGGGCAACGGCGACCGGCACACGTTCGGAGGGCTCTCGGACGCGGCCTTCCGGATGGTTCCGCTGATCGAGGCATCCCGGGACGCCGACTGGCCCTGGGCGGCCTGACAGGCCGTGGCCCGCACCGCGTGGGGAGTGCGGGCCACGGCCTCGCCCGCGCCCTTGTCGGCCTCGATACTGACATCTAACATTTCAGTCCATGGACACCATCCGGCCCGTACCCCGCACCCTGCTCAGGGACCGGGCCTACGAGGCGATCCGGGACGCCATCGTCGCCGGGGAGATCGAGCCCGGCGCGCTGGTGCGGGACGCCGACCTCGCGGAGCGGCTCGGACTGTCGCGGGCGCCGGTGCGCGAGGCGTTCTCCCGGCTGGTGGACGAGGGACTGCTGGAGAGCAAGCCGCAGAGCTACACCCGGGTCACCCCGCTGGTGGCCGCCGACGTCCGGGACGCCGCCGCCGTGGTCGGTGCCCTGCACGAACTCGTGACGAGGGTCGCCGTGCCCCGGCTGGCCGCCGCGCACATCACCGAGATGCACGCGGCCAACGATCGGTTCGCCTCCGCCGTGCGCACGGGAGACGTGGACGCGGCGCTGCGGGCCGACGACGAACTGCACGACGTCCTCGTCCGGGTGAGCGGCAACCGGGCGGCGGCCGCGACCGTCGCCCGCTACACCCCGCTCATCCGCCGGCTGGAGCGGCGGCGCTTCGAACAGGGCGGCAGCTGCCGTTCGGCCGGATTGCACGAGCGGCTGATCGAGGCCTGCGCGGCCGGTGACACGACCGAGGCGGTCCTCGTCACGGCGGAGATCTGGCGGGGGCTGGAGGGACTCGCCGACTGAGAAGGCCCCACGCGGCCGAGATCGACCGAGACCGACCCGGGAGGACTCATGTCCCTTTCCTCGTACGACCGTTACCCCCTGCTCTTCGGGCCCTCGCCCGTCCACCCCCTGGAGCGGCTCACCGCGCACCTCGGCGGAGCGTCCCTCTGGGCCAAGCGCGAGGACTGCAACTCCGGTGTCGCGTACGGCGGCAACAAGACGCGCAAGCTGGAGTACCTGGTCGCCGACGCGCTCGCCCAGGGCTGTGACACGCTCGTGTCGATCGGGGGCGTGCAGTCCAACCACACCCGTCAGGTCGCGGCCGTCGCAGCCCGGGTCGGACTCGAGTGCGTGCTCGTCCAGGAGAGTTGGGTGGACTGGCCCGACGCCGTGTACGACAAGGTCGGCAACATCCTGATCAGCCGGCTCGCCGGGGCCGACGTGCGGCTGGTGAGGGCCGGGTTCGGCATCGGCTTCAAGGAGAGCTGGGAGCAGGCGCTCAGGGAGGTCGAGGAGCGCGGCGGGAAACCGTACGCCATCCCCGCCGGTGCCTCCGACCATCCGCTCGGCGGACTGGGCTTCGCCGGGTGGGCGTACGAGGTCGCCGAGCAGGAACGGGAACTGGGCGTCTTCTTCGACACCGTCGTGGTGTGCTCGGTGACCGGGTCCACCCAGGCCGGCATGGTCGCCGGGTTCGCCGCGCTGGAGGAGGCGGGCGGCAGGCCCCGGCGCGTGCTCGGCGTCGACGCCTCGGCGAAACCGGCCGCGACCCGCGCCCAGATCGCCCGGATCGCGCACGCCACCGGCCGGCTCGTCGGTCTGAAGCGCGAGCTGACCGAGTCCGACGTCGAGCTGGACGAGCGGTACCACGCGGGCGTCTACGGCGTTCCCGACGACACGACGCTCGCGGCGATGCGGCTGGCGGCCCGGACCGAGGGGATGGTCACCGACCCCGTCTACGAGGGCAAGTCCATGGCAGGGATGACCGACCTGGTGGCGCGGGGCGAGATCGGCCGCGACTCCACGGTGCTCTACGCCCACCTCGGCGGGCAGCCGGCGCTGAACGCCTACAGCGCGCTGTTCTGACCGCCGGTCCGGCCGCGTACGGGAATCGTCCGGCGGGCAGCCGGGTTGTCGCGGTTACCCGACATACCGGAGGAGCCCCCATGCCCGACGAGCCCACCGTCCGCGAACTCCGCCTGGTCGTGACCGCCGACGACTACGAGGCAGCGCTGCACTTCTACCGGGACGTGCTCGGCCTGACCGAGCAGGCCGCGTTCGCCTCGCAGGACGGGCGGGTCACGATCCTCGACGCCGGGCGGGCCACCCTGGAGCTGACCGACCCGAACCACGCCGCGTTCATCGACGAGGTCGAGGTGGGGCGGCGCGTTGCGGGGCACATCCGGGTCGCCTTCCAGGTGGACGACTCCGTCGCCACCACGGCGAAGCTGGCCGCCGCCGGAGCCGAGGTCGTCGCCGAGCCGACCCGCACCCCCTGGAACTCCCTGAACTCCCGGCTCGAAGCACCCGGAGCCCTTCAGCTGACGCTGTTCACCGAGCTCGGCGACTGACGGGGGCGGTGGGTGCCCGGCCGGGGTGCCGTCACCGCAGTGGTGGGCCGGGGCCGCGCCGCGGGGTGTGCGTCCTCGGAACGGCGTGACGAGGCCGGACGCCGACCGACTGCTCGTCTCCGCGCAACCACTGCGGGCGGACACCTCCGGCACGGCCCCTCTCCGCAGTACGCGGGTGTGGACCGGTGGGCGTCTGTGCCGGCAGCCGGAGGGTCCTTCCGGCTGCCCCTGCCGGGTCGGCTCCGGCGCCGGATACAGTGCTGGACGTGTGGACGGACAATCAGCGTGCGGAGCCGAGTGCCGAGCAGCCCGACGGTGTGCGGCGCCGGGCCACGATCCACGACGTCGCCCGCCTGGCCGGGGTGTCCCGCCAGACGGTCTCCCGGGCGGTCAACGACAAGGGTGAGATCGACCCCGGCACCAAGGAACGGGTCCTGGAGGCGGCGCGGCTCCTGGACTACCGGCCGAGCCGGTTCGCGCGCGGACTCGTCCAGAAGGGGGCCGTCACCGCGGGCCTGGTCATCCCCGACCTGCGCAATCCGTTCTTCCCGGAGGTGGCCGCCGGGGTGCTGGAGGCGGCCGAGCAGCGCGGCTGGCAGGTCGTCGTGTGGGACTCCCGGATCGACGAGGCCAGGGAGCGGGAGGCGCTCGACGTGCTCTCCCACCAGGCGGACGCCGTCGTGGGCTACTTCAAGGACCCGGACGACGTGCTCACCCGGCACCTCGGAGGCGTGCCGCTGGTGCTGCTGGAACGCGGCCCGCAGCAGACCCGGTTCGCGGCCGTGGGCATCGACGCCGCCACCGGGGTCGAGCACGGCATGAACCACCTGTTCCGCGCGGGGCACCGCAGGATCGGCATGCTGGACGGTGTGCACGGCCCCGGCCCCCGCAGACAGGCCTTCCTGGACCAGGCACGCCGGCTCGGCCTGCCGGCCGACGAGAGCTGGGTCGTGGTGTGCCCCGAGCACAGCGTGGCGGGCGGCGAAGCCGGCATGGAGCGGCTGCTGGCCGCACGGCCCGAGACCACCGCGGTCTTCGGCTTCAACGACCTCATCGCGGTCGGGGCGATGCGCACCGCCCGCCGCCGGGGCCGGAGGGTCCCGGACGACGTGGCCGTGCTCGGCTTCGACGGCCTCTCCCTGGGCGAACTGGTCGAGCCCGCCCTGACCACCCTGCACATCGACAAGCGGCAGCTGGGACGCCTGGCCGTGGAGCAGGTGGCCCGGCTGCACGCGGGTGAGGAGCCGCTGCGGGGCGCCGACGCGTGGGTGACACCGGAACTCGTGGTGCGCGACTCCGCCTGACCCTCGTCGGGCCGGTGGCCGGGAGACGCGTGACATCCCGCCGGCCGGCCCCCGGCACATCGGCCCCGTCGTTGTCTTGACATCGGTCGAGCACGCCGATACTCGACGGCAACGCTCACGTGAACGTTCACGAGCGCTCAGAAACCCCCACCGCGACCCCCACCGCGACATCGTCGGCCACACCACCC
>NZ_POUC01000246.1 GCF_002891435.1 Streptomyces cahuitamycinicus
GCGGGAGGCGGCGGTACGGGCGGTGCGCTGGCGCGGGAAGAGCGTAGCCTTCCCTGGGCTCGCGGAGCGGGCCGGCACGGCCCCGCCCTCGGCGGCGCCGACGGCGTGACCCACGCGGGGCACGCACCGGGGACAGTACGAAGGGAACGACTCGCGCATGGTTTTCGAACCGCCGAAGCGCCTGGTCAGGGCGCTCGGTGAGACGGCGCCGGACGGTGACGACTGGCTGGAGAGGCTGCCCGAGGCGGCGCAGCGGGCCGTCGCGCTACGCGAGTTGACCGTGGAGCGGGTGCAGGTGCCCGGCGGGCGCAGCAGCCTGGTGGTGCTGGTGCGGGCGGCGGACGGGACGCCGGCCGTGCTGAAGCTGGCGCCGGGCCGGGCCCGCCCGGAGGCGGAGCGGGCCGCGCTGGCGCACTGGGCCGGGCGGGGTGCGGTGCAGCTGCTCGACCCTCCCCCGGGCTCTGCGCTTGGCTCGGGCGGCGGGACGCCCCTGTCCGCGGTGGGCGTGCTGCTGCTGGAGCGCCTGCACCCGGACGTGTCGGTGCGGTCGCTGCCGGAGGCGAAGGCGCTGCTGGAGGCGGCGGGGACGTTGCGGCGGCTGTGGGTGGAGCCGCCCGCCGGCTTCCCCTTCGAGACCGTGGCCGAGCGGACCGGGCGGCAGGCGGAGGCGATGCGGGCGCGTGCGCGGGCTGCTCCCGAGGTGGCGCCCCTGGTCGACGTGGCGCTCGCGGCCCGCGAGGAGCTGCTGGCCGCGCCGCCCGAACACCGGTTGCTGCACGGCACGTTCCGCCAGAGCAAGGTGCTCGGCGGGGAGCGGATGCCGTGGCTGGCCGTGGGGCCCGACCCGGTGGTCGGCGAGTGTGCCTTCGATCTGGCCCGGCTGGTCCGGGACCGGGTGGAGGACCTGATCGCCCAGCCGTCCGGCGCGGCCACGACCCGGCGCCGGGTGAAGCGGCTCGCCGAGTCCCTGGACGTGGACCAGGAGCGGCTGTGGGGCTGGACGCTGTTCCGGGCCGTGGAGTCGGGCGTTCGGGCGGGGCGGGTCGGACGGCCGCGCGACGCGGAGCTGCTGCTGGAGTTCGCGAGCTGGCTGTGAGGCGTCGGGGCGGAGGGCCCGGCCCGCCGCGTCCAGGACCGCCGGCCGGGACGTCGTCCTCACGTACCGGGCGGACTGATTTCGGCCAGTCCGCCCAGCCCTGTCGGTGCTGTGCCGTGCGGCGTCGGTGCTATGCCGTGAGGCGGGCGACGGCTTCCTCGATCGTCAGTTCCTCGCGCTCGCCGGTGCGGCGGTCCTTCAGTTCCACCACGCCGTCGGCCGCGCGCCGGCCGGCCACCAGGATCTGCGGTACGCCGATCAGCTCGGAGTCCGTGAACTTGACGCCCGGGGAGACGCCGGGGCGGTCGTCGACCAGGACGCGGACTCCGGCGGCGGCCAGCTTCTGCGAGATCTCCAGGGCCAGTTCGGTCTGCAGGGCCTTGCCTGCGGCGACCACGTGGACATCGGCCGGGGCGACCTCGGCGGGCCAGCACAGGCCCTTGTCGTCGGCGCTCTGCTCGGCCAGGGCGGCGACCGCACGGGAGACGCCGATGCCGTAGGAGCCCATGGTGACGCGGACCGGCTTGCCGTTCTGGCCGAGGACGTCGAGCTTGAGGGCGTCGGCGTACTTGCGGCCCAGCTGGAAGATGTGGCCGATCTCGATGGCGCGGTCGAGGACGAGACCCGTGCCGCACTTGGGGCAGGGGTCGCCCTCCTGCACGACCACGACGTCGACGTAACCGTCGACCTCGAAGTCGCGGCCCGCGACGACGTTCTTGGTGTGCGTGCCGGCCTTGTTGGCACCGGTGATCCAGGCCGTGCCCGGGGCGACCCGCGGGTCGGCGATGTAGGTGACCTTGTCCAGGCCCCGCGGTCCGACGTAGCCGCGGACCAGGTCGGGGCGGGCCGCGAAGTCCGTCTCGGTGACCAGCTCGACGGTGGCCGGGGCGAAGTGCGCCTCGACCTTGCCCATGTCGACCTCGCGGTCCCCGGGGACGCCCACGGCGACGATCTCGCCGTCGACCTTCACGAGGAGGTTCTTGAGCGTGGCCGAGGCGGGGACGCCGAGGGAGGCGGCGAGGGTCTCGATGGTCGGGGTGTCGGGGGTCGGGATGTCCTCGGCGGCCGGCACGTCCGAGCCGTCCACGGGCTTCAACTCGTACGTGATCGCCTCGGTGTTGGCGGCGAAGTCGCAGTTGGGGCAGTCGGCGAAGGTGTCCTCGCCGGCCTCGGCCGGGGCCAGGAACTCCTCGGACTTGGAGCCGCCCATCGCACCGGCCGTCGCGGCGCAGATGCGGTAGTCGAGACCGAGGCGCGCGAAGATCTTCTGGTAGGCCTCGCGGTGCAGGGCGTAGGACTTCGCGAGGCCCTCGTCCTCGGTGTCGAAGGAGTAGGAGTCCTTCATCAGGAACTCGCGGCCGCGCAGGATGCCGGCGCGGGGGCGGGCCTCGTCGCGGTACTTGTTCTGGATCTGGTAGAGGATGACCGGCAGGTCCTTGTAGGAGGACGCCTGGTCCTTCACCAGGAGGGTGAAGATCTCCTCGTGGGTGGGGCCGAGGAGGTAGTCGCCGCCCTTGCGGTCCTGGAGGCGGAACAGCTCGGGGCCGTACTCCTCCCAGCGGCCGGTGGCCTCGTAGGGCTCGCGCGGCAGGATCGCGGGGAGCAGGACCTCCTGGGCGCCGACGGCGTCCATCTCCTCGCGGACGATCCGCTCGACGTTGGCCAGCACCTTCTTGCCGAGGGGCAGCCAGCTCCAGATGCCGGCGGCGGTGCGGCGCACGTAGCCGGCGCGGACGAGGAGCTTGTGGCTGAGGACCTCGGCGTCCGCCGGGTCGTCGCGCAACGTCTTCGCCAACAACTGGGACATGCGCTGGACCGGTACGTTCGCCATGGTTCCTCTGCTCCTGCTGCTGGGGGTCCCCCCGCTCGAGCGGAGCCGAGAGTGGGGGAAGGTGATGGCAGGAGGTTATCCGGGGGGTGCGCGGGGGTGGAAATCGGTTATCCGCGGCGCAGTGGCAGAGGGGCGCCCATGACGGCGTACGGCTTCGGCGCGCTGGGGAAGAGGACCTGGCGGGCCAGGTCCTGGTAGCCGAGGGAGCGGTAGAGGGCGCGGGCCGGGCTGTCGGTGTCGATCGCGGAGAGGATCGAGCGGGGTTCGGCGGCGCTGTCGGTGATCGTCGTGATCAGGGAGCGTCCGAGGCCGCGGTTCTGGTACGCGGGGTGGACGTGCAGTTCGGTGATCACGAAGGAGTCGTCGAGCCAGTGGTCGTTACGCAGGGCGCGGAGGTAGGGCTCGACGACGGTGGACCACCAGTGGGTGCGGTCGTTGGGCATGCCGTAGACGAAGCCGACGAGGTCGCCGTCGGCTGTGGCACCGAGGGCGCGGGCCCCGGGGTACGTCATGTGGCGGAGGACGATCTGGCGTCGGACGGCCACCTCGTCCGGGCCCAGGCCGAAGGCCACGGCTTGGACGGCCAGCGCCTCGTCTACGTGGGCGGAGAGGTCGAGTGGGCCGATCACCAGGTCCATGGCGGGAGCCTACAGGGGGGTTCCCGTTCATTGCCGAGTGCGGGTTGGATGTGGCTGATCGGGCCCACGCGGCGGAACCGCACATCGGACACAGCCCCGCGCCCCTTCGGGGGCGCCTTCAGAACAGGACGCTCATGAAAGCTCCCACTTCCTGGAAGCCCACCCTCTGATAAGCCCTTCTGGCCGCCGTGTTGAAGTCGTTGACGTAGAGGCTGGCCACGGGGGCGACGTCGGCCAGCGCGTAGCGCAGTACGGCCGCCATGCCGGGGGCCGCCAGGCCGGTGCCGCGGTACTCGGGGGCCACCCACACGCCCTGGATCTGGCAGGCGCGGTCCGTCGCGGCGCCGATCTCGGCCTTGAAGGCGACCTTGCCGTCCGCGTCGAAGCGGGCGAAGGCGCGGCCGGAGCCGACGAGTTCGGCGACGCGGGCCTGGTAGAGCAGGCCGCCGTCGCCGGCCAGCGGGGAGACGCCGACCTCCTCGGTGAACATCGCGACGCACGCCGGCATGATCGTCTCCATCTCGTCCTTGCGGACGCGACGGACGTAGGGGTCCGGGGGGATGCCGGCCGGGAGGCGGTCGGTGACCATGAGCGGCTGGTGCCGGCGGACCTCGCGGGCCGGGCCCCACTGGGGTTCCAGCAGCCGCCACAGGTCGGAGGTGGCGCCGGAGGGGCCCACGATGGAGGAGCAGCGGCGGCCGGCCCGGCGTGCGCGGTCGGCGAAGGCGCGGACGGCGCGCGGGCCGGCGCAGATCGGGACCAGGTTGGCGCCGGCGTAGCAGAGGGAGGCAAGTATGCCGTCCTCGTACCAGCCCCACATCTCGCCACCCAGCCGCCACGGGTCGAGTCCGGCGATCTGCACGCGCGACGTCACGAAGGCGTTCGCGACCGGCTCGCGGTCGAGGACGGCGAGCGCCGCGTCCAGGTCGCTCGGTTCGAGGACCCGTGAGGTGGTCTGCGTCAACACGTGCGGGCCTCACGAACTGGGGTTGCTGGTCTCCGCACTATAGCTGCGCTGCTGGGGCGGGGCGCCTTGGAGCTCGGGAGCCGGGGATTCGTCGGCGGGTGCGGGATTTCCGTGGCTGGTCGCGCAGTTCCCCGCGCCCCTTTCCGGGCGCGGTTCCAACTGGCGGCCTTTCAAACGTCAGCCCGCTACCGCCACCGACGGTTCGCCCGAGGCGACGCCGTCCTGTTCCATCTGCTCGGCGAGCTTCATCGCCTCTTCGATCAGCGTCTCCACGATCTTGGACTCGGGGACGGTCTTGATGACCTCGCCCTTGACGAAGATCTGGCCCTTGCCGTTGCCGGAGGCGACGCCGAGGTCGGCCTCGCGGGCCTCGCCGGGGCCGTTCACCACGCAGCCCATGACGGCGACGCGGAGCGGGACCTCCATGCCGGTGAGGCCGGCGGTGACCTCTTCGGCCAGCTTGTAGACGTCGACCTGGGCGCGGCCGCAGGACGGGCAGGAGACGATCTCCAGGCCGCGCTCCTTGAGGTTCAGGGACTCCAGGATCTGGATGCCGACCTTGACCTCCTCGGCGGGGGGCGCCGAGAGCGAGACGCGGATGGTGTCGCCGATGCCCTGGGAGAGGAGGGCGCCGAAGGCGACGGCCGACTTGATCGTGCCCTGGAAGGCCGGGCCCGCCTCGGTGACGCCGAGGTGCAGCGGGTAGTCGCACTGGGCGGCGAGCTGCTTGTAGGCCTCGATCATGACGACCGGGTCGTTGTGCTTGACGGAGATCTTGATGTCGCGGAAGTCGTGCTCCTCGAAGAGGGACGCCTCCCACAGGGCCGACTCGACGAGGGCCTCGGGGGTCGCCTTGCCGTACTTCTGGAGGAGGCGACGGTCGAGGGAGCCGGCGTTGACGCCGATGCGGATCGGGGTGCCGTGGTCCCGGGCCGCCTTGGCGATCTCCTTGACCTGGTCGTCGAACTGCTTGATGTTGCCGGGGTTGACGCGGACCGCCGCGCAGCCGGCCTCGATGGCCGCGAACACGTACTTCGGCTGGAAGTGGATGTCGGCGATGACCGGGATCTGCGACTTGCGGGCGATGGTCGCGAGGGCTTCGGCGTCGTCCTGCGTCGGGCAGGCGACCCGGACGATCTGGCAGCCGGAGGCGGTCAGTTCGGCGATCTGCTGGAGGGTCGCGCCGATGTCCGAGGTGCGGGTCGTGGTCATCGACTGCACCGAGACCGGGGCGTCTCCGCCGACCGCCACGGATCCGACCTGGATCCGGCGGCTCTTCCGGCGCTCGGCGAGCTTGGTCGGAACGGACGGCATGCCGAGAGAAATCGCAGTCATCTGCTGTGCAACCCCAAGTCGTGGATCAAGGTCCGGTCCCGTGAGCAGCGGGCTCCGAGCTTCGAGATTACGGCACATGCGCCGGCTCGGGCACATCCCACCCGTCGTGCCACTCGATGGGAGGCGGCCCGGCGGAAAGCATGCCGGGCCGCCGTGAACGCCGTATGACTAGGAGATTCTCACCGGGTTCACCACGTCCGCGATCAGGACCAGGATCGTGAAGCAGATGAAGATGCCGGCGACGACGTAGGCGACGGGCATGAGCTTCGCCACGTCGAAGGGGCCCGGGTCGGGCCGGCGCAGCACCTTGGCCGTGTTGCGGCGCAGCGACTCCCACAGGGCTCCCGCGATGTGGCCGCCGTCGAGCGGCAGCAGCGGGAGCATGTTGAACAGGAACAGGGAGAGGTTGAAGCCGGCGACCAGCATGAGGGCCATGGCCAGCTGCTGGGTGGGCGGGATGTCGAGGGTGAAGATCTCGCCGCCGACGCGGGCCGCGCCGACCACGCCCATCGGGGAGTCGGCCTCGCGTTCGGCGCCGTCGAAGGCCGCGCTCCACAGGGCCGGGACCTTGCTGGGGAGTGCCGCGAGGGAGTCGACGGCCTCGCCGATGCGGTCGCCCATCCAGGTCACGGAGTCGCCGAAGTCCTGCTTGACCACGCCGGTGGCGGCGCTGAAGCCGAGGAAGCCCGCCTGGACGTACTGGCCCTCGACGATCTGGCCGCCGGAGTCCTTCTTGGCGACCTGGTTGGTGGCGATCTTCGCGTGCAGGGTGACGTCCTGACCGCCCCGCTCGACGACGATCGCCACCTCCTTGCCGGGGGTGGCGCGGATGAGGTCGGACAGCTTGTTCCAGTCGTCGGTCTTCACACCGTTGAAGGAGACGATCTTGTCGCCCGCCTTGAGGCCGGCGGCGGCGGCCGGGGCGGCCGGGTCGCCCTTCTCGCACTTGTCGCGGTTCTCGTTCTGCGCGATGACGCACTGGGAGACCGAGCTGACCGTGGTGGTCTGCTGGGTGATGCCGAAGCCCATCAGGACGGTGAGGAACAGCGCCACCGCCAGGACCAGGTTCATGAAGGGGCCCGCGAACATCACGATCACGCGCTTCCAGGGGGCGCGCGTGTAGAACATGCGGTTCTCGTCGCCCGGCTTGAGCTCCTCGTAGGCGGCGGTGCGGGCGTCCTCGATCATGCCGCGCCAGGGGGAGGTGGAGCGGGCTTCCATCCGGCCGTCGGGGCCGGGCGGGAACATGCCGATCATGCGGATGTAGCCGCCGAAGGGGATGGCCTTGATGCCGTACTCCGTCTCGCCCCTGTTGCGCGAGAAGAGGGTGGGGCCGAAGCCGACCATGTACTGCGGCACGCGGATGCCGAAGAGCTTGGCGGTGGACAGGTGCCCCAGCTCGTGCCACGCGATCGAGAACAGCAGGCCGACCGCGAAGAGGAGTATGCCGAGGATGAACATCAGGGTCGTCATGCACGGGCCTCCGCCGTCTGTGCCGCCAGTTGCCGGGCCCGGGCCCGCGCCCAGGTCTCCGCTTCGAGGACGTCCGACACCGTGAGTGAGGTTCCCGTACGCGGGGTGCCGTGCTCCTCGACGACCCGGGTGACGGTGTCCATGATCCCGTCGAAGGGCAGTGCGCCCCGGAGGAACGCCTCCACGCACTCCTCGTTGGCCGCATTGAACACCGCCGGGGCGGTGCCCGCGAGCTCGCCCACGTGCCGGGCGAGGTTCACCGAGGGGAAGGCCTCGTTGTCGAGCGGGAAGAACTCCCAGGTCGAGGCCTTGCTCCAGTCGAAGGCGGGCGCCGCGTCGGGCACGCGCTCGGGCCAGCCGAGGCCGATGGCGATGGGCCCGCGCATGTCGGGCGGGGTCGCCTGGGCCAGTGTCGATCCATCCGTGAACTCAACCATCGAGTGGACATACGACTGGGGATGCACGACGACCTCAATGCGGTCGAAGGGAATGTCGTAGAGGAGGTGCGCCTCGATGACCTCCAGGCCCTTGTTGACGAGGGTCGCGGAGTTGATCGTGATGACCGGGCCCATGGCCCAGGTGGGGTGGGCGAGGGCGTCCTCGACGGTGACGCTCGCCAGCTCGGCCTTCGTACGGCCGCGGAAGGGGCCGCCGGAGGCGGTGACGACCAGCTTGCGGACGTCGGCGCGGGTGCCTGCGGCCAGGGCCTGGAAGAGCGCGGCGTGCTCGGAGTCGACCGGGATGATCTGCCCGGGCTTGGCGAGCGCCTTGACCAGCGGGCCGCCGACGATGAGCGACTCCTTGTTGGCGAGCGCGAGGGTGCGGCCCGCCTCCAGGGCGGCGAGGGTCGGAGCCAGTCCGATGGAGCCGGTGATGCCGTTCAGGACGGTGTGGCAGTCGGATGCCGCCAGCCTCGTGGCCGCGTCCGGGCCGGCGAGGAGCTCGGGGAGCGGCTCGCTCGTGCCGTACTGCGCGGTGAGCGCCTCGCGCAGGGCCGGTACGACGTCCTCGCGGGCCACGGCGACCGTGCGCACCCGCAGCCGGTACGCCTGCTCGGCGAGGAGGGCGACCCTGCCGCCGTTGGCCGAGAGGCCGGTGACGCGGAACCGGTCGGGGTTGCGCAGCACGAGGTCGATGGCCTGGGTGCCGATGGACCCGGTGGAGCCGAGGATCACCACGTCCTTCGGGCCGTCGCCCGCGACTGGGTCGTGGACGAGGTGAGGGTCTGCGAGAGGGGCTGGACTGTCGCTCATTCCTCCATTGTTGCCGTAAGGCCGGTGTGTGAGGACAGCGCATCCCCTTCGTGGGGGCGCGCGCCATGTCTGCGCACGCCCCCCTGAGGGCCGGGCCTACCTGATCGGCCGGTGGACGTTCTCCTTCCGGCTCGGGCCGGGTGTCGCGTCCGCGATCCAGGGGCCCTCGCCCGACGGGTCGACGATGCCCTGCTCCAGCCACTCGTACGTGCCGGACAGGACGCCCTTGACGACCTTGCGGTCGAGGTCGTCGGTGTTGGTCCACAGGCGGGTGAAGAGCTCCTCGATGCGGATCCTGGCCTGGCGGCAGAAGACGTCGGCGAGCTGGTAGGCCTCACGCCCGTGGTCGCCCTGGCCGCGCAGGAGTTCGGCCCGGACGCAGGACGCGCTCATGGCGAACAGTTCGGCGCCGATGTCGACGATCCGGCCGAGGAAGCCCTGCTTGGACTCCATCCGGCCCTGCCAGCGGGACATGGCGTAGAAGGTGCAGCGGGCGAGCTTGCGGGCGGTGCGCTCGACGTAGCGCAGGTGCCCGGAGAGGTCCACCTCGTGTTTGAACTCGCTGTAGGAGGCGGGCAGCTGGCCGGGGCCCGCGACCAGTTTCGGCAGCCACTTGGCGTAGAACACGCCCGCGTTCGCGCCCGCCCTTGCCTTGTCGCCGAGGGACTTCTCGGGGTCGATGAGGTCGCCGGCGACCGAGAGGTGGGCGTCGACGGCCTCGCGCGCGATCAGCAGGTGCATGATCTCGGTGGAACCCTCGAAGATGCGGTTGATGCGCAGATCGCGCAGGAGCTGCTCGGCGGGGACGGCACGCTCACCGCGGGCCCTCAGGGACTCGGCCGTCTCGAAGCCGCGACCGCCGCGGATCTGGACGAGTTCGTCGGCCATCGTCCAGGCCGTCTCCGAGGCGTAGAGCTTGGCGAGGGCGCCTTCGATGCGGATGTCGTTGCGGTCCTCGTCGGCCATCTGCGAGGCCAGGTCCGTCACGGCCTCCAGGGCGAAGGTGGTGGCCGCGATGAAGGAGATCTTGGAGCCGACCGCCTCGTGGTGCGCGACGGGCTTGCCCCACTGCTCGCGGGCCGCCGACCACTCCCGGGCGATCTTCAGGCACCACTTGCCGGCCGCGACGCAGGACGCGGGCAGGGAGAGCCGCCCGGTGTTGAGGGTGGTCAGGGCGATCTTCAGGCCCTGGCCCTCCTCGCCGACGCGGTCGGCGGCGGGGACGCGGACCTGATGGAAGCGGGTGACGCCGTTCTCGATGCCGCGCAGGCCCATGAAGGCGTTGCGGTTCTCGACGGTGACGCCCGGCGCGTTCGTCTCCACGACGAAGGCGGTGATGCCGCCGCGGTGGCCCTCGCTCCTGGGGACCCGGGCCATGACGACCAGCAGATCGGCGACGACGCCGTTGGTGGTCCACAGCTTCACGCCGTCGAGGACGTAGTCGTCGCCGTCGGGCACGGCCGTGGTGGCGAGGCGGGCCGGGTCGGAGCCGACGTCGGGCTCGGTGAGCAGGAAGGCGCTGATGTCCGTGCGGGCGCAGCGCGGCAGGAAGCGGTCGCGTTGCTCCTGGGTGCCGAACAGCTTCAGCGGCTGGGGCACGCCGATCGACTGGTGCGCGGAGAGCAGCACGCCGATCGCGGGGCTGGCGGAGCCGGCCAGGGTGAGCGCCTTGTTGTAGTAGACCTGCCCGAGGCCGAGCCCGCCGTACTTGGTGTCGATCTTCATGCCGAAGGCGCCGAGCTCCTTCAGCCCGTCGATCACCTCGTCGGGGATCCGGGCCTCGCGCTCGATGAGGGCACCGTCGACCTTCGTCTCGACGAAGTCGCGGAGCTTGGCGAGGAACTCCTCGCCGCGCTGGGCCGCCTCGTCGTCCGGGAGGGGGTGGGGGTGGATGAGGTCGAGCCGGAAGCGGCCGAGGAACAGCTCCTTGGCGAAGCTGGGCTTGCGCCAGTGCTGTTCCCGGGCGGCCTCCGCCACCTCACGGGCCTCCCGCTCGGTGACGGCGGGACGGGAAGAAGGGGTGGTGGAAGCGGACATGAGGGGCACCTCGCCGCAACTAGGAAGATGAAGGACCGTTTCGTTACCGACCAGTGCTACTGGATCGTTGGTACCCGAATCCGGACGCTCCCACCAGTCCTCGCGCGTCCGTTCAGCCGAAGGGAGGCGGAGCGCCCCCGGCACTTGTCGGGCGCTCGGCGACGGTGTTGCATCGGGATGCCGTCCGGGGCGTGGCTCCGAGCTGTGAGAGCGCTCCGGGAAATCGCATCGAAGCGCTTCGACAACCTATGGACACCCACTCCTGCTGGGGCTACTGTCGAACCACCCTCACCCGCCCCTATCAGCTACGCGCACTGTCGAAGCGCTTCACAAGAGCTTGGAGAGCTGGATGGTCACCCTTGCCGAGGTCGCCCAGCACGCCGGAGTCTCGGCGAGCACGGTGAGCTATGTCCTCAGCGGCAAGCGGTCCATCTCCGCGAACACCCGGCAGCGGGTCGAGCGGAGCATCCGCGAGCTCGGCTACCACCCGAACGCCGGGGCCCGTGCCCTGGCCAGCAGCAAGTCGAACATCATCGCGCTGATGGTCCCGCTGCGCACGGACATGTACGTGCCCGTGATGATGGAGATCGCCATCGCCGTGGCGACCTCCGCCCGCGCCCACGGGTACGACGTACTACTGCTCACCGGCGAGGAGGGCCCCGACGCGGTGCGCCGCGTGGCCGGCAGCGGGCTCGCCGACGGCATGATCCTGATGGACGTCGAACTCGACGACGAGCGGCTGCCGTTGCTGCGGGAGACGGACCAGCCGTCCGTGCTGATCGGGCTGCCCGCCGACACCTCCGGTCTGACCTGCGTCGATCTGGACTTCCGGGCGACGGGCGCGCTGTGCGTGGAGCACCTGGCCAAGCAGGGGCACCAGGACATCGCCGTCATCGGGGAGGCCCCGGCCGTCTACGAGCGGCACACCGGCTTCGCCGAACGCACCCTGGACGGACTGCGCTCCCGTTCCCGGGAGCTGGGGGTGCGGCTGCTGCACCGGCCGTGCGAAGGCGGGTACGACGCGATGGCGGTGACGCTCGCCCGGATCCTCGACGAGCGCCCGGACACCTCGGGGCTCATCGTGCAGAACGAGTCGGCGGTGGAGCCGCTGCTCGCGCTGCTGCGGCAGCAGGGGCGGGCCGTGCCGGAGGACGTGTCGGTGGTCGCCATCTGCCCCGACCAGGTCGCGATGCAGGCCTCGGTGCGGCTCACGTCGGTCGCCATCCCCGCGCAGGAGATGGGGCGGCACGCCGTGGACCACCTGGTGGCCAAGCTCGAGGGGCGCGGCAGCGACCAGGTCGTGCTGATCGCGCCCGAGCTGACGGCCCGGGGGAGCACGGGGCCGGCGCCGAGCCGGTCGTAGGCGCCCCTCCCCCGCCTGTCTCTTATACACGTCTGACGCTGCCGACGAACCCTAGGGTGTAGATTTC
>NZ_POUC01000247.1 GCF_002891435.1 Streptomyces cahuitamycinicus
GGCGGGGACTTGGTGAGGTCGCGGACGCCCGCCTTCGGCTTCTGCGGCTCGGGCTCTTCCTGTTCGGACGTGTCCTGCTTGAGCTTGTCCTGCTTGGTTTTGTCCAGCTGGGGGCGGGCGGCCGGGACGGGCGTCGGTGTGGTCGCCTCCTGGTCCCCCACCCGTACGCCCTGGGTGAGGTCGGCGACGATCGGCGAGGGGGGCATGCCGTGCAGCACGGCCCCGTCGAGCGCGGCGGCGGCCGCCGCGGCGATGTCCACGGCGTCCCGGGGCCGGTCCATGTCGGGCTGCGGCACCGCAGAGCGGCGGGGGCGGCCACGGCGCCGGGAGAGCGCCTCCTGCTCGGCACCGTCCGGGTCGTACGCCGCCGGCGCAGGCGCGCGCCTGCCGCGCGGGCGCGCGGGCAGCGCCTCGCGCCACTGCTCGTCGTAGCGCTCGTCGTCCTCGGCGAAGGCGAACTCGTCCTCGGCCGGGTCGCGGAGGATGCCGAGACGCACCCCGAGCTGCCGCAGCCGCTGCGGAATGGCGTTGACCGGGGTGGCCGTGACGACGAGCAGCCCGAAGACGGTCAGCAGCACCAGCAGCGGCACGGCGAGCACGTCCCCCATGGCGTACGACAACGGGGTCGCCATGGCCCAGCCGATGAGACCGCCGGCGTCCCTTATGGCCTGCATGCCGTCGCCGCGCGCGGGTGAGCCGCATGCGATGTGGACCTGGCCGAGGACGCCGATGACGAGCGCGGACAGGCCGATGACGATGCGTCCGTTGGCCTCGGGCTGCTCCGGGTGACGGATGAACCGCACGGCGATGACGGCGAGGAGTATCGGCACGAGCAGGTCGAGCCGGCCGAAGGCGCCGGTCACCAGGATCTCGACGAGGTCGCCCACAGGGCCCTTGAGGTCGGCCCAGGTGCCCGCGGCGACGATCAGCGCAATGCCGAGCAGCAGCAGGGCGACGCCGTCCTTGCGATGGGCCGGGTCGAGGTTCTTCGCACCCTGCCCTATGCCGCGGAACACGGCACCGACGGCGTGTGCCACACCGAGCCACACGGCGCGCACGAGCCGGTAGATGCCGCCGGTGGGACTGGGGGCCGGTTTGGGCGCGACCTTCTTGGCCGCGGCCTTCCGGGCGGGCGCCTTCTTCGCGGGAGCCTTCTTGGCGGCGGCCTTCTTCGCCGGAGCCTTCGCGGCCGCCTTCTTCACGGGCGGCGGCTTCTTGGCTGCGGAGGGACGTGAGGCCATGGGTGTGAGGTTACCGGGGGAGACGACAGGGGACACGTGTGTCTACCGCTTCACCCGTTCGTGTCGCTCCGGGAGAGGCACCAGACTGACGCGCGGTCACGGGTGGACAATCCCGGCTGCGCACGCGTCAGTTCTGCGAGGACACCGAGGAGGTGCTCCCGGTGCCCGGCTCCAGCGCGTCCAGCGCCCGCCGCAACCCCGTGAGCTTGCGCTCCAAATGAGCCGCCGTGGCCACCGCGGCGGCGTCCGTCGACTCGTCGTTGAGCTGCTTGGTCAGCGCTTCGGCCTGCTCCTCGACGGCCGCGAGCCGTGCGGAGAGCTCCGCGAGCAGCCCGGCCGACTCCTTGGCCTCGCCGCCCGCGTCCTTGCCGTTGCCCTCCAACTGGAGCCGCAGCAACGACGCCTGCTCCCGCAGCTGGCAGTTCTTCATGTACAGCTCGACGAAGACGGAGACCTTCGCGCGCAGCACCCACGGGTCGAACGGCTTGGAGATGTAGTCCACCGCGCCCGCCGCGTAACCCCGGAAGGTGTGGTGCGGGCCGTGATTGATGGCCGTGAGAAAGATGATCGGGATGTCCCGCGTCCGCTCCCGGCGCTTGATGTGCGCGGCCGTCTCGAAGCCGTCCATACCCGGCATCTGGACATCCAGCAGGATGACCGCAAAGTCGTCCGTGAGCAGCGCTTTGAGCGCTTCCTCCCCGGACGATGCCCGCACCAGCGTCTGATCGAGCGCAGAGAGGATCGCCTCCAGCGCCAGCAGATTCTCCGGCCGGTCATCGACCAGGAGGATCTTGGCCTTCTGCACCATGGCCCGCCCTCCTCGCCCCGGCGTGGGGCCTCCCCTGTCCGCAGGACCTGCGGCAGCACCGGTGGGTGCCGCCCCAGGGGACGACTCCCTTGCGCCGCCCGTCCTTGTGCCGGTCATCGTAGCCGCACCCTGCCCATCGCCACACCCTGTCACCGCGATGTCACTGTGCACGTAGCAGAAACGCAGCAGGAGACCAGAAGGTTCCCCGGATCTTGTACTTCTACACGACTATGCGCACACCGAGTCGGCAACTCGGCGTGAACACCGAACCTTCCCGGCATGGTCGCGCAACTGCCCGACGTTCCCCTCATTCCCCTCGCATCCACTGATCCATCACCGCCAGCAGGTGATCGGGGTCGACGGGCTTCGTCACGTAGTCGGAAGCACCCGACTCGATCGCCTTCTCGCGGTCGCCCTTCATCGCCTTCGCGGTCAGCGCGATGATCGGCAGCCCGGCGAACTGCGGCATCCTGCGGATCGCCGTGGTCGTCGCGTACCCGTCCATCTCGGGCATCATGATGTCCATCAGCACGACCGCCACGTCGTCGTGCTGCTCCAGGACCTCGATGCCCTCACGGCCGTTCTCCGCGTACAGCACGGACAGACCGTGCTGTTCCAGCACGCTGGTCAGGGCGAAGACGTTGCGGATGTCGTCGTCCACGATCAGGACCTTCTGGCCACCGAACCGGATGCCGCGGTTCGTCCTCGGCGCCGGTTCCTGCTCGGACGGAGTCCACCGCTCCAGCTGTGCGGGGCGCGGCGGCAGCTCGGGCATCCTGCGGCGGCGCCGGAAGAGGGCGGCCGGTCCGTTCTGCGTCTCGCGGTACGACGTCACCTCGGCGGGCGTCTCGACCTCGACGTCCGACAGCTCGGGCGTCGAGGCAACCAGGTCGCCGGCCTCCAGGACGGGCAGTTGCTGCTGGTAGCCCTGCGGCGGCAGTTCACTGGGGTACAGCGGCAGATACAGCGTGAACGTCGAACCACGGCCGGGCTCGCTCTGCGCGTAAATCTCACCGCCGAGCAACTGCGCGATCTCCCGCGAGATGGACAACCCGAGACCCGTACCGCCGTACTTGCGGCTGGTGGTGCCGTCGGCCTGCTTGAACGCCTCGAAGATCACCCTCATCTTGCTGGACGCGATGCCGATCCCCGTGTCGGTCACGGAGAACGCGATGAGCCCGGCGTCCGCATCGGTCAGCGACCCGGTCTCCAGCAGCTGCTCCCGGATCTTCTGCGGCACGTCGTCCCGCGCCGGCCTGATGACCAGCTCCACCGACCCGGAGTCGGTGAACTTCACCGCGTTCGACAACAGGTTGCGCAGCACCTGCAGCAGCCGCTGCTCGTCGGTGTGCAGGGTCGCCGGCAGCTCCGGCGAGACCCGCACGGACAGGTCCAGGCCCTTCTCCGCGGTCAGCGGCCGGAAGGTGGCCTCCACGTAGTCCACGAGCTGGACGAGCGCGATCCGCGTCGGGGAGACGTCCATCTTGCCCGCCTCGACCTTCGACAGGTCGAGGATGTCGTTGATGAGCTGGAGCAGGTCCGAACCGGCTCCGTGGATCGTCTCGGCGAACTCGACCTGCTTCGGGGACAGGTTCCCCTCGGCGTTGTCGGCGAGCAGCTTGGCCAGGATCAGCAGCGAGTTGAGCGGCGTACGCAGCTCGTGCGACATGTTCGCCAGGAACTCGCTCTTGTAGCGCATCGACACCGCGAGCTGCTCGGCGCGCTCCTCCAGGACCTGCCGCGCCTCCTCGATCTCGGTGTTCTTCACCTCGATGTCACGGTTCTGCTGGGCCAGCAGCTCGGCCTTCTCCTCCAGTTCGGCGTTGGACGCCTGGAGTGCCTTCTGCCGCTGCTCCAACTCTGCCGAACGCTCTCGCAGTTGCTCGGTCAGCTCCTGCGACTGCGCCAGCAGCAGCTCGGTCTTGGTGTTGACGGAGATCGTGTTGACGCTCGTCGCGATCATCTCCGCGATCTGGTTCAGGAAGTCCTTCTGGATCTGCGTGAACGGCGTGAAGGACGCCAGCTCGATGACCCCGAGCACGCTGCCCTCGAACAGCACCGGCAGCACGATCACCTGTGCGGGCGGTGCCTCACCGAGCCCCGAGGAGATCTTCAGATAGCCACTCGGCGCGTTCTCCACGAGGATCGTGCGCTTCTCCTCGGCAGCCGTCCCGACCAGCGCCTCACCGGGCTGGAACGACGTCGGCATGGAGCCCATCGAGTAGCCGTACGAGCCGAGCATGCGCAGCTCGTACTGGTCCTCGTCCGTGGCACTCATGTCCTCACCGTCGACGAGCGGCATCGCCACGAAGAACGCGCCGTGCTGCGCGGAGACCACCGGCGTCAGCTCGCTCATGATCAGCGAGGCGACGTCCTCCAGGTCGCGGCGGCCCTGCATCAACGCGGAGATCCGGGCCAGGTTGCCCTTGAGCCAGTCCTGCTCCTTGTTGGCGATCGTGGTGTCGCGCAGGTTGGCGATCATCTTGTTGATGTAGTCCTGGAGTTCCTGGATCTCCCCGGACGCGTCCACGTCGATCTTCAGGTTCAGGTCGCCGCGGGTCACCGCGGTCGCCACGCGCGCGATGGCACGCACCTGCCGGGTCAGGTTCCCGGCCATCTCGTTCACCGACTCGGTCAGGTCGCGCCAGGTGCCGTCCACGTCACGCACGCGTGCCTGGCCACCGAGCTGCCCTTCCGTGCCCACCTCGCGGGCGACACGGGTGACCTCCTCCGCGAAGGACGACAGCTGGTCGACCATCGTGTTGATGGTCGTCTTCAGCTCCAGGATCTCCCCGCGCGCGTCGATGTCGATCTTCTTCGTCAGGTCACCCTTGGCGATGGCCGTGGTCACCATGGCGATGTTGCGCACCTGGCCGGTGAGGTTGGACGCCATCTGGTTCACGGACTCGGTCAGGTCCTTCCACGTGCCGGCCACACCGGGTACGTGCGCCTGACCGCCCAGGATGCCGTCCGTGCCCACCTCACGGGCCACCTTGGTGACCTGCTCGGCGAACGAACTCAGCGTCTTGACCATCGTGTTGATGGTGTCGGCGAGCTGCGCGACCTCGCCGCGCGCCTCGATGGTCACCTGCCGGGTCAGGTCACCGTTGGCGACCGCCGCCGAGACCTGGGAGATGTTCCGCACCTGAGTGGTGAGGTTCTTCGCCATCAGGTTGACGTTGTCGCTCAGGTCCTTCCAGATGCCCGTGACACCCGGCACGTGCGCCTGGCCGCCGAGGATGCCCTCGGTGCCCACCTCACGGGCCACCCGGGTCACCTGCTCGGCGAAGGACGACAGCTGGTCCACCATCGTGTTGACGGTCGTGACGAGTTCGAGGATCTCGCCCTTGGCGTCGACCGTGATCTTCTTCGACAGATCACCGCGCGCGACGGCGGTCGTGACCTCGGCGATGTTGCGCACCTGGATGGTCAGGTTGTTCGCCATGCCGTTCACGGACTGGGTGAGGTCCTTCCAGGTGCCGGAGACGCCCTGCACCTCGGCCTGACCGCCCAGGATGCCCTCCGTACCCACCTCACGGGCCACACGCGTGACCTCTTCGGCGAACGACGACAGCTGGTCCACCATCGTGTTCAGCGTGTTCTTCAGCTCCAGGATCTCCCCGCGCGCGTCCACGGTGATCTTCTGCGACAGATCACCCCGGGCCACTGCCGTCGCCACCTGGGCGATGTTGCGCACCTGGCCGGTCAGGTTGGACGCCATGCCGTTCACGGAGTCCGTCAGGTCACGCCACACACCGGCCACGCCCGGCACCTGCGCCTGACCGCCCAGCCGGCCGTCCGTACCCACCTCCCGCGCGACCCGGGTCACCTGGTCGGCGAAGGCCGACAGCTGATCGACCATCGTGTTGATGGTGTTCTTGAGCTCCAGGATCTCCCCGCGCGCGTCCACGTCGATCTTCTGCGACAGGTCACCCCGCGCCACTGCCGTCGTCACCTGCGCGATGTTGCGCACCTGGGAAGTGAGGTTCCCCGCCATCGAGTTGACGGAGTCGGTGAGCTCCTTCCACGTGCCGGACACGCCGTCCACCCGGGCCTGACCGCCCAGACGGCCCTCCGTGCCCACGTCCCGGGCCATCCGCGTCACCTGGTCGGCGAAGCTCGACAGCTGGTCGACCATGGTGTTCACGGTGTTCTTCATCTTGAGCATCTCGCCGGAGACGTCGACCGTCACCTTCTGCGAGAGGTCACCGTTGGCCACCGCCGTCGTCACCTGGGCGATGTTCCGCACCTGTCCGGTGAGGTTCCGGAACGCCGTGTTGACGGAGTCCGTCAGGTCCTTCCATGTGCCGGCCACACCGGGCACCTGCGCCTGGCCGCCCAGCTCACCCTCGACACCGATCTCCCGCGCCACACGCGTCACTTCGGCACCGAAGGCGGACAGCTGATCGACCATCGTGTTGACGGTGTTCTTCAGCTCCAGCATCTCGCCGGCCACGTCCACCGTGACCTTCTGCGAGAGGTCGCCATTGGCCACCGCCGTCGTGACGGCGGCGATGTCCCTCACCTGGGTGGTCAGATTCCGGAAGACCGTGTTCACCGAATCGGTGAGGTCCTTCCACGTCCCCGCCGCACCCGGCACGTTCGCCTGACCGCCGAGCTGCCCCTCGGCCCCGACCTCGTTGGCGACGCGCGTGACCTCGTCCGCGAAGATCCGCAGCGTCTCGGTCATCTGGTTGATCGTGTCGGCGAGCTGCGCGACCTCACCGCGCGCCGGCACGGTCACCTTGCGCGACAGGTCACCGTTGGCGACCGCGGTCGTCACCTCCGCGATCCCGCGCACCTGGGCCGTGAGGTTCCCGGCCATGGTGTTCACCGAATCGGTGAGTTCCTTCCACACGCCGGCGACACCAGGCACCTGCGCCTGACCGCCCAGCGCCCCCTCCGTGCCCACCTCACGGGCCACCCGGGTCACCTCGGAGGAGAACGCCGACAACTGGTCCACCATCGTGTTGACGGTGTTCTTCAGCTCCAGCATCTCGCCGGCGACCTGAACCGTCACCTTCCGGGACAGATCACCCTTGGCGACCGCCGTCGTCACCAGCGCGATGTCCCTCACCTGGGCCGTCAGCCGGTACGCCATCGTGTTGACGGAGTCCGTCAGGTCCCGCCATGAACCCGACATGCCCCGCACACGAGCCTGGCCGCCCAGCTTGCCCTCGGTGCCCACCTCACTGGCCACACGCGTGACCTCGTCGGTGAACGTCGACAGCTGGTCGACCAGGTTGTTGACGGTCCGCCCGACCTTCAGGAACTCGCCCCGCAACGGCTGACTGTTCCCGTCCGGCACCTGCGTCCGCAGCTCCATCCGCGGCGACAGATCACCCTCCGCCACCGCCGACAGCACCCGGCCGACCTCGGAAACCGGCCGCACCAAGTCGTCCACCAGGGCGTTCGAGTTGTCGATCGCCGTCGCCCAGGAGCCCTCACAGGCACCCGTCTCCAGCCGCTCGGTGAGCTTGCCCTCGCGGCCGACCATGCGCCGCACCCGCGACAGCTCACCCGTCAGATGCAGATTGCGGTCGGCCACCTCGTTGAAGACCGCCGCGATCTCGGCCATCACGCCGTCCCCGGACACCGTGAGCCGCTTGCGGAAGTTCCCGTCCCGCATCGACACCAGCGCCGCCATCAGCCGGTTCAGGGCCGCCGTGTCCACCTCCGTCGTGCCACTGCGCACCCGGCCCTGGTTGATCGGGGACTGTCCGCCTTTCGCGCGCGCCTTCTTGCCACGCGTCGCTGCGCCAGACTCCACTGTGTCCCTCCCGCAGGGATCGACCGTCACTGCTGTGCTCGGGTACCACGCTCGGCGTACCAGTTACTACTGCGTATTCTCTGCCCTGCATACCAGGCCGCCGCCAGGGGGCTGCTGCCCAAGGTCGGCTTCGGGCACACAGCCTGCCCGTACCTTCACCAGAAGCCTGCCCAGTGTTTCACCCCGGCCGAACCAGGCCATAACAGTTCGGCAGCTTCGCACATCGTCCGCACACCCTCCGGACGGAAACACTGCAGACCGGCATCCGCATGGACCGCGAAGGTAAGTAACCTTGCATCCGGCTGTCCAGCCACGCCGGTCCGTCCGGCCTGGGCGGTGGCACGAAGACGAGCGGGCATCGGAGGGGCGGCCGCACACAACATGACCACCGGACTGATCCCGGGGGGACAGCCCCCCGACCCCCGGCCGACGGGCGCCCTGCCCCAGCAGCGGCGCGAGCCGGCCGGCCACGCAGCCCAGCACGTCGAGAACCGGTCGAGGAGTTCTGTGATCACCGCGCGCGCGGCCGCCAGTTTCGAGCCCGTCGGACGATCGGTCGCGAGCGCCCGCTCCTTCGTCCGCGACACGCTCCAGGGCTGGGGCTTCGCCGACATCATCGACGACGCCGTCGTTCTCACGAGCGAACTGGTGACCAACGCCGTGGTGCACGCCGGCACCTCCGCCGACGTGCTGTGCCTGCGCAGCGACGACGGCGTCCGCATCGAGGTGGCCGACCGCTATCCCGAACGCGAGATCCCCCTCCAGGCGACGGCCGTCAACATGGGCAGCCCCGACCGCGAGGGCGGCCGCGGACTACAGCTGTGCGCGGCCCTCGCCGGCCGCTGGGGTGTGGAGTACATCCCCACCCACAAGACCGTCTGGTTCCAACTGGACCAGCCCGCACGCGTGGTGGGCACCCGGGCGGCCGGCCCGGCTCTCCCCTCCGACCTCCTCCCCCTCGCCGACAGCCGCGTCCGCGTGGCCGTCGTCCAGGTCGACCGCACCGGCCACATCGCCGCCTGGAACGAGGACGCCGAGGAACTCTTCGGCTACCCGGCCGAGCAGGTCACCGGCAAGCCCCTGACCGACCTCGCGGCCTGGCCGCACACCCCCGGCACCAGCACCGGCATCGCGGAGGCCCTCCGGCTCTCCCGCTGGGAGGGCAGCTACGGCGTCCGCACCGTCACCGGCCGCGTCACCCCCGTCTACGCCTCCCACCTGCGCGTCCGCGACACCGGCGGCGAACCGTCAACCGTGTGCCTCCTGGTACGGGACCACGAACGGGCAGTTCTGCAGACCCCGCTGCGCGGCCCGGCCTCCGACACCTCCACCGGCTCCGAGGGCCAGAGCAGCGACCCCTTCGAGGTCTTCATCGGTTCCCCCGCCCCGGACGACCTCGACGGCCTCCTCCAGCGCACCGTCGAACGTGCCCGCGACATGCTCGACGGCGACTCGGCGTTTCTCCTGCTCGCCACGGACGACGAGACGGAACTGGAGGTCCGTGCCTCCACCGGCCTCCCCTCCGCCCGCCAGCGCTTCGCCCGCGTCCCCGTCGAAGCCGGACCCGGCCGCTACGGCTCGGCCCGGATGCCCGCCGTCCACGACGACCTGACCGCGGTCCCCGGCGCGGTACCGCTGCTGAACGGCACGGGCATGCGCTCGGTCGTCACCGTCCCGCTGAAGGTGGAGGGCCGCCTCACCGGCTCCCTCGGCGTCGCCGCGGAAGCCCCCGCCAGATACTCCAACGAGGAGGCTCTGCGCCTCCAGTTCGCCGCCGACCGCATCGCCCTCGCCGTCGAATCGGCGCGGCTGGGCGAACTGGAACGCCTGCGCCGCGGCTCCCTCAGCTTCCTAGTCGAGGCCTCAGACCTGCTGGCCGGCACCCTGGACCGCGACCAGACCCTGGCCCTCATGGCCCAGATGACCGTCCCGACCCTCGCCACCTGGTGCGCCGTCTACACCATCGCCGACCAGGCCTCCGAGCCCTATCTCTCCTACGTCCTGCACGAGGACGAGGAACTCATCGACGGCATCAAGTCCCTGCTGTCGAAGGTCCCCGCGCCCGACCCCGTCCCCACCCCCGGCGCCCGCGTGTGGACGGCGCCCGGCGAGATGGCCCACCAGGCGGCGCTGCGCAGCTCCATGCGCAGCCTCGGCCTCAGCGGCAGCCCGACCCGTCAGGTCACACCCGGCATCGGCCCCACCCTCGCGACCGCGTCCGCCGTGGGCGGCGAGACCGTGGTCCTCCCGCTGGTCGCCCGCAATCGCGTCATCGGCATGCTGACCCTCGGCAAGCCCACCGACGAACACTTCCGCCAGGAGATCCTGGAACTCGCCGAGGACCTCTCCCGCCGGGCCGCCCTGGCCCTGGACAACGCCCGCCTCTACTCGGAGCGCACGGCGATCAGCCAGTCCCTCCAGCGCAGCCTCCTGCCTCCGGAGCTCCCCGAGATCGCCGGCGTCGAGGTCGAGGTCATCTACCGCGCCGCCGGCGAGGGCAACGAGGTCGGCGGCGACTTCTACGACGTCTTCCCCATCCGGGACGGCGCGTACGGCTTCGCCATCGGCGACGTCTGCGGTACGGGCCCGAACGCGGCAGCGGTCACCGGCCTGGCCCGCCACGCCCTGCGCCTCCTGGCCCGCGAGGGGCTCAGCGGTCCGGCGGTCCTGGAGCGGCTGAACTCCGCGATCCTCGACGAAGGCGCCCGCAGCCGCTTCCTCACCCTCCTCTACGGGGAGATGCGCCCCCAGGAGGACGGCAGCGCGGAACTGAAGGTGGTCTGCGCCGGCCACCCGCTCCCCCTGCGACTGCGCCAGGACGGCTCGGTCGAACCGGCCGCGGAGCCCCAGCCCCTCCTCGGGGTCATCGAGGACCTGGAGCTCTACGAGCAGACCATCACCCTCGACCCGGGCGATGTCCTCCTGTGCGTCACGGACGGCGTCACCGAACGCCGTGAGGGCGCCCGCATGCTCGGCGACGACGGCCTCGCCGATGTCCTCACGACCTGCACGGGCCTCACGGCCGGCGCGGTGGCGGCCCGCATCATGCGCGCGGTGGAACGCTTCGCGTCGGACGCCCCTTCGGACGACATGGCGATCCTGGCGATGCGTGTCCCCGGGATCCACAAGGACTAGGGAAACGCAGAAAGGCCCCACCCGTGAGGGTGGGGCCTTTCTTGCTGGAGCCCCCAAGCGGAATCGAACCGCTGACCTTCTCCTTACCATGGAGACGCTCTACCGACTGAGCTATAGGGGCCTGTTGCTTTGCGAGGTCTCCCCCGCGGCAACGGAATAGATCCTACCCCGAACAGGCCTGTGCTCCCAACCACGTCAGAAGGCGGGCTGAAGAAGCCCTCCGAGGGCGTTGCAGGCCGACACGGTCCGATGCATGTCCCGCTTGGTCAGGGACGCGTCCACGGGCAGCGCGAGAGTGTCGTCGGAGGCCCGCTCGGTCTCCGGCAGTGCAACACAGCGACGGAATGCGGGCAGCCTGTGCACGGGCGTCTTCACCGGAACGCAGCACTCGATTCCCCTGGCCCGCAAGGCCCGCGCGAAGGCGTCCCGATCGGGCCGTCCATTGCCCGGAACCCGCACGACGTACTGCTGATAGGTGTGCCCGTCACCGTCGTCCGGCGTCCGCACACCCCTCAACTTGGCGTCTAGATAAGCCGCGCGCTCCCTGCGCTGGGCCATCTCGTCGTACGGCGCCTCCGACTCCCCTTGTTCCAGCACCAGCAGTCCGTGCCGCTGCCCGAGGGCGTGCAGCGCAGCGATGTCGGCGAGCCGGCCGAAGCGGTGTACGACGACCACGGCCGCGGTTCGCGAGGTGACCGCTGCTTCCACAGCAGCGGCGTCGAGACAGTAGGTGGCGGGGTCTATGTCGGCGAACACCGGCAGAGCCCCGGCCATGGTCACGGCCTCGGCGACCTCGACGTTCCCGAAGGCCGGCACGACGACCTCGTCACCGAGTCCGACACCGGCGGCCCTGAGCATTGCAGCAGTACCCATGCTGTGCATGCTGGTTGGGCAACGTGAACTTCAAGTAACGCGCAACAAAAAAGGGTTGGACCCGGAACCGAAGTTCCGGGTCCAACCCTTTCAATGATTGTTCGGCGGCGTCCTACTCTCCCACAGGGTCCCCCCTGCAGTACCATCGGCGCTGTAAGGCTTAGCTTCCGGGTTCGGAATGTAACCGGGCGTTTCCCCTACGCTATAACCACCGAAACACTATGAA
>NZ_POUC01000248.1 GCF_002891435.1 Streptomyces cahuitamycinicus
GCTCGGAGATGTGTATAAGGGACGGGGGGGTGGGTGGGCGCGCTGCGTCGCACCGTGTCCCATGCCGTGCCGAGCCGGCGCAGCTGCGTGGCTGGCAGCGCTTCCTGTAGCCGGGGCAGCACGAGGTCCTCCTCGTCGCGGATGTCCTGCCGTATCAGCGCGAAGACCCGTCGTACCTTCTCCTCACGCTCGGGAGCGCCCGGACTCAGGCGTTCGATGTCGGCGACAAGATCGTTGATCTGCTGGTGTTCCTCCTCGACCCGCAAGGTCAACTCGTGCCCGTCCGCGACCGTGCGCCGGACGGCGGGCCACAGCACGGTCTCCTCGGCGAAGGCATGACTGAAGACCAGCTGGACGGTCTCCTGCAGGACCCGTTCACGGTCCTCGCCGTCCGCCAGGGTCGAATAGCGGTCCATCAACCTGTCCATCTCGGCATGATCACGGCGCTGCCGGGCCAGCACGCTGCTCGGACCGCCCAGTTGCTCAACCGTCTGCTCTTTGATCGTCTCGGGCATGGATCTCTCCTCTGCTCCACAGACCGGCCGCGACGCCCGTCCGCCCGAGCGGCTGCCGACAGCGTCCCAAAGGCGGGTACCCCGCCGCGGCACGGCCCACCGTTTTTGGTGTTTCACGTGTTGCTCGGCCCGGTCACGGCCCGGCCCGGTCGCCGGGCGCGTTGGCCGCGGTGCGGGCGGCGTCGGCGGCTTCGCCGGCCTCCGTCAGGCGCCGGTCAGCAAGTCGCCTTCTTGTACTGCTGTCAGGGACAGCGTCTTGTAGCCGACCTGCTCGAACAGCACGACGAGGCGGTCCTCCTCCGTGCGCATAACGGTGCCCGCACCCCACTCCGCGTGGCGCACCCGGTCGTTCGTCTCATAGGGCCCGCCATGCCAGGGCGGGGGAGGGGCGTCCCGGTGCCCGGCTCCGGTGGCGGGGTGCTCGTCCTCGCGGTCGCACACGTCGCACCGTCCGCACGGTGCGTCGAGCTGCTCGCCGAAGTAGCCCAGAAGGTACTGGCGGCGGCAGGTGGGCGTCTCGGCGTAGCCGCGCATCATCTCGATGCGGGAGCGGTCGACGCGGCGCCGCCGCTCGAACACCCGTGCCGCTCCTTCCGCGGCCTCGTCCGCCGTGCGGCCGGGCAGAGCCCGGACTGCGCGGCGCCTGCCGTCGACGGTCACCGCTCCCGCCTCTTCCAGCAGGTTCAGCAGATCGCTGGTCTTCCGGCGCGACAGGCCGCAGAGCTGCGCTGTCCGGCTACGGCTCTGCGGGGCGTCCTGGCCGAGCAGCGTGGTCATGATCCGGCGCAGTGCGTCGGCGTCCAGGGACCGGGCGGTGAGGAACTTCTGCAGTCCCAGGTCCTCGGGGCGGTAGAACAGCACCGCCTCTGCCGGCTCCCCGTCCCGGCCGGCGCGTCCGATCTCCTGGTAGTAGGAATCCAGCGACTCCGGGACGGACGCGTGGGCGACGAACCGTACGTCCGCCTTGTCGATGCCCATCCCGAACGCGGAAGTGGCCACCACCACGGCGGGAGCGCCGGCCATGAAGCCGTCGTGGATCCGGCGCCGCTCCGCTGCCTTCATCCCCGCGTGGTACGCCTCGGCGTCCACGCCGTCTTGCCGCAGTCGCCCCGCGTACGTCTCGGCGTCCTTGCGGGTGGCGGTGTAGAGGATGCCCGGGGCGCACGCCTGGGCAGTCCAGCGTGCGACGGTCTCGCGTTTGGTGGGGTCGTCGGTGAAGGTGCGCACCGTCAGGTGGATGGTGGGCCGGTCGGTCCCGGTCGTCACGACGTGGGCCTCGCGCATGTGCAGGTACTCGACGATGTCGTCCCTGACCGGGGTCGCGGCCGTCGCCGTCAGAGCGAGTACCGGTGGGCGGCCCAGCCGTTCGGCGGCCTCGGCCAGGTTCAGGTAGTCGGGGCGGAAGTCGTGTCCCCAGGCGGAGACGCAGTGGGCCTCGTCCACGACGAACAGCGAGGGGCCCAGTCCCCGCAGCTGTTCCACGACACTTTCTTTGGTCAGCTGCTCGGGGGACAGGAACAGGTATTCGGCCTCACCGTTCCGGATCGCCCGCCAGCCCTTCTCGGTGGCCGACGCCGGCTGTGCGGAGTTCACGGCCACGGCGTCCGGTGCCGCGCTCTCCCGCAGGCCGGCGACCTGGTCGCGCTGCAGGGCGATCAGCGGCGACACCACGACCGCGGGACCACCGAGCATGACGGTCGGCACCTGGTAGATCGCCGACTTGCCGGAACCGGCCGGCATCACGACCAGCACGTCGCGGCCCTCAAGGAGTGCCTCCATCGCCTCCGTCTGCTCGGCGGCCAGGTCGCTCCACCCGAACCGTTCCCGGGCGACGCGGCGCAGCTCGGCGGTCCGCTCGTGCAGGCTCATCGTGACGCCCCCTTCACGGCCCGGCCCGGGTACCCCCTGTGGCCGACCGCGATGCGGAGCGGCGCGCGGCAGCCGTGCACCGTCAAGATCCCGGCTGCTCAGTCTGGGTGATCACCTGCGCCGTTCGGCCCCGCGCGGTCGTGACCGCCTGTCACCAGGGAGAACCTGGACGAAGCCCAGGTGCCCGCTGTCCGCGGGCCGACGCCGCTTCGGGATCGCACCCCAAGGGAGAATCTCTTGACCGACGCCATGCCCCACCTCGACGACACCGGCGAGAACGACGACGTCGTGGCACTGCTGATGCAGCAGCACAACCACATCCGTGATCTCTTCGCCGAGGTCGAGAACGCCACCGCCGACGACCGGGGGGAGGCGTTCCGCAGACTCGTCCGCCTGCTGGCGGTCCACGAGACCGCCGAGGAGGAAGTGGTCCACCCGGCAGCCCGCCGTCTGCTGCAGGACGGTGAGCAGGTGGTCGACGACCGTCTGGAGGAGGAGCGGGCCGCGAAGGAGAAGCTGAGCCGACTCGATGACATGGACCCCGACGACCCCGGGTTCATGTCCGCGTTGCGCGAACTGCGCGCGGACGTGCTCCAGCACGCGGCCTCGGAGGAACAATACGAGTTCCCCGGGCTGCGCGAAAAGGCCGGAGCACAACAGCTCGCCCTGATGGCCACGGCTGTCCGTGCCGCCGAGGCCATGGCGCCCACCCGCCCGCATCCGGGAGTCGAGACAGCGGCGGAGAACATCGCAGTCGGACCCGTGGCAGCCGTGATCGACCGGACTCGTGACGCCCTCCGCAAGGCGATGGGCAAGGACAGCTGATCAGCTCGGAACAGAGTGGCCCACACCGGCCCGCGCCTGAGCAGCTCAGCGTCGCGCTCGTCCCCGACACGGACGACGGCCGGCGGATCGGCATGACGTGAGCATTGGATGTCGGGGAGATTGCACACCTGAGTCGGGGTACTCGCCGCGCACCGCGACGCGCTACGAGAGAGAGGGCCGACCATGACCCCGCGCACTCGTGTTCCCTTCCGCACGGGCCTGATCGCCCGGGGCGCTGCTCACCCGTCGTACCTGATCATCCGAGGATGTGATTGTCCATGACGCTCCGGAAATCACTGTGGGCAGCCGCCGCGGGGCTCACCGCGGGCGCTGTCGTCGCCCTACGGCGCTCGATGGCACGTCCGGCGGACCCGGCCGCCGCGGACCGCTGGCTCACGGTGACGATCAACCGTTCACCTGCCGACATCCAGGCCGACAAGCTGCCGACGCCGCTGCAGGAGTACGGCGACCGGATCGAGACGCGGATCCGCCCCGCACCCGGCGACCGGGGCACCGAAGTGGCAGTGCGCCTGAAGGACGTGCCGTCGGATGCCTCGTCCGTGCCCGCACGGCTCACGGGCCAGGATCCGCGTCAGGATCTGCGCCGTTCCCTGCGTGAAGCGAAGGCGCTGCTGGAAGCGGGCGAGGTCCTGCTGCCGGACACACCGCCCACCACCCACGACAAACCCGGCGGGAAGCTCGTGGGGCTGCTGAGCCGCCGCGCGGGCGGGGAGGGAGTGCTGTGAAGGCGCTGTGCTGGGAAGGCGTCAACAAGCTCGCCGTGGAACAGGTGCCGGATCCCGTCCTGCGCAACGACCAGGACGTGATCGTACGGCTCATCGCGGGCACCACCTGCGGCTCCGACCTCCACCTCATCGGCGGATACATCCCCTTCATGCGGTCCGGGGACGTCATCGGTCACGAGTTCCTGGGGGAGGTCGTAGAGGTCGGCGCCGGGGTACGCCGGCACAAGGTCGGGGACAGGGTGGTGGTCTGCTCGTTCGTCGGCTGCGGGCGCTGCTGGTACTGCACGCACGACCTGTGGTCGCTGTGCGACAACACCAACACCAACCCCGGCATCGGGCAGGCTCTCTTCGGCGCCGACACCGGCGGCATCTTCGGCTACTCGCACGCCATGGGCGGACTGCGCGGCAGTCACGCCGAGTACGTACGCGTGCCCTTCGCCGACTACGGCGCCTTCCCTGTGCCGGAGGGCGTCGACGACACCAGCGCCCTGTTCGTGTCCGACTCGGTGCCCACCGGATGGATGGGCGCCGACCTGGCAGGGGTGAAACCCGGCGACGTCGTCGCCGTATGGGGCTGCGGGGCGGTCGGCCAGATGGCGGCGCGCGCTGCCATCCTGCTGGGCGCGGAACGCGTGATCTCCATCGACCGGATCCCCGAACGCCTGGAGATGACCGAGCGGCACATCGGCAGCGAGGTCATCGACTACACGACCACCGACGTCGGCGCGGAACTGCGCGAGCGCACCGGCGGCCGCGGCCCCGACGTGTGCATCGAGGCGGTCGGTATGGAGGCCCACAGCGACAGCCCCGTCCACCTCTACGACCAGGCCAAGCAGCAGCTCCGGTTCCAGACGGACCGGCCCACCGCCGTGCGGCAGGCCATCCACGCCTGCCGTAAGGGCGGGACGGTCTTCGTCCTCGGCGTCTTCGCCGGCGCGGTCGACAAGTTCCCCATGGGCGCGGTGATCAACAAGGGCCTGACCGTACGGGGCGCCCAGCAACACGGCCAGCGCTACATCCCGATGCTGCTGGACCGGCTGGCGGCCGGAGAGCTGAGCACGGCCCACCTGGCGACCCATACCGTGCCCCTGGACGAGGCCCCGCGGGCCTACGACATGTTCAAGGAGAAGAACGACGGCTGCGTCCGCGCGGTGATCCGGCCGGGCGGCTGACCGCGGCCCACCGCAGGCGGCCCCTGTCCCGTCCGCGCAGGTGGGGATCCGGCCACTAGAGCACGACGCCACGCCGCCGCCCCCGGTTCGGCGGCCGGGGGCTCCAACTGCTGGATGGACCACCTGGAGCGTGAGCCCAGGGCCGGCGGTGATCGACGAGGCCCGCAAGGGGTGCGGGTGCTGGGGAATCCGGCGCATCTGCTGACGGTGCAGGTGCCGATCGGCAGCTGGTTGTCGACAGCGGTACTGGACCTGTACCCGGCTCCTCCCGTGAGGCCGTCCTGCTGGTCCGCGTCGCTCTGGCCTCCGCCACCTCCGACGCCGAGCAATGTTGCGCCCGGACGCCCCATGCTTCGATCGCTCGGTGGGGGCCCAGAGACTCACTTCTGACGCCGGCCCGTTGCAGCCCTGTCTCGTGACGCGGCTGCTGTCGCGTTCGGCGCATTACCGGCTGGGACCCCCTGGAGACTGGTCTCGTACCCCCCTTGGCGATCTGGAGTCGGCCGACTAGCACGCCGTCGCAGCCGGTCGTCCGCAGCGCGTGCACCGCAGTCCGTTGTGCGCTTGCCGACAGGTCCGGTGCACGGTGGATGGCATGGGCGACAAGACAGCCCTTTACCTCATCGGCCGGGCGTTCCTCCCGGTTGCCCAGGACACCGCGCCTGCCGGTCAGTGACGCTGGTCGAGTTCTCCTGCTCGGGTGGTACAGGCCGAAGGCGGGCGGCGGGCCCTTCAGATCAGCCGTCCTTGCGGCCGGAGCGGGAGCCCCGGTAGGCGGCGCGGCGGGTCGAGGCCAGGGCACCGCCGGGGGTGAATCCGGGCGCGCTGTACGTGTAGATGTCGAAGTCCAGGCTCTCGTGCTGCCGCAGAGGCAAGGGGGTGCGGACCGTAAGTACGGCGAACGCACGCCAGGACCGGTCGGAGGTTTCGGCGCACAGGTCGAACATGAGCGGTCCAGCGGCCAGGGCCCGCGTCAGACTCACCGGGTCGCCGTGCACCGGTGCCTGCCCGGAACGCCGTGGAAAAGCGGTCAGAATGCAATGGCGGCCGCTCACCCGGTAGGGAAGCAGGCTGGAGTACGGACCACCCAGTGCGTCGGCGCGCGGCATTGGCAGATGCCTGGTGAACCTGCCTCGCCCGCTGCTGGTGAGGAGCAGGTCCAGAGGGCGGTCGGTACCGTCTGCGTGCTGCACTCGCACGGCGAGCCCGAGCCCGTCGGGCAGCCGCCGGGGCAGGCCCGCCGCTCGTGAGAGGCGGACCATGGCGGTGTACCGTCCGGGCGCGTCCAGCCACGGCACATCCCAGGGCGCGCCCCCGTCGTTGACGACCTCCAGATCGGCCGTGCACGTCAGCCCGCGTGGGTGCAGGGCAGGAGCCGCACGCAGCGCGGCCAGGCGACGGAAACCGGCTTCAACAGTGGCGCCCGGCCATGATCCCGGCAGCTTGCGGCTCCTCTCCCTGTCCTCGTCTTCCGCGTTCTCGTCCCGTCCGCGAAGAGGTCGTCCCGGATGGCATGTCCGGAGGGCGGGGAGTTTCGGCGCGTTGCTCACGGTCGGCCTTCCTGTCGGTGGTCGGTGTGTGCGGCGGCCGTGCCCTGCGGGTGCCCTGTGTCGCTTGAGGGCGAGGCGCTGCTCGGAATGGTCGGGCACCCGGTGCAGCAGCCCGTCGTCCGCTCGCTGTCCGCGAAGCAAGCCTTCGTCGATCATCCGGTTGCCCGAAAGGAGTTCGGTCCTTTAGTTCGTCAGTCCCGGGCTTTTCCGGTGCTCCCACCGGGGGTGGGGCGCAGCCAGGCGGCGATCCATCCCGTCTGCATCGCGGCGTCCAGGAGATAGGTGGGCCTTATCCGCCCCTTGGGGACGTAGACCAGATCGATGGCCAGCAAGGTGAGGGCGGTGCCCAGGCCGATACGGCGGGCTTGAGGACGTCCTTGCGGGTCCGCAGCCGCCGCGAGTTGCGCGAGTCCGGCGGAGAGCAGCAGCCCACCCGTCGTCCTCTGGAGCCAGTCGTCGGCCTTGGGTCCGAAGACCCACTCGAAGCTGCGCAGATGCAGCAGGGGCCACAGTCCACCCACGACGTTGAAGGCGCCGTGCGCGACCGTGACCGTGTCCGCGAGCTCCGCTGCTCTCGTCCTGCTCAAGGGCCCCTCCTCCGTAGGCCGGCTGAGTACCCGGGCCGGGCGTCCTCACTCCGGGGCGAGTTCCGAAGCGCACGGGTGGTTCGACCGGTGCCATCGCACGGAGGCCGCCGCCCTCGAATACTGCCGACATCGCGCGGAGCGGGCCCAGTCACGGGTGCCGCACAATCCCTGCGGTCACCGCCCGGCACTGCCACCCCGTCCGCAGTTCGGGCGCTGCAATGCCGGTCCACGGGGCGCCGTCGAAGTCGGCGGGCCGACCGCCCTTGATGCCGCGTCGTTCGCGGTGATAGCGCACCTCAGTCCCGGCGGCCCCATTGGCTGGGGGCGAATTTGCGCGGGTCGAGTCGTCGGCGAAGTGCCGTCGCCAGTCTCACCGGAGCCACCCGCAGCACCAGTGTCTGCTCGGCTCCAAGCGGGAGTGGCCTGGCGTAGTAGGGGCGGCCCAGCCGGGACGGGCGGAACCAGTGGGTGCCGGTCGGTCCGTCCAGGTGCGGGACGACGGCCGTCTCCTTCGTCTCGTTCGCGTGGAGGGTGATCGTCCAGCGGCCTGGCGGCAGGGGACGGACCGGTAGCCGGGCGGTGAAGCCGGTGCTGTCTCCTTCCGCTGTACGGTGCACGGGCACCTCGTACACCGAGCCGGATGCGTCTTTCGCGCGCAGGGTGATGGCTCCGCGGTGACGCGTGGCTTGGCCGGTCAGGCACCCACGGACGATCAGGTTGCCGCGTGCGGACGCGTCCCAGACGGTCCTGGTGACATGGCACGTCTGAGTGAACTGGTTCGGGTCCGGCCGAACGTCCAGGGACAAGGTGCCGTCCGGGCTGAAGAAGGGCCGTACGACGGGGTGCCGGTACCGCGATCTGCCGGCCACGGCTCTGTGAGCCGGGGTCGTCCTCGCGCCGTGCGCATCCCCAGATGACTGCCGGAGTTTCACGGTCCGGCTGACTCCCTGCGCGCGTACGTCCAGGAAGAACTCCCAGACACCTGGATCCAACGGGTCGCCTCCGGCCACCGTGGCCAGGTCGACGGCGACGGAGAAGCCGGCCTTGTCATAGCTGCCCTCGCCGGGCAGGCCCTTGACGGTGCGGACGGTCACGGGCCGGCGGAGGCCGGGGTGCGGGAAGTCGCGAGGGCGCAGGATCAGCTGCGTGCCGGGGTCTTCGGTGGCGACATGCTCGATGTAGGCGTGGCCGGAGAGACGGAGAACACCGCCGTCCCCCTGCCAGGCGGCTTCGGCCGGCTCGGTGTGGACCGGGAGCCGGTCCGTGGCGTCGAAGCAGTCGTCCGGGACGGCCCTGGCAGGGTCCCGGAAAAAGGGGTGGCACCAGTAGACGCGGCCCTTGTCGACCAGATATCCGCGCCCGGCGTCCTCCTTCGCGTGCCGGGCCACGGTCATCAGATCGTCGTACCGGTCGGTGCGCAGGAGGTGGATCAGCAGGCGGTCGGGTGGGGGGATCAGCTGGAAGACGCCCTCCGTCACATAGGACAGGGCCCAGCGCCGGAACTCCGGGTAGAAACGCTCACGCGCCTCCTGTTCGCTTTCCCGTGGAAGCAGGGCGCGAAGGGGGCCGCAGAACTCCCATTCCACATGTCGGCGCATGACGCGGTCCCGCCGTGGGCCGGGTTCGACATAGCGGGTGACGGTCTCGAAACACAGCCGGGTACCGTCCATGCGGTGGGTGAGGCCGGCGGCGGTGCGGGTGAGGTTGTTGCCGTTCTCCCGGTTGCGGCTGTAGTAGCAGTCGTAGTCGGCCACTACGGATACACCGTCGGCATTGAGGTAGGCGGCGGCCGTGAAGGGCTTGTCCTCGCAGTTGCGGTACGGCGGAAACCTCAGATTGAGGCGCTCGATGAGCGAGCGGCGGAAAAGCTTCCAACAGCCCAGAGTGCGGTAGGCGTGGGACGAGAAGACATCGGTTCTGGGCTGGTTGTGCTGGAAGACAGCCATGGGAACCGCCCTGCCACCCACCGACACCATCTTGCCGAGTACGACGTCGGTGCCGTTCTCGTCCGCCATCGCGACCATGCGGCGCAGCGCGTCCGGACCCAGGTAGTCGTCGGAGTCGAGGAAGAAGACGTAGTCCCCGCGGGCGATGTCCAGACCGGTGTTGCGGGGAGCTCCGGCTCCTCCGCTGTTGGGCTGGTGCACGACGCGTAGGGCAGGGCAGGTGCGCGCGAGCCTGCCCAGTTCAGGACCGGTGCCGTCGGTTGAGCCGTCGTCGACCGCGATGATCTCGATCTTGTCGAGCCCCAGCGTCTGCTCCATGGCGGACGTCACGCACCTGGTCAGCTCCGGCATGGAGTTGTAGGCGGGGATGATCACGCTGACACGGGGAGGATCCGCAGGGGGCATGGCGACTCCCGGGGCGCTGGGGCTGTGCTCGACACGGTTTCCGCCTGTGCACTGAGAGTCCGGACCGCGCAAGGCTGGGCCGATATCCGACTCGGACGGAACCGGGGAACGCGATCTCCCTCGAACACAGTTGACGAAGCGAGGAACCTCATCAGTGGCCCACCGTAAAGCCGCAGGTTCACAATCTCCCGTCGGCCTTGGCGTTGAAAGGCACAACCCCAGAGGCAGCGACAGGCCCTGCCCAGGTACGAGCGCCGTTGGCAGGCTGAAGGACCGTGCACCGAGCCCTCCGCTGATCGGGTGACACCCGGGGGCCCTGCGCGTGGCCTACTGTGGCGGCGACTGGATCCCGGCCGTTGTACGCGCCCGGCCGACGGCCCGGCCCGTGCACCGTACGACCGGGCCACTGTAGTGATCATGCCCGGCAGGGGTACTTCGTCCGCCGGAGGGAAGGGGGGCACTCGGTGGTGGGACGGGGGCTCTCCCGCCCCGTCGGATGGGATGGCCATGCCGCAGATCACCGACGAAACCACTGACGACGCGCTCGATGTCCACTTCATCGGCAACGCGACCGTGCTGATGCGTTACGGGGAGCTCACGCTGCTCACCGACCCCAATTTCCTGCACCGCGGGCAGTACGCCTACCTCGGATACGGGCTGCTGAGCCGCCGCCTGACAGAGCCGGCTGTCGACATCGGTGACCTTCCGCGCCTCGATGCGGTCGTCCTGTCGCACCTGCACGGGGACCACTGGGACCGTCGGGCCCGCAGGCACCTGGACCACACGGTGCCGATTCTGACCACGCCGCATGCCGCACGCCGTCTCAGGACGCTGCACGGCTTTCACCGCACCGCGGGACTGCGGACCTGGCGGGGACTCACCCTCCAGCGCGGCGGCGTACAGGTCCGGGTCACGGCGCTGCCGGGCCGGCACGCCGGCCGGCGCCTGCTGCGCGGTCTGCTGCCGCCGGTCATGGGCAGCATGCTGGAGTTCGGTCCCGTACGCGGACCGGCTCGCCTGCGACTGTACGTCTCGGGCGACACACTGGTGTACGACGGTCTCGACGAGATCGCCCGGCGTTTCCCGTCCGCCGATCTGGCCGTCCTCCACCTGGGCGGTACCCGCCTCCCCGGCGGCTTTCTGGTGACCATGGACGGCGCACAGGGAGCGGAACTGGCCCGGCGCCTGGACCCCCGCCTGATCCTGCCCGTCCACTACGGCGACTACACGGTGATGCGCTCGCCGCTCGCCGCGTTCCTCGCCGAGGCGGAGGCCGCCGGTCTCGGCGATCGCCTCGTCCCCTGCCGCCACGGACAGCGTGCCCGGCTGACCGCCACCCAGGGGGCCGCGCCGACGGTTTCCTGATCACACGGGCGGGAAATCCAGCAGTGCGCTCTATAGCAAGAGCCCCAGAAGTGCTACCTGCCGGTGGACGAGTGAGCCGCGGTGACGGTCCAGGTGCCGCCGTCGGGGCTGGGCTCTCGGCATCGGCGGCGCGGGACAGACCCTTGTACGCAGCCCTCGCCCGCGGCACCACTGCCACCGCCCGCACCACGACCCTGATCGCGTTCGGCGCTCTGACCACCGCGGCTTTCGCCGCCGTCCCCGGCCCGTACGCGCTGCTCATCGCGGTGTCGGTCGCGGCCGGCATGGTCCGCGGCAACCTCACCCTCCTCCAAGCCACCGCGATCCCCGATCGCTGGGGCACCACCCACTACGGCCGCCTCTCCGGCCTCCTCGCAGCACCAGCCCACACAGCAGCAGCACTCGCGCCGTCTCGATGGCCGCCGCGCTCATCGCACCGTGGACAGCCATCGGCGCTGTACGCCGCTGATCCCCACGACTCTGACAACAGCCGCGATCACTCCGCAGAGTAACCACGCAGCAACATCAGCGACGTTTGCCAACAAGCGTGCTGATTTGCCAACTGTGCCGCGTGGTCACAGTCGCCGCGCCCGCAGCCCTGCGTGCCCGTCGCTGCCTGTTTTCAGTCTCTAAAGTGCCAGGTCACCGGACATTCCGGGGAGGGTCATCAGTAACTGGCTGTCCGCACGACGCGCCGGTCCCCTGGTGGCGTGGCACCCAGCCCGCCCGGCTGTCTGACGCGGCCGGTTCCCTGTTTGTAAGGAGCAGCTCCCCAGACGGCCGGGCGGCCGCTCGATGGTGCGCTCCAGCTGGTTTGTGCCAGGGCGGAAGCCGAGCATGCCACCGAGGAAGGTGCGTTCCAGGACGGCGCTGGCGATGCCGATGCCGACTTGGGCAGGGCCTTGGCGACGGGGGGTGCCTCTATGTCCTTCGTCAAGCGAGTCGAGGGCTCCTCGGTTCGTAGAAGGTTCCGTCGCGGAGCATGGCGAACAGGACGCTGATGCGGTGGCGGGCGAGGCGGAGGAGGGCCTGGGTG
>NZ_POUC01000249.1 GCF_002891435.1 Streptomyces cahuitamycinicus
GCCACCCCCGCCGAGCCCCCGGTATCCGCCGGTCCGGACGACGCCGTGGCGCCCGTGGAGTCCCCCGCGGAGACCACGATGGAGCTGCTGATCCCCGTGCAGCCTGGGGCGTCGGACCCGGTCGGGCGTGAAGCCGTGGCCGGGGACGGCCAGTCCGGCCCGCACGGGCCGCCCGCGGCAGAGGCGGACGGGGACGGCAGCCCGGAGCACGAACGCGCGCCCGACGAGGAGGAGGACCGCGTCACCGACAAGGGCCTCCCCAAGCGCACTCCGAAGATCACCGCACAGACCACCGCCCCACGCCAGCGCAGCGGCTCCGTCGACGCCGAAGCCCTGCGTCGCCGTCTCGGCGGGTTCCGCCAGGGCGCGCAGGCCGGCTACCGCGACGTGGAGGCGGAGATCGCCGAGAGGACGGCCTCGCACCAGCGGCCGGCCACCGGCGCAGCAGGACCAGCTGGATCCGGAGATTCCACGGGGGGCACAGTCGAGGAGGCAAGCAGTTGACCGCGCCCAGTACCTTCGGACTGATCGGACTGAGCAGTGAGGCCCGCAACCTGCACTGGCTGCTCACCAACCTCGTCGAGGAGGTACCAGGTCTCCTCTCGGTCGCGGTCGTCTCCTCCGACGGACTGCTCCTGCTCTCCTCCGACGACCAACGCAACAAGGAGGCGAGGGAGGCCCTGCAGGCCCGCGGAACCAAGCGGACCGGCCCCCGCGGCTCCGCCGCCGACCTGGCCACCATCGTCTCCGGCATCGGCAGCCTCACCGTCGGCGCCGCCCGGCTGATGGACTTCGGCGGGACCCGGCACACGATGGTCGCGATGGACGAGGGCAGCCTGTTCGTGATGTCGATCAGCGACGGCTCGCTGCTCGGCGTCCACGGCTCCGCGGACTGCGACATGAGCGTCGTGGCGTACCACATGGCCCTGTTCGTCGGCCGCGCCGGCCACGTGCTGACGCCCGAACTCCGCAGCGAGCTCCGTAAATCCCTGGAGGATTCCCAGACGACGGGGAGTGCCCGATGAGCAGTAAGCCGAAGCATCACCTGCCTGTCCGCGGCGGCGACCGCAAACCCGCCCGGGTCCGCCCCTACTCGCTCACCGGCGGCCGAACCCGCTTCGGCCACGTCCTCCTCGTGGAGACGTTCGTGGCGAGCACGGCCGCGCTCGACGCCCCGGAGGAGCGCAGGGAACTGACGAACGGCAACCTCTCCACCCGCGTCATGCCGGAACTGCGGGCCATCGTCGAACTGTGCCGCCGGATGCGTACGGTGGCCGAGATCGCCGCGCTGCTCAAGATGCCGCTCGGCGTGGTCCGCGTGCTCCTCAGCGACCTCGCGGACCAGGGAAAGATCCGTGTGTACGGAACGGGCACCGGCCACGGCACGGGCCGCCCGGACCGGGCTCTGCTGGAAAGGGTGCTGAGTGGACTCCGTCGTCTCTGACGCCGCTCACGGCGTTGCTGGTACATCCCCGTTCGTCCAGCCGGACGACGGCATGCACGCCTGGGAGACGGACCGCACCCGTGCCCCCATAGCCACGAAGATCGTGGTGGCGGGCGGCTTCGGCGTGGGCAAGACCACGCTGGTCACCGCCGTCTCGGAGATCACGCCCCTGCAGACCGAGGCGCTGATGACCGAGGCGAGCGAGGCGACCGACGATCTGACCGCAACCCCGGGCAAGACCACCACCACCGTCGCCATGGACTTCGGGCGCATCACGCTCGACGACGACCTGGTGCTCTACCTGTTCGGCACGCCGGGCCAGCAGCGGTTCTGGTTCATGTGGGACGACATCGTGCGCGGCGCGATCGGTGCCCTCGTCCTGGCCGACACCCGCCGTCTGAAGGACTGCTTCCCGGTCCTGGACTACTTCGAGAGCTCCGGGCTGCCGTACGTGGTCGCGGTCAACCACTTCGACGGCAGCGAGCTGTTCGAGCCGGAGGACGTGCGGGAGGCCCTGACCATCCCGCGGCACATACCTGTCATGATCATGGACGCGCGTCGCCGGATCTCCGTGATCGAGACCCTCCTGGCCCTCGTGGGCCACGCGCTCGACGAAACCCCCGAGTAGAGGACAGCCCGCATGCGGAAGATACTCGTCGTCGGAGCCGGTCAGTCCGGGCTCCAGATCGCCCTCGGCCTCCAGTCACAGGGGTACGAGGTCACCCTGATGTCCAACCGGACGGCGGACGAGATCCGCACCGGCCGGGTCATGTCGACGCAGTGCATGTTCCACACGGCGCTGCAGCACGAGCGTGATCTCCAGCTGAACTTCTGGGAGTCCCAGGCCCCGAAGATCGAAGGACTCGGCGTCTCGGTCGCCGCCCCCGGCTCCTGGGCCGAGGGCCCCGCGGCCCGTGCGATCGACTGGCTGGGCCGGCTCGACGGGTACGCCCAGTCGATCGACCAGCGGGTGAAGATGGCCGGCTGGATGGAGACGTTCGCGCAGCGCGGCGGGCAGCTCGTCATCCACGGCGCGGCCGTCGGCGACCTCGACTACTTCTCCCGCACCTACGACCTGGTGCTCGTCGCGGCCGGCAAGGGCGAGCTGGTCCAGATGTTCGGCCGAGACGCGGAGCGCTCCCCGTACAGCGAGCCGCAGCGCGCGCTGGCCGTGTCGTATGTCCACGGCCTGGGCCCGCGCCCCGAGCACCCCGACACCGAAGGGGTCCGCTGCAACCTCGTGCCCGGCGTCGGCGAACTGTTCGTCATGCCCTGCCTGACCACC
Source organism: Streptomyces cahuitamycinicus (assembly GCF_002891435.1). Lineage (GTDB taxonomy): Bacteria > Actinomycetota > Actinomycetes > Streptomycetales > Streptomycetaceae > Streptomyces > Streptomyces cahuitamycinicus. Next base: position 2,730 of record NZ_POUC01000249.1, read on the forward strand.
TCGGGCCGCGCCGACATCCTGTTCTGGGAGGGCATACCCGGCGGCCCGCTCGACGCCTTCAACGGCGTCAAGGACCCCGCGGAGCACCTCTCCCTGACCCTGGAACTCATGGAGCGGTACGTCCCCTGGGAGTACGCGCGGGCCACCAAGGTCGAACTGACCGACGCGGGCGGCACACTGGCCGGCCGCTACGCCCCCACCGTCCGCAACCCGATCGGCCGCCTCCCCGGCGGCGGACTCGTGCTGGGTGTCGCGGACGTCGTCGTGGCCAACGACCCGATCACCGGGCAGGGGTCCAACTCGGCGTCCAAATGCGCCGCCGCCTACCTCTCCTCGATCATCGAGCACGGCGACAAGCCGTTCGACGAGGAATGGATGCGCGCCACCTTCGACCGCTACTGGAGCACCGCCCAGCACGTCACCAAGTGGACCAACGCGATGCTCGCGCCGCCGCCGGAGCACATCCTGAACCTCATCGGTGCCGCCGGTGAGCTCCAGCCGGTCGCCGACCGCTTCGCCAACGGCTTCAACGACCCGGCCGACTTCGAGAACTTCCTTTACGACCCGGCGAAGACGCAGGCCTATCTGGTCGAGGTGTCCGGCGCGGGCGCCGCGTAACCCTCGTAGGCCTCGTCCGACCCGTCAGTGGCGCCCTGGGGGAGCTCCGGCGGCTCGTACCGCCGCGGGGGCTTCCCGTCCGGGTCCGGGCGTACGGCGCCCAGGACGGGGTTGGCCGCGATCGGTGAGACCTTCACCTTCGCGCCCGGGCGGGGCGCCTGCACCACCATGCCGTCCCCGAGGTACAGCGCCACGTGCGTGGCCTTCTCGAAGTACACGACCAGGTCGCCCGGGCGCAGCTCGTCCAGCGGGATCCTCTCCAGCCGTTTCCACTGCTCCTGGCTGGTCCGGGGGACGGGCACCCCGGCCTCGGCCCAGGCCCGGGAGGTCAGCCCCGAGCAGTCGTACGTCCTCCGGCCCTCCGCGCCCCACTCGTACGGCTTGCCGAGCTGCCGCACGGCGTAGCGCACGGCCCGGCGGCCCTCTGCCGACGGGGCGTGGACGCCGCTCTCGCTCCCCTTGCTCCCCTCGCTTCCCTTCCTCCCTTGTTTCCCTTGCTCCCGCGATTCTTGTCGTTCCCGCCGCTGTCGCTGTTGGGGCCATCGTCGCCGTTGCGTTCGCCGCTGAGCGCGCCGGACGCCATGAACTCCTTCTGTGCCTTGGCGATGCCGTCCCGCTCGAACTCGGCGAGGTCGGTGAGCTGATCGCGGCTGAGGGAGGCGAGCAGCTTCTCGACGTCGTGCAGGCGGGCGCGGACCTCGTCCCGTTCCTTCTTGCGCCGCTCGGTGAGGGCGAGCCGCCGGTCGAGGGCCGTGCGGGCCTTGCGGGCCAGCTCGCGGGCCGTGCGCTCGCTGCCGGTCAGCCGGCCGACGGTGTCGGCCCGCTCCCTGGCGAGCCGGCCGATCACATGGCCCTGCTCGATCGCGTGCTGCGGGTCGCGGGCCAGGAGGAGGCGCACGTACGGAGAGATGTCGGTGCTGCTCTGGTACTGCTGCCGGGCCAGCCGGCCGGCCGCGCCCCGGCTGTCGTGCAGGGAGAGCCGGGCGCGCGCGAGGGCGCGGTCCAGACGGTCGGTCTCGGCGCGCTGCTTCTTCAGCTTCTCCTCGGTGGCGTTGTAGGCCTCGGTGGCCTCCTCGGCCTTCCTGTAACGCTCCTGAAGATCTGTCAGAAGACCGGCGATCTCGTGCTGTTCCGTGTCCGGCTCGGGAACGGCCGTGGCCGGGACGGGCGCCAGGACGGCTCCGGCCGCCGTCGCCGCGATGCAGACCAGACGCAGAAGTTTTCCTGACATGCCATCACCTCCGATGCGGGGGCGGCGTGGTGCCGCCGGACACCGTGAGGATCAGGGGTGTGCGGCCGGTGCGCGCGGTGGGTGTGCGCGGTTCGGCGCAACGGGGTCACCCGTCGGCGTCGTCCGGCTTGCCGCGCGGCGTGGCGTCTGGCTTCGACCAGGGCCAGTTGAGCCGGCGGCTCGGGGAGCCCTCCGGGTCGTACGCGTACTTCCAGCGGTTGGTCAGGCCGGCCCTGCCCGGCCCCCGGGGGACACGGCGGTAGACGAGCACGGTGTCCGGCCCGCCGTCGGGGTCCGGGACGGGGATGCGGTACGTCTTGGGCGGGTGGCCGGTGATGCCGAGGAGGACGGGCAGGACCCTGCCGTCCATCGGGCCGCCCTCGAAGGGGGTGTCTTCGCTCTTCACGGGATCAGTGTCAGACATCCTCGGCGAGCGCCTGGACCAGGGCATCGGTCTGCGGGTCGCGGCGGGCGGTCACGGTCAGCATCGCCACGAACTGCTCGACGAGCCAGTCGCGGAGGTCCTCGGCGGGGAGCTGCTTGTCCTCGTCGAGCCAGATGAGCGACGACGCCTCCACCGCGGTGATCCACATGCGGATGGTCATGCGCAGGGCGGCGCCGGGTCCGGTGACGCCCAGGTGGCTGAGGATGTGCTCGGCGGCGACGCGGCGGACGCCGTCGACGATGGCGGTGGTGCGGGAGGTCCCGACGACGCTGCCGCCCTGGAGAAGGGCGCTGAAGCCGGTGTCGTGCCCGTCGACGAAGGCCAGGTAGCGGTCGAGGGCGCGGGACAGTCGGGGGACGAGGGGGCCTTCCCGGGGTTCGTCGAAGCAGTGCTGGAGCTCGTCGGCGGCGGAGCGCAGGGCGGCCTCGTAGAGCTGCTGCTTGCCGCCCGGGAAGTACCGGTACACCAGGGGCCGCGAAACCCCGGCCGCCTCCGCCACGTCGTCGAGGGACACCTCCTCCGGGGCGCGGTGGGCGAAGAGGTCCAGCGCGGAGGTCAGCAGCTGACTGCGGCGTTCCTCGACGCTGAGTCGCCGGTAGGCGGGGGTCGGCGCGGCAGGTGTCATGCCTCGCAGGGTAATCGGGGTGCCGGGGAGTCCGCCTTTCTACGCCAGCAGCCCCGACGACTTCCACAGCCGTCGTCCGACCCCTCGCAGCACCCCGATGTCGTCGAGGAAGTCGGTCAGTCGCCGGGAGCCGTTCTGCATGACCTCCCGGCGGTGGCCGCTCGCGCGGACCTGGGCGAGGGCCTCCCGCTTGTCCAGGCCCACGTTCGTGTAGACGTCGGGGTTCACGAACGCCACCGAGAAGACGCGGGCGAACTCGCCGGAGGTGATGCGGGTGAACTCCTGGGACCACTTGGGCGCGGTCACCATCTGGCGGCGGAGTTCCTCACGGGCGTAGCGGACGTGGCGGGCCTCCTCCACGACGTGGATGCGGGTGACGCCGCGGACCAGGGTCTGGACGCGCTCGTCGGGGAACGTCAGCCGCTGCATCCAGTCCAGGACCTCCTCGCCCAGCAGGGTCGCCGTGAAGGAACCCGGCGTGGTGGAGATGGTCTTGAACAGGCGGCCCAGCTGCTGGTGCGCGCGGCTGACCGGGTACCAGGGCGTGTCGCCCCGGGCTATCAGCCGGGCGAACATCTTGGAGTGCCGGCACTCGTCCTCGATCTCGGTGAGGGCGTAGCGGACGTGCGCGCTCGTGGCCGCCTTGTCGTAGATGTGCCGCACCAGCAGCTGCATGAGGATGATCTCGAACCAGATGCCGAGCGAGGCCAGGGCCGCCGCCTCGTGCTGGGAGAGCAGGATGCGCTGCTCCTCGCCCATCCGCTTCCACAGCGGGGTGTCGTAGAGCGACACCAGCTCCGGCGGCCAGAACCACTTGCCCTCCTCGAAGGGCGCGTCCCAGTCCAGTTCCTTGTCCGGGTCGAAGGAGTGCTTGGCTGAGGAGTCGAGCAGCCGCTGGGCCACCTGCTCCCGGTCCTTCAGCAGGCCGAGGGCGTCGCGCAGGCCGTCGAGCGCGTCGGCTTCGGTCAGGGTCGTCATGGCTGCCCACCTCGTTGTGCACACGTCACTGTTGCTCTTATGAGACTGCCTGTCAGCAAGCTCGTCAATCCCCTGCGCACTACTTGTTGACCCGGTGTCTACCTCGTGTGAGCCTGCGGGCATGCCGACCTTCGACCTGTACACCAAGGAACCGGAAGAGCCCGTACGGCAGGTGCCGGCGAGCGGCGCGGCCCGTTTCGCCTGGGAGTACGACGACGGCCGCGACCGTCTCCTGGCCCTCTACCAGAAGGGCAAGGACAAGCAGTGGGACGGCCAGAAGCGGATCGACTGGGAGCTGGAGGTGGATCCGTTCGATCCGCTCGGGACCCCCGACGAGGCGATGTCCCTCTACGGGACCAGGCACTGGGCGAAGCTGACGGAGAAGGACAAGGGCGATCTGCGCCGGCACTACGCCTCCTGGCAGTTCAGCCAGTTCCTGCGCGGAGAGCAGGGCGCGATGATCTGCGCCGCGCGGATCGTGGAGTCGGTGCCCGACCTGGACGCGAAGTTCTACTCCGCGACCCAGACCATGGACGAGGCCCGGCACGCCGAGATCTACGGCCGCTTCCTGCACGAGAAGGTCGGGATGCTGTACCCGATCAACGACAACCTCCAGTCCCTGCTGGACGACACGCTGCGCGACGCCCGCTGGGACATGCCGTACCTGGGCATGCAGGTGCTGATCGAGGGCCTCGCGCTGGCCGCCTTCGGCATGATCAGGGACACGACGGACAAGCCGCTGCCCAAGCAGATCCTCGCCTACGTCATGCAGGACGAGGCCCGGCACGTGGCCTTCGGGCGGATGGCCCTGCGCGACTACTACCGGCAGCTCACGGACGCCGAGTTGAGGGAGCGCGAGGAGTTCGTCATCGAGGGCTGCTACCTCATGCGCGACCGGCTGCGGGGCGTCGAGGTCCTGGAGAACTTCGGCATCCCCAAGGCCGAGGCGGAGGAGTACAGCGAGCAGTCAGAGTTCCTCACCCTGTTCCGCAAGCTCCTCTTCAGCCGCATCGTGCCCTGCGTCAAGGACATCGGCCTGTGGGGCGAACGCCTCCAGCAGGCCTACGTCGACATGGGCGTCCTGGAGATGGGCGACGCCGGCCTGGACCTGTTGATGTCCCAGGACGAGGAGATCGCCGAGAAGCTCGACGCGGAGCGCTTCGCGGCGGAGGAGAGGGAACGGGTGGCGGAGGTGCGGGGGGCGATCGACGCGGGGCGGTGAGCCGCCGGGTGAGGCCCGCTACAGCGCGCCGCAGCCCAGCCCCTCGGGCACCTCGCCGAGCAGGGGAGTCGCGCCCTGGGGCGGGAAGGAGGTCCGCAGGGTGAAGGCGTACGGCGTCGGGCCGTGCGTGCGCAGGTGCAGGACGCGGGACTCCGCCTCGGCGACCGTGGGGCGATGTCCCGCCGGGACCCACCAGAGGGCGACCATGGCCTCCTGGACCCGTTCGAACCACTCACGTCGCCGGGCGAGCATCTCCCGGTGCCGGCCCTGGTACATGTACGCCTTAAGGGCATCGGTGTCGCGCCACACGGACATGTTGATGATCAGCCAGGAGTCGCCGAAGACGGGCACGTCCGTGGCGTCGTCACCGGCCTCGCCCTGAAGACGCCAGACGAAACCCTCTGCCCCGTCCGCGTCCGCGTTCACCGGGTCGAGTTGGTCGACGAAGTCCTTCAACTGCGGTGAGTCGAGCGGCGCCTTGAGACGGCCGAGGTTGACCTGGGCGAGTTCGTACGCGGGCTCAGTCATGAACCGAACGGTAGGTCGGGCGCCCTTGGTTCCGGTAGCCCCGTCTCATCAACCGGTCGGTGCTCGCGTCATCCACCGGTCGTCGCGTCCTCAACCGGTCGGGTGCTCGCGGGAGTTCAGTACCGCCTCCATCACCGCCCGCGCGATCGGCGCCGCGTCACCGCCTCCGCTGATGTCCCCGCGCTCCGCCTCCGCGTCCTCCACGACGACCGCGACCGCCACCCGCGCTGCCAGGTCGCGCTCGCCCTGCGCCCAGGAGACGAACCAGGCGTACGGCGTCCCGGAGTTGCCGAGGCCGTGCTGGGCGGTGCCGGTCTTGCCGCCGACCTTGGCGCCGCGGATGGCGGCTTTGCGTCCGCCGCCGGTCTCGACCACGTCCCGCATCATCGCCCGCAGCCGGACGGCGGTGGACGGGTACATCGCCTGCCGGATCGCCCGCGAGCCGGCCGTCGCGAGGGTGCTGCCGCCCGGCCGGGTCGTGCGCTCCACCAGGTACGGATCCCGCACCTGGCCGCCGTTCGCCACGGCCGCCGCGACCATCGCCATCTGCAGCGGTGTGGCGCGGGTGTTGTACTGGCCGATCGACGACAGGGCCAGCTGGGCCTTGTCCAGGGTGGTGTCGAACGTGGACCGGGCCACCGGGAAGGGGATCCGCAGCTCCCCGTTGCCGAACCCGAAGGCGCGCGCTGTGGCCGTCATGTCCGTCACGCCCACCTCCACACCGAGCCTGGCGAACACCGTGTTGCAGGAGAGGGTGAAGGCCTCGCGCAAGGAGGCGTCCTCGCAGCCCTTCGACGCGTTGGTCAGGCGCGTCCGCGTTCCGGGCAGCCGGTAGGGGTCGGGGGAGTCGGTCGGCGCTTCGAGGTCCGTGACCACACCGGTGTCCAGCGCGGCGGCCGCGGTGACGACCTTGAAGGTCGAGCCCGGCGGATAGGTCTGCCGGACCGCCCGGTTGAGCATCGGGCGGTCCCTGTCCGCGTTGAGCCGCGTCCAGGCCCGCGCCGCGGCCGAGCCGTTGCCGGACAGCGGCTGGGGGTCGTAGGACGGGGCGGACACCAGGGCCAGGATCCGGCCGGTCGACGGCTCCAGCGCCGCCACCGCGCCCTTGCGGCCCGCGAGCCCTTTGAACGCGGCCTCCTGCGCGGCCGGGTGGAGGGTCGTGACGACGTCTCCGCCGGCGTTGTGCGCCCGCGTGAAGTCGTTCCACAGCGGGAACGGCGCCAGCATCGGATCCGCGCCGGACAGCACGCCGTCCTCGGTGCTCTCCAGCAGGGTCGTCCCGTAGAGCTGGGAGGCGAAGCCGGTGACCGGGGCGTACAGCGGGCCGTCGGTGTAGGTCCGTTCGTAGCGCAGGTGCTCGCGGGTGTCCCTGGAGCCGGTGACGGGCCGCCCGCCGACCAGGATGTCCCCGCGCGGCTGCTCGTAGCGGGTGATGTCGGGGCGCCGGTTGCCCGGGTTCCGGTCGTACGACGGTGCCTGGACGATCTGGACGCGGGCGGCGTTCACCAGCAGTGCCACCAGCAGCAGGACGCAGAAGTAGCCGGCGTGCCGGATGTGCCGGGTCACCGGGCGTCCTGCCCGTCGTCATCGCGCCGGGCCGAGTCGCTCACCCGGACCAGCAGCGCCACGATCGCCCAGTTGGTGACCACCGACGAGCCGCCCTGCGCCAGGAACGGCATCGCCAAGCCGGTCAGCGGGATCAGCCCGGTCACCCCGCCCGCGATCACGAACACCTGGAGCGCCACCAGCGAGGCGAGACCGACCGCGAGCAGCCGGCCGAAGGGCTCGCGCTGCGCCAGGCCCGCCCGGAAGCCGCGCTCCACCAGCAGGCCGTAGAGGAGGAAGACGGCGGTGATGCCGGCCAGGCCGAGTTCCTCGCCCGCGGTGGCCAGGATGAAGTCCGACTTCACGGCGAAGCCGATGAGGTACGAGTGGCCGAGTCCGAGGCCCGCACCGAGCAGGCCGCCCTCCGCGAAGGCGAACAGCGACTGGGCGAGCTGGTTCGCGCCCTCGCCCGCCTCGATGGAGGCGAACGGGTGCAGCCAGGTCTCGATCCTGCCGTGCACGTGCGGCTCGAGCCGGCCGACGGCGACCGCACCCAGCGCTGCCAGCAGCAGGCCGACCGCGATCCAGCCGGTGCGGCCGGTGGCGACGTAGAGGAGCACCACGAACAGGCCGAAGAACAGCAGCGAGGTGCCGAGGTCGCGCTCCAGGATCAGCACGCCCACACTCACCAGCCAGACGGCGACGATCGGGCCGAGGACGCGGCCGGTGGGGAGCTGGAGCTTCCAGACGCGGCGGCCGGTGTAGGCGAGCGCGTTGCGGTTCGCCGCCAGGTACGCGGCGAAGAACACCGCCAGCAGCACCTTCGCGAACTCGCCCGGCTGGATGGAGAACCCGGCGATCCGGATCCAGATGCGGGCCCCGTTCACCGCCGGGAACAGGATCGGCAGCGCGAGCAGGACCAGGGCCGCGACCACGCAGACGTACGTGTAGCGCTGAAGCACCCGGTGATCGCGCAGCAGCAGGACGACCAGGATGAACAGCGCCACGCCCAGGGTCGACCACACCAGCTGGGCGGGTGCCGCCCGGTCCCCCGGGGTCTCCAGGTCGAGCCGGTAGATCAGCACCAGGCCGAGTCCGTTGAGGAGCACCCCGATGGGCAGGAGCAGCGGGTCGGCGTACCGGGCCCGCAGCCGTACCGCCAGATGGGCCAGCAGCGCCAGTACGCCGAGCCCGGCGCCGTAGCCCGCGGCACCGGGCGGAAGCGCTCCGTGCCGGGCTAGGCCCACGGCGCAGTAGCCGTACACCGACAGCAGGACGGCCAGCACGATGAGGGCGAGTTCGATGCCCCGGCGGCGGGGGAGGCGGCGGACGGCGGGCGTGGGCGGCTCCGCCGTCGCCACGGTGATTCCGGCCTTACTCATGTCCGGAACCTACCCAAACAGTGCGTCTTGTGTGCCTTTGAGTGACTGAGTGTCAGCACCAGCGTGGCGCGGGGCCGATGTTGTCGATGTACCGGGCCGCGCCCCAGGCCCAGGTGCCGTCCGTCAGCAGGTACCAGAGCGGATTGCCCTGCACGGTCTCGCCGCCCGTCTTGCAGAAGATCTTGACGACGTCGCCCCGGTGGGCGAACCGGATGATCTGCGAACCGCGGTTCGGAGCGCTGCGCAGCGCCAGCGTGTCCGCGGTGACGACGCCCTCGTAGAGGCGCTGGTCGTGGTGGCCGTTCCCGCCGCTGCCGTTGCCGCCGTTCCCGTTCCCGCCGTTGCCGCCGCTGCCGTTCCCGTTCCCGCCGCTGCCGTTGCCGCCGTTCCCGCCGCTGGGGTCGTGGTGGCTGTTGCCATTGCCACCGTTGCCGTTGCCGTTGCCGCCGCTCGGGTCCCAGTCGTCCTGGGCGGCGGCGGGCGTGACGGCGGCCGCGGCGGCGAGGAGCCCGGCGGCGGTTGCTATGGAGAGACGGGTGCGTAGTGACATGGGGGTACCTCCATGGATGGGCGAGAGTGCCGAAGCTGACTTATCGCCACATTAGGAGCGCCCAGGGGGTGTCGCCCCTCACGCTGGGCCATAGGAGAACGTGCCCCGGGCCCTCACTCCGCCGCCAGCGTCAGGGTGGCCACCGCCC
>NZ_POUC01000024.1 GCF_002891435.1 Streptomyces cahuitamycinicus
GCTCGGGGGGTGGGTAGGAGGGACGCTGCGTCGTGGTCACCGACCGATCATCGCAAGAACGAGGGGGGCCCTCTGTTCACCGCGCCAGAATTGCCGCTAGCGTGGAGGCAACTTTTGTACACGCGGGAGCTCGGAGCACCGGGCTGAGAGGGCGCTGACCTCCGTCCCAGCGATGTTTCACATGAAACATCGCCGGAGTCGAGTGACGTTTCACACGGAACGTCGCCGGACGGAAACCGCTGCGTCGACCGCCGAACCTGTTACCGGGTAATGCCGGCGTAGGGAGTAGGTCTGATGACCAACAAGGACGCACGCACGCCTGCCTCCGTCGAGGACGAGAAGTCCGAGGAGGCCGGGAAGTCCATCGGCTGGCACAAGGCGTACATCGCGGGCACTCGCCCCGACCTGCGCGTGCCGGTTCGTCAGGTGCACCTCACCAACGGCCAGTCCGTCACCCTGTACGACACGTCGGGCCCGTACACCGATCCGCTCGTCGACACCGACGTCCGCAGGGGCCTGTCGCCGCTGCGCGAGAATTGGATCATCGCTCGCGGTGACACCGAGGAGTACGCGGGCCGCCCTGTCCGCCCCGAGGACGACGGCATCAAGCACACCTCGCCCCGCGGCGGCCTCCGCAACCTGGACGCCGTCTTCCCCGGTCGGCCGCGCCAGCCGCGCCGCGGCAGGGAGGGTCAGGCGGTCACGCAGCTCGCGTACGCCCGCCGGGGAGAGATCACGCCCGAGATGGAGTACGTCGCCATCAGGGAGAACGTGGCACCCGAGGTCGTGCGCGAAGAGATCGCCGCAGGCCGGGCCGTGCTGCCGGCCAACGTCAACCACCCGGAGATCGAGCCGATGATCATCGGCAAGCGGTTCCTGGTGAAGGTCAATGCCAACATCGGCAACTCGGCTGTGACGTCCTCCATCGAGGAGGAGGTCGAGAAGATGACCTGGGCGACCCGCTGGGGCGCCGACACGGTCATGGACCTGTCCACCGGCCGCAACATCCACACCACGCGCGAGTGGGTCCTGCGCAACTCCCCCGTGCCCATCGGCACCGTGCCGCTCTACCAGGCCCTGGAGAAGGTCGACGGCCGGGCCGAGGAACTGACCTGGGAGATCTACAAGGACACGGTCATCGAGCAGGCCGAGCAAGGCGTGGACTACATGACGGTCCACGCGGGCGTGCGCCTGGCGTACGTGCCGCTGACCGCCAACCGCAAGACCGGCATCGTCTCCCGCGGCGGCTCGATCATGGCCGCCTGGTGCCTTGCGCACCACAAGGAGTCGTTCCTGTACGAGAACTTCGAGGAACTCTGCGAGATCCTCGCCGCGTACGACGTCACCTACTCGCTCGGGGACGGCCTCAGGCCCGGCTCGATCGCGGACGCCAACGACGAGGCGCAGTTCGCGGAGTTGCGCACGCTCGGGGAACTCAACCGAATCGCGAAGCGTTTCAACGTACAGACCATGATCGAGGGCCCGGGCCACGTCCCGATGCACAAGATCAAGGAGAACATCGACCTTCAGCAGGAGATCTGCGATGAAGCTCCGTTCTATACGCTCGGCCCGCTGACCACGGACGTCGCACCGGCGTACGACCACATCACCTCCGGCATCGGCGCCGCGATGATCGCCTGGTGGGGCACGGCGATGCTGTGCTACGTCACGCCCAAGGAGCACCTGGGCCTGCCGAACCGTGACGACGTCAAGACGGGCGTCATCACGTACAAGATCGCCGCCCACGCTGCCGACCTCGCCAAGGGACACCCGGGTGCGCAGGAGTGGGACGACGCGCTGTCGGACGCCCGCTTCGAGTTCCGGTGGGAGGACCAGTTCAATCTGGCCCTCGACCCGGACACGGCACGGGAGTTCCACGACGAGACCCTGCCCGCCGAGCCCGCCAAGACGGCTCACTTCTGCTCGATGTGCGGTCCCAAGTTCTGCAGCATGAAGATCTCGCAGGACATCCGCCGTGAACACGGCGGCACACGGACCGAGATCGAGGAGGGCATGGCCCTGAAGTCGAAGGAGTTCGCGGCGAGTGGGAACCGCGTGTACCTGCCCATCGCGGACTGACGCTGCCGCGCACAGGCCGGGGGCCGATGGGCCCCGGCCTGTGGGTCCGCACGTTCGGATCCCCGTTCGAGTCCCCGTTCGGGTCGGCGGCCCGTTCGAGTCCGCCGCCCGGACGGGCCCCGACGCGGGGGTTACTCCGGCTGGTGCTCCGGCCCTCCGAAGTCCGGGCTGGAGTAGTCCGGGCTGCTGAAGCTGGGGCGCGAGCCGCGGTCGCCGTCGTCCGGGCTGGTGAACCCCGGGCGGCCGTAGCCGAGGTGCGGCATGCGGCTGACCGGCGTTGACGAGGGCGTGTGGTGCAGTGCGGCCGCCGCGCCCGGGTCGACGAGGGCCTCCCGCAGGAAGGGCAGGATGCCGCGTTCCAGCAGGGCCTCGTGCCAGGCCTCTTTGGCCTGGGCCACCTCGCCCTGCAGTTCGCCGTACGGTCCGCCTTCGGCCGTGGGCTTGTTGCGCAGGGCCGTGAGCAGCAGCCCCACCGCGGCGACGAGGATCGCGACCGCGGTCACGGCACCGAACACCCAACCCGTGGTGAGCATGGTGCGGGCGAATCCCTGCTCCGGGTCGAGCATCCTCAGGATGTACCCGACGAGCAGGAAGATCGCCGCGGCGGTTCCGGCCAGGACGGGCGCGAGGACGGCGACGACGGCGACGGCGCCCGCGCCGGCGGTCTCGGCGACCCCGCCCATGGTGGCGGCGAGCCCCGAGGCGCCCGTACCCGGCCCGGCGGAACCGGACTCGCGCACGGCCGACGAGCCGGCCGACGCCGGTTGTCGCAGTTCGTCGCGGACCTTGACGTAGTGCTGATACTCGGTCGACGCGGCCGCCGTGATGAGCGCGGTCGCGTTCAGCGCCATGGTGCGCAGTTGTTCGGAGTTGAGCCGCTGACCGACAGCGGCCAGTTCGGGACGGTGTGGTGCGGAGCGCAGCGCCTCATCGAGGATCCGCTCGTATTCCTGGCGGTCCTCACTCAGCAGGTGCTGCGGAACGCTGTTCATGTGCATCCCCCGATGCTCCGTAGGGCTTGGGGCTCGGCATGCTGACGAGCCGTCGGGCAGAAACGGAGGGGAGCCTGCTACGGATAAGCCGATGGTAGAGCGGTGACGGTATGCGGTGACAGGGGGTTTACCGAAATTGACCCCTCACCGGCCCGGTCCTCCGAAGGGGAACGCCTGCCCGGTGAACGTTCACGTATCCAGCGGCAGTTGCTGGACCAGTAGTTTTCCGGCCATGGTCACGCCACCGTCCATCGCGATGGCGAGTCCGTCGGCGTAGACGTGCGGTCCCTCGATCACGGGGTCGCGGTCGTCCTCGTCGTCCTCGGAGCCGACCTCGCCCAGCAAGTACGGAATCGGGCTGTGCCCGTGAACGATGCGGGCGCCCCCGTACGTATCGAGCAGGGAGCGCACGGCGTCCGCGCCGCCCTCGTCGCGGAAGGAGAACCGCTTGGTGAACTTGCGGAACAGGTCCCAGACCTCGTCCGCGTCGTTGCGGGTGATCGTCTCGCGGACGGTGTCGTTGACCTCTTCGATGGAGCGGCCGTAGTCGAGATAGGCGGTGGTGTCGGAGTGGACGAGCAGGTGGCCGTCGACCTCCTCGATGGCGTCAAGGCGCGACATCCACTGCAGGTGGTGGTCCTGGAGGCGGTCCATGTCGGTCTTCTGGCCGCCGTTGAGGAGCCACGCCGCCTGGAAGGTGGCGGTGCCCGCGCCGGAGTTGACGGGGGTGTCGCCGAACCGCTTGGCGCCGAGCAGCAGCAGCTCGTGGTTGCCCATGAGCGCCTTGCAGTAGCCGCCGGCCGCGGCGGCCTCGGCGGACAGCCGCATCACGAGGTCGATGACGCCGATGCCGTCCGGCCCGCGGTCGGTGAAGTCGCCGAGGAACCACAGCCGGGCGGTGCCCGCGCACCAGCTTCCGGCGGCGTCGAGCAGGCCCTTCTCCTGGAGGGCCGACACCAGCTGGTCGAGGTACCCGTGCACGTCACCGACGACGTACAGCGGTCCCTGCCCGGTGGTGGCCTGCGGGGCGGCGGCGGTCTCGGGATCCACGGTCACCTGGACAGTGTCACCCCGGTTGATGACGGGAAGGTCGCGCTCGGTCGGCGTGTACCCCTCGGGGTAGGCCTCCTCGGGCGGCGGGGCGACGTCACCGGGGTGGACGCTGTGGACGTACGGACCGGCCTCGTTGACGTACGCGGGCACCCGGAAGTCGCGCAGCGTCGCCGTCCGCTCCACCTCGGGTCCCTGACCGGCCCCCTGAGTCATCGACCCCTCCACCATCGCGCCGCATTGCACCGCATCGGACTGCCTGGTCGTAGCGGCCCGCGGGTGTCGTGGGCCCATCATAGGAATGCGGATCGCGCCATGTGATGACCCAGGGGTGGTGAATCAGAGCAAGAGTCCAGTTCACCGCGGCTTTCGCCCCGATTGCGCCGGGCTTTGACCACCGTGTGACCGTCCCCGCTTTTCCGCTCTTCGCGAGAACGATCCCTTCTCTCCGGGGGACCGGCCCTGTTTCTCCCCAGGAGTACGACCTTCCCTTTACCCGGGTGCGGGACCTACGTCTCCTCGGGTGATCGCGGCGGGCTGACCGTCGTGCGCGGCGAGCGTCGCTGGGACGAGGTGCGCACGATCAGCTCCGTCGGTATCACCTGCTCCACCGGCCGGTCGGATTCCACTCCCTCGATGGCGTCAATGAGGAGCTGCACCACCGCCGTGCCGATGCGGCGCGGCTTCAGGGAGAGCGTGGTGATCGGTGGCTCGGTGTTGGCGTACACGGTGGACTCGCTGCAGCAGACCAGCAGCAGGTCGTCGGGGACGCGCAGGCCGTAGCGGCGGGCCGCGGCGAGAAGGTCGGTGCCGTTCGGGTCGAACAGTCCGTAGACCGCGTCGGGCCGGTCGGGCCGGGCGAGCAGCCGGTCGGCGGCCACGGCTCCCGCGCAGGGATCGTGCGCGGGGTAGGCCTCGTACACCGGATCCTGGCCCACTCGCTCGCACCAGCGCAGGTACGCCGTGGTCGACAGGTGGGTGTACGTGTCCGTCGACGTGCCGGTCAGCAGGCCGATGCGGCGGGCGCCGGCGTCGGCCAGGTGGTCGAGGATGCCGAGGACGGCGGCCTCGTGGTCGTTGTCGACCCAGGCGGTGACCGGCAGGGCGCCGGCCGGGCGGCCGTCGGAGACGACCGGCAGGCCCTGCCGGACGAGTTCACCGACGACCGGGTCCTGGTCGGAGGGGTCGATGACGACGGTGCCGTCCAGGGCGACGTTCGACCACACGTCGTGGCGGGAGGTCGCGGGCAGGATGACGAGGGCGTAGCCGCGGGCGAGCGCGGCGGAGGTGGCGGCCCGCGCCATCTCCGCGAAGTACGCGAACTCCGTGAAGGTGAAAGGTTCATCCCCGTATGTGGTCACGGTCAGGCCGATGAGTCCCGACTTGCCGGTACGGAGGGTCCGGGCGGCCGCCGAGGGGCGATAGCCCAGTCGGTCGGCGACCTCGCGGACATGGCGCCGGGTGGCGTCCGGGAGCCGGCCCTTGCCGTTGAGGGCGTCGGAGACGGTCGTGATGGAGACTCCGGCTGCGGCGGCCACGTCTCTGATGCCCGCCCGGCCCGGTCTGCTGCCTCGCCGTGAGGTTTCCGCGCGGCTCACCTGGTGCTTCCCTGCTGCTGTCATGGCGAGCCGATAGTAGGGCTCATGTGGTGGGGTAGTGCGGACGCATATGCACGCGTTGACAGGCACGTTTCTGCATGATCATTTACTGCCAATTGCTTTGGAAAACAAGGGCGTTGAGCGCTCTCATGACAGTACGTGTCTTGTCGGCGTGCACGGGCCTGCCAAGTGGGTGATGTTGCGAAGAGGTCTCAACTCACCTGCACGAGGGATGCGCGCCACGGCGTGCACCACCGGCGCGTAGATATATGTGAAGCGCGCCCCCGGATTCGTACGCCTTGGTGCGCCGATGCCCCTGTTGCCGGTGGGACAGGAGAGGCCGGGTCCCGGCTGCTCGGTCGTGGCTATACGCAGCGGCGCCGAATCCTCATAAGGTGAGGAGTATTGGATGTCGGCGGCGGTCATGGGCCGCCGGTCTTCACGAGGAGGACTGCGGTGAGCGAGACGAGCCCCAAGCTGCGCGCCGAGCTGGAGGGGATCCCCACTTACAAGCCCGGCAAGCCCGCCGCGGCAGGTGGTCCGGTGGCCTACAAGCTGTCCTCCAACGAGAACCCGTATCCGCCTCTGCCGGGCGTGATGGAGACCGTGACGGCGGCGGCCTGCACCTTCAACCGCTACCCGGACATGGCCTGTACGGCGCTCATGAACGAACTGTCCGAGGCGTTCGGCGTGCCGCTCGCCCACCTGGCCACCGGTACCGGTTCGGTCGGTGTCGCCCAGCAGCTGATCCAGGCCACCTCCGGCCCGGGCGACGAGGTGATCTACGCCTGGCGGTCGTTCGAGGCGTATCCGATCATCACGCAGATCAGCGGCGCGAGGTCGGTCCAGGTGCCGCTGACGCCCGGGGATGTGCACGACCTCGACGCGATGGCCGACGCGATCACCGACCGGACGCGGCTCATCTTCGTCTGCAACCCCAACAACCCCACGGGCACGGTGGTGCGGCGGGCCGAGCTGGAGCGGTTCCTGGACCGGGTGCCAAGTGATGTGCTGGTGGTCCTCGACGAGGCCTACCGCGAGTTCATTCGCGATCCCGAGGTGCCGGACGGCGTCGAGCTCTACCGTGACCGGCCCAACGTCTGTGTGCTGCGGACCTTCTCGAAGGCGTACGGCCTCGCCGGCCTGCGTGTCGGTTTCGCCATCGCCCACGAACCGGTGGCCGCGGCTCTGCGCAAGACGGCAGTGCCGTTCGGCGTGAGCCAGCTCGCGCAGGAGGCGGCGATCGCCTCACTCCGGGCCGAGGACGAACTGTTCGGCCGGGTCGGCTCCCTGGTGTGCGAGCGCACGCGCGTGGTCGACGGCCTGCGCTCGCAGGGCTGGACTGTGCCCGAGACCCAGGCCAACTTCGTATGGCTGCGGCTGGGGGAGCGCACGGTCGCGTTCGCGCAGGCGTGCGAGCAGGCGGGTGTGGTGATCCGGCCGTTCCCGGGTGAGGGTGTGCGGGTGACGGTCGGGGAGGCCGAGGCGAACGACATCTTCCTGAAGGTGTCGGAAGGGTTCCGCAAGGAGCTGTAGGGCTCAGCGCGCCAGGTCAGGCGTCCAGAAGTTCCACGCGTACGGGGTGGCCGTCCCGCACTGTCGTGAGCAGGCCGGGGTCGCCGTCGAGACGGCCGAGGACATTGCACGGGCTTGCGAGGCGGCACTCGTCGCCCTGAGAGATCGGCGTTGGTCCGTACGGTAGGGCGAGGGTGTCGCCGTCGGTCCAGAAGGCGACGGTGCCTGGCTCTACGACCTCGCGGGTGCCTGTTTCACGTGAAACCGACACTCCTGTGTCGAAGTACACCTCCTCGCCCCAGGTGCGCGCTGTCGACACGAGGGGCAGCGCTCTGGCGAGGGCCTGACTGGTCGGGGTGTCGTCGAGCGACGCCGTGAGATGGCCCGCGGGCCAGGAAATCCGTATCCGTAGTGGTGGCGGTGTCTGCATGCCATCGATTCAACAGTATGTTGAATTTCAGGCCAAGGCGTTCGCTGTGACCGGCGCGACAGGGGACCCCCTCCAGGGCTCGAAAGTCCGTCCTGCATAATGGCTTGTGAATGTGAACGCTTTCACAAGCGTAGGTAAGGAGCGGCGACGTGGACCTGGCTTTGGCGCCGGAGACCCTGGCGCGATGGCAGTTCGGCATCACCACCGTCTACCACTTTCTGTTCGTCCCCCTGACGATCTCGCTGGCCGCGCTCACGGCCGGTCTACAGACGGCCTGGGTGCGGACGGAGAAGGAGAAGTACCTCCAAGCGACGAAGTTCTGGGGCAAGCTCTTCCTGATCAACATCGCGATGGGTGTGGTCACCGGCATCGTGCAGGAGTTCCAGTTCGGCATGAACTGGTCCGACTACTCGCGCTTCGTCGGTGACGTGTTCGGTGCGCCACTGGCCTTCGAGGCCCTGATCGCCTTCTTCTTCGAGTCGACCTTCATCGGCCTGTGGATCTTCGGCTGGGACAAGCTGCCGAAGAAGATCCACCTGGCCTGTATATGGATGGTCTCGATCGGCACGATCCTGTCGGCCTACTTCATCCTCGCGGCCAATTCCTGGATGCAGCACCCGGTGGGCTACCGGATCAACGAGGCGAAGGGACGGGCCGAGCTCACCGACTTCTGGCTGGTGCTCACCCAGAACACCGCGCTCGCCCAGGTCTTCCACACGCTCACAGCGGCCTTCCTGACCGGCGGCGCCTTCATGGTCGGCATCGCGGCCTTCCACATAGTCCGCAAGAAGCACCTCCCCGTGATGAAGACCTCGCTGCGGCTGGGCCTTGTCACCGTCGTCATCGGCGGGCTCCTCACCGCGATCAGCGGCGACGTGCTCGGCAAGATCATGTACCAGCAGCAGCCCATGAAGATGGCCGCTGCCGAGGCGCTGTGGGACGGCGAGAAGCCGGCACCCTTCTCGGTCTTCGCCGTCGGCGACGTCGACAAGGGCCACAACAAGGTCGCCATCGAGATCCCCGGCCTGCTGTCCTTCCTCGCCAAGGACGACTTCACCTCGTACGTGCCCGGCATCAACGACGTCAACAAGGCCGAGCAGGCGAAGTACGGGCCCGGTGACTACCGGCCCAACATCCCCGTCGCCTACTGGGGCTTCCGGTGGATGATCGGCTTCGGCATGACGTCGTTCGCCATCGGCCTGGCCGGGCTGTGGCTGACCCGCAAGAAGTTCATGCTGCCGCAGCATCTGAGGGTGGGCGACGACGAGGTGCCGCATCTCGTTCTGCTGCCGAAGAAGGCGCTCGGCCCGACCCTCACCAAGTGGTACTGGCGCATCGCGATCCTCACCCTGGGCTTCCCGCTGATCGCCAGCTCCTGGGGCTGGATCTTCACCGAGATGGGCCGCCAGCCGTGGGTCGTCTACGGCCTGTTCCAGACGCGTGACGCGGTCTCCCCCGGTGTCTCCCAGGCCGAAGTCATCACCTCGATGGTCGTCTTCACCACGCTGTACGCGATCCTCGCCGTCGTCGAGGTCAAGCTGCTGGTCAAGTACGCCAAGGCGGGCCCGCCGGAGCTCACCGAGGCCGACCTCAACCCGCCCACGAAGATCGGCGGCGACTCCCGTGACGCCGACAAGCCGATGGCCTTCTCGTACTAGGCCGAGGGAGCTGCACAGTCATGGAACTGCACGACGTCTGGTTCGTCCTGATCGCCGTCCTGTGGACCGGCTACTTCTTCCTGGAGGGCTTCGACTTCGGGGTCGGCGTGCTCACGAAGCTGCTCGCCCGCAACCGGCCCGAGAAGCGGGTGCTGATCAACACCATCGGCCCCGTCTGGGACGGCAACGAGGTGTGGCTGCTCTCGGCGGGCGGCGCGACCTTCGCCGCCTTCCCCGAGTGGTACGCCACGCTCTTCTCCGGCTTCTACCTGCCCCTGCTGCTCATCCTGGTCTGCCTGATCGTCCGGGGTGTCGCCTTCGAGTACCGCGTGAAGCGGCCCGAGGAGAGCTGGCAGCGCAACTGGGAGACGGCGATCTTCTGGACCTCGCTGATCCCCGCGTTCCTGTGGGGTGTGGCCTTCGGCAACATCGTGCACGGTGTGAAGATCGACCAGGACTTCAACTACGCCGGCGGCGTCCTGGACCTGCTCAACCCGTACGCGCTGCTGGGCGGGCTGGTCACGCTGTCGCTGTTCACCTTCCACGGGACGGTGTTCGTCGGGCTCAAGACGGTCGGGGAGATCCGGGAGCGGGCGCGGAAGCTGGCGCTGCGCGTCGGGCTGGTGACCGCCCTGCTGGCGCTCGCCTTCCTGCTGTGGACGCAGTCCGACCGAGGTGACGGGGCATCGCTCGTCGCGCTGGTCGCGGCCGTGGCGTCGCTCGTCCTGGCGCTGGTAGCGGCGCGGGCGAAGCGTGAGGGCTGGGCGTTCGCCCTGTCGGGGCTCACCATCGTGGCCACGGTGGCGATGCTCTTCCTGACGCTCTTCCCGAACGTCATGCCGTCGACGCTGAACCCGGACTGGAGCCTGACGGTCACCAACGCCTCGTCCAGCCCGTACACATTGAAGATCATGACCTGGTGTGCCGGGATCGCCACCCCGGTCGTCCTGCTCTACCAGGGCTGGACCTACTGGGTGTTCCGCAAGCGGATCGGCACTCAGCACATCGCCGCCGAGACCGTGCACTGAGGTGTGTTTCACGTGAAACCAATCGATCTGCGTCTGCTCCGGTACGCCCGAGCCACCCGGGGTTTCCTGGCGGCGGTCGTGGCCCTGGGCGCCGTAGGGGCGGGGCTGGTCATCGCGCAGGCGATGCTCATCGCCGAGGTGGTGGTGGGCGCCTTCCAGCACCGCATGGCGGTGTCCGAACTCGGCACTCCCCTGGTGCTGCTGGCCACGGTCGCGGTCGGCCGGGCCCTGGTCGGCTGGCTCACCGAGCTCGCCGCGCACCGGGCGAGCGCGGCGGTGAAGTCCGAGCTCCGGGGGCGGCTGCTGGAGCGGGCGGCGGATCTGGGCCCGGGGTGGCTGAGCGGGCAGCGGACCGGTTCGCTGGTCGCCCTGGCCACCCGAGGGGTGGACGCCCTCGACGACTACTTCTCGCGGTATCTGCCGCAGTTGGGTCTCGCGGTGGTCGTGCCGGTGGCGGTGCTTGCGCGGATCGTCACCGAGGACTGGGTCTCCGCGGCCATCATCGTGGGCACCCTCCCGCTCATCCCGGTCTTCATGGTGCTCATCGGCTGGGCGACCCAGTCCCGGATGGACCGTCAGTGGCAGTTGCTTTCGCGGCTGTCCGGGCACTTCCTGGACGTTGTCGCGGGGCTGCCGACGCTGAAGGTCTTCGGCCGGGCCAAGGCGCAGGCCGAGTCGATCCGGCGGATCACCGGCGAGTACCGGCGGGCGACCATGCGGACGTTGCGGATCGCCTTCATCTCCTCCTTCGCCCTGGAACTGCTCGCGACGATCTCGGTGGCGCTGGTCGCCGTGACGATCGGCATGCGGCTGGTGCACGGAGAGATGGATCTGTACATCGGCCTCGTCATCCTGATCCTCGCGCCCGAGGCGTATCTGCCGTTGCGGCAGGTCGGGGCGCAGTACCACGCCGCGGCCGAGGGGCTCGCCGCCGCCGAGGAGATCTTCGAGGTTCTGGAGACGCCCGTCCCGGCGTCCGGTTCCGCGGCCGTGGCGGAGGGTGCGCTGTCGTTCGAGGGTGTGACCGTCCGGTATCCGGGGCGGTCGGTGGACGCCGTCTCGGACGTGACCTTCAGCGTCGAGCCCGGGGAGACGGTCGCGCTGGTCGGGCCGAGCGGCGCCGGCAAGTCGACGCTGCTGAGCGTCCTGCTGGGGTTCGTGCGACCGGACGAGGGCCGGGTGCGGGCCGGGGGAGTCGATCTCGCAGGTGCCGACCTGGAGGCGTGGCGTTCCCGGATCGCGTGGGTACCGCAGCGGCCGCATCTGTACGCCGGGACGATCGCCGAGAACGTACGGCTGGCCCGGCCCGACGCCGGTGGCGACGCAGTACGGCAGGCGCTGCGGGACGCCGGGGCGCTGGAGTTCGTCGACGCGTTGCCCGAGGGTGTGGACACCGTGCTCGGCGAGGACGGCGCCGGGCTGTCCGCCGGGCAGCGGCAGCGGCTCGCGCTGGCCAGGGCGTTCCTCGCGGACCGGCCCCTGCTGCTGCTCGACGAGCCGACGGCGGCGCTGGACGGGGCCACCGAGGCCGAAGTCGTCGCGGCGGTGCGCCGCCTTGCGGCCGGCCGGACGGTGCTGCTGGTGGTGCACCGGCCGGCGCTGCTGGAGGTCGCGGACCGGGTGGTGCGGCTGGCGGAGCCCGAGCTCTCCGCCGGGTCGCCTGTGGCATCCGCCGTGGCCCGGGGGACCGGAACGCGGCCCGTCGAGGTCGAGCCGCCCACCCCGGCCGAGCCCGTCGGACAGCCGGCTGCAGGCGGCGTTCTCGCCCGTGTCCGCGTCATGTCCGGTGCCCGGCGCGGACGGCTGGGACTCGCGTTGCTGCTCGCGAGCCTCGCGCTGGGGAGTGCCGTGGGGCTCATGGCCACCTCCGGCTGGCTGATCTCGCGGGCCTCGCAGCAGCCGCCCGTGCTGTATCTGATGATGGCCGTCACCGCTACGCGGGCGTTCGGCATCGGGCGGGCCGTGTTCCGGTACGCCGAGCGGCTGGTGTCGCACGACGCCGTGCTACGGATGCTGGCGGACACCCGGGTCGCGGTGTTCCGCAGGCTGGAGCGGCTGGCGCCGGCCGGTCTGCGCCGGGTCCGCCGGGGTGATCTGCTCTCCCGCCTGGTCGCGGACGTGGACGCACTGCAGGACTACTGGCTGCGGTGGCTGTTGCCGGCCGGGGCAGCCGTCGTCGTGTCGACGGCGTCGGTCGGCTTCACGGCCTGGCTGCTGCCCGAGGCCGGTGCGGTGCTCGCGGCCGGGCTCCTGGCCGCGGGGGTCGGCGTGCCGCTGATCACCGGCGCGGTGGCCCGGCGGGCCGAGCACAGGCTTGCGCCCGCCCGCGGGGTGCTGGCGACGCGGGTGGCCGATCTGCTCACCGGCACCGCCGAGCTGACTGTTGCCGGCGCCCTGCCCGCGCGGACCGCCCAGGCCCGCGAGGCCGACGGGGCGCTCACCCGGATCGCCTCGCGCGCCGCCACCGCCACGGCCCTCGGCGACGGTCTCACCGCGCTGGTCTCCGGCCTGACCGTCACGGCGGCCGCCCTGGCCGGTGCCCAGGCGGTCGCCGCCGGGCGGCTGGACGGCGTGACCATGGCCGTCGTCGTCCTGACCCCCCTCGCCGCCTTCGAGGCCGTGCTCGGGCTGCCGCTGGCCGTGCAGTACCGGCAACGCGTCCGCCGGAGCGCGGAGCGGGTGTACGAGGTCCTGGACGCCCCGGAGCCCGTGGGCGAGCCGGAGCGGCCCCGGCAGGCGCCCGCTTCACCGTTCCCGGTCGTGCTCAAAGGGCTGACCGCCCGGTACGCCGGGCAGGAGCGGGACGCGCTCGCCGGGCTCGACCTGACCCTCGACGAGGGCCGCCGGATCGCCGTGGTCGGGACCTCCGGCTCCGGCAAGACCACGCTGGCGCAGGTGCTGCTGCGGTTCCTCGACGCGAAGGCCGGCTCGTACGTGCTGGCCGGCGTGGACGCCTACGCGCTGCACAGTGACGACGTACGAGGGCTCGTCGGGTTGTGTGCGCAGGACGCGCATCTCTTCGACAGCTCGCTGCGCGAGAACCTGCTGCTCGCCAGGAAGGACGCCACCGAGGACCAGCTGCGCGCCGCGTTGCGCCGTGCCCGGCTGCTGGACTGGGCCGACGGCCTGCCCGAGGGCCTCGACACGCTCGTGGGCGAGCACGGGGCGCGTTTGTCGGGAGGCCAGCGGCAGCGTCTGGCGCTGGCCCGGGCACTCCTCGCCGACTTCCCCGTCCTGGTGCTGGACGAGCCCGCGGAGCACCTCGACCTGCCGACCGCCGACGCGCTCACCGCCGATCTGCTGGCCGCGACCGAGGGCCGGACGACGCTGCTCATCACGCACCGGCTGGCAGGCCTCGAAGCGGTCGACGAGGTGCTCGTGCTGGACCGGGGACGGGTGGTCCAGCGCGGTCCCTACGCGGAGCTGCTGGCGCTGGACGGGCCGTTGCGGGAGATGGCCGAGCGGGAGGCGGCCGCGGAGACGCCGGCGGGAGCGCGGTAGCGGCCGGGGCCGGGGCGCACTGGGCCGTTCGGCGCAGCCGGTCCCCCAGCCGTACGACGTGAACAGGACCGGGCCGCGGTGCTGGGCGACGATCGCTGACATGCGCTCATATCGCCGCCATCGGCTGCTGGTTCCGGTCCTGCTGTGCGCGCTGACCGTGCTCGCGGCCCGGCCAACGGCGGCGCCCGGGGAACCGGGCAGCGGTACCGGAACCGGAGCGGACCAGGGCCTCAGCGCCGAGGTGGCGCGGCTGTACGAGGAGGCCGCGGTGGCGACACAGCAGTACGAGGCCGGACGCGAGGAGGCCGAGAGGGAGCGGGCAGAAGCCCAGCGGACCGAGGCACTCCTGGACGCGCAGCGGCGGCACATCGCCGCCCTGCACGAGGACCTGGGCCGGATCGCCCGGGCTCAGTACCGCAGCAGCGGTGGCCTGCCGGTGGCCGCGCACATGATCCTCGCCGACAGCCCTGACGGCCTGATGCGAGGTCAGCACGCCTTCTCGCAGGCGCATCTCGCGGTGAACAACGCGATCTCCAAGAACCGGCGCGCCGAGGCACGGCTCGCGGCGGACGAGGCCAAGGCCGCGGACCGGTGGCAGGCGCTGGAGAAGCGCAACCTGCAACTCGCCGGGCTGAAGGCGGACATTGAACAGAAGCTGGAGACGGCCCGTTCGCGGCTCCAAGGGGAGGCGGACGCGGCGGTCGCGGCCGGAGCATGCCGCGGAGCCGTCCGGCTCGACCAGCCGGAGACGGGGTTCACCGACGGCGAGTGGGTCGCGCCGGTCGAGACGTACGAACTGTCCGCGTCCTACGGCAGCGGTGGCGCGCGGTGGTCCAGCCGGCACACGGGGCAGGACTTCGCGGTGCCGATCGGCACGCCGGTGCGGGCCGTGGGCGCGGGCCGGGTGGTGAAGGTGTCCTGCGGCGGTGCCTTCGGCATGGAGATCGTGCTCAAGCATGCGGGCGGCTACTACACGCAGTACGCCCATCTCGCTTCCCTCGCGGTCGACCAGGGAGAGCACGTCAGCCCGGGCCAGTGGATCGGCCAGTCGGGCACCACGGGCAATTCCACGGGGCCGCACCTGCACTTCGAGGCCCGGGTCACGGCGGAGACGGGCTCGGCGGTGAATCCGGTGTCGTGGCTGGCGGCGCGCGGGGTGTCCCTTTGAGACGCTCCGGCCCCGGCGGCTACGGCAGTTCCGCCAGCAGCTGCTCGATCACGACCGCGACCCCGTCGTCGTTGTTCGCCACCGTCCGGCCCGATGCGGCGGCGAGCACGTCCGGGTGCGCGTTGCCCATCGCGTACGACCGGCCCGCCCAGGTCAGCATCTCGACGTCGTTCGGCATGTCGCCGAAGGCGACGACCTGCTCGTGCGAGATGCCGCGCTCGGCGCAGCACAGGGCGAGGGTGCTGGCCTTGGACACTCCCGGGCCGCTGATCTCCAGCAGGGCGCTGGGGCTGGAGCGGGTGACGTCGGCACGGTCGCCGATGGCGAGGCGGGCCAGGGTCAGGAAGGAGTCGGGGTCGATCTCGGGGTGGTAGGCGAGGATCTTCAGCACCGGCTCCGAGGCGGCCGGGTGATCCGGGCCCAGCAGTTCCTCGGCCGGGGCGAGGCTGTCCGGTATCTCCATGTGCAGCTTCGGGTACGCCGGCTCCTGGTAGAAGCCGTACGTCTGCTCCACCGCGTACACGGTGCCCGGCGCCGCGTCGCGCAGCAGCCGTACGGCGTCCAGGGCGTTCTCCCGTGCCAGCTCCCGCACCTTCACGAACCGGTGGGCACCTGGGCCGCCGTGCAGGTCGACCACGGCGGCGCCGTTGCCGCAGATGGCCAGGCCGTGGCCGTGCACGTGGTCGCTGACGACGTCCATCCAGCGGGCCGGGCGGCCCGTGACGAAGAAGACCTCGATGCCCGCCTTCTCGGCGGCGGCCAGCGCGGCGACCGTACGCGGGGACACCGACTTGTCGTCGCGCAGCAGGGTGCCGTCGAGGTCGGTGGCGATCAGCCGCGGCGGAAGGGTCTCGGCCGCGGTCTCGGGCTGTCGGGTCGCTGAGGTCACCCGGCCATTGTCCCGCACATGCCTGCACGGGCGTGCGGGGCTCCGCACAGGTGAGTGGATACCGCCCTGACCAGAGGCGTACCGGCCCGTCCGTCGACGCTCAGCGGCGCAGCTGTGCCGGAGCTTCCATCGCGATCTGCTCGAAGACCTTCTCCTCCGCCGCAAACGGCGAGTCGGGGATCGGCCAGTGGATCACGATCTCCGTGAACCCCAGCGCCGCATGCCGTCCGGCGAAGTCCACGAACGCGTTCAGGGACTGGAGCGGGCCGTTGCGATCCGGTGTGAAGCCGGTGAGCAGGACCCGGTCGAGGCCGGTCATGTCCCGGCCGATCTCGGCGCAGATGTCGTCGAGCTTCTCGGCCTGCCTGCGAATGGCCTGAATCGACTGTTCAGGTGTGCCGTTCTCGAACAGTTTCGGGTCGCCGGTGGTCACCCACGCCTGGCCGAACCGGGCCGCGAGCCGCATCCCACGCGGACCGGTCGCGGCCACCGCGAACGGCAGCCGGGGCCGCTGGACACAGCCGGGGATGTTCCGGGCCTCGTGGGCGGAGTAGAAGTCACCGTCGTACGACACGGCGTCCTCGCTGAGCAGCCGGTCGAGCAGCGGGACGAACTCGGCGAAGCGGTCGGCGCGCTCGCGCGGTGTCCACGGTTCCTGGCCGAGCGCGGTGGCGTCGAAGCCTGAGCCTCCAGCGCCGATGCCCAGCGTGACCCGCCCTCTGGAGATGTCGTCGAGGGAGATCAGCTCCTTGGCGAGTGTCACGGGATGCCGGAAGTTCGGCGATGTGACCAGGGTGCCCAGCCGTAGCCGGTCGGTGACGCTCGCGGCGGCCGTGAGGGTCGGCACGGCGCCGAACCACGGGCCGTCCCGGAAGGTGCGCCAGGACAGGTGGTCGTAGGTGTAGGCGGTGTGGAAGCCGAGCTGCTCCGCGCGCGTCCAGGCCGCGCGGCCGCCTTCGTGCCAGCGGCGGTACGGGAGGATCACGGTGCTCAGGCGCAGACTCATGAGATCGAGACTAAGGGAGCCGGGGGGCCACCTGTGTTTCACGTGAAACCAGTCACCGTGCGTCTCTGGTCACCACCAGGTCAGTGTGGTCCGGGAAAGCGCAGGTAGCGAGGTGGTACGGCCTGAGTGAGCCACACCCCGTTGGCGCTGACGTGGAAGACGTGGCCGTCGGCGTGCATGGCGGACGCGTCCACTCCGAGCACGACCGGTTGCCCGCGGCGGGCTCCGACACGGGTCGCGGTCTCCCGGTCGGGCGAGAGATGCACGGCGTGCCGGTTCATCGGGCGGAGCCCCTCGGCCCGGATCGCATCCAGGGTGCGGGCGACGGTGCCGTGGTAGAGGTGCGCGGGCGGGCTGGCCGACGCCAGCCCGAGGTCGACGGCCACGCTGTGGCCCTGGCTGGCGCGGATCCGCGTCCCCTCGATGGCGAAACGCCGCTTGTCGTTGGTGGCGACGACGTGGTCAAGTTCGTCGCGGGTGAACCGGAAGCCGTGCGCTGCGGCCGCGGCGATCAACGTGTCGATCTCGACCCAGCCGGCCTCGTCGAGCGTGAGCCCGATGCGTTCCGGCTGGTGGCGCAGATGCTTCGACAAGTACTTCGACACCTTCACGGTGCGTCTTTCGTCCATCCCTCCAGGGTGCGGGAGAGACGCGCATCACGCGATCGAGTTTCACTCCGGAGGTTTGATCCACAGCCAAGTATGGTTATCCACAGGGGAATTGGCGGTTCTGTGGACAACTGACCGCCACCGCACGGGTTTTGGCACCTCACTTCACACCGGTGGCTTCACCCGCGCCAGGCCCCGGAGCGCCCCCGGCGCCCACCGTGACAGCCAGCGCGCGCCCCGCGCCTCGGGCGTCACCGGCACCACCGCCTCATCGCGCGCCACCGCCCGCAGGATCGCACGGGCGACCTTCTCCGGCGGGTAGTTGCGCAGTCCGTACAGACGGGCGGCGCGCTTCTGCAGCCGCTTCTCCTCCTGGGAGTCGACCCCGGCGAAGTGCGCCGTCGAGGTGATGGCCGTGTTGACGAACCCGGGGCACACCGCCGTCACGCCGATCCCCTGGCCTGCCAGCTCCGCACGCAGGCACTCGCTGAGCATCAGTACGGCCGCCTTGGAGGTGCTGTAGGCGGGCAGGGCCCGGGACGGCTGATACGCCGCGGCCGACGCCACGTTGACGATGTGGCCGCCCTGCCCACGCTCGGCCATCCGCCGGCCGAAGAGCCGGCAACCGTGGATGACACCCCACAGGTTGACGTCGAGGACCTTCTTCCAGTCCTCCGGCGTGGTGTCGAAGAAGGAACCGGACAGTCCGATCCCGGCGTTGTTCACGAGGACGTCCACCACTCCGTACTCGGTGGTGACCTTCTCGGCGAGCTTCTCCATGGACCGCTCGTCGGAGACGTCGACCGTCTCCGCCCATGCCTCCGGGGCGCCCAGCAGGCGGGACTTCTCAGCGGTGCGCATCGCCGCCTCGGCGTTCCGGTCGACGGCCACGACGCGCGCTCCGGCCTCGGCGAACGCGAGCGCCGTCGCCCGCCCGATGCCGCTGCCCGCTCCGGTGACCAGCACGAGCTGCCCGCCGAAGCGTTCGGCGTGCTCGCCGCTCGCCACCACCGGGGGCCGCCCGCTCCCGACGGACGTCACGAACTCCTCGATCCAGGAGGCCAGACGGTCCGGGCGGGTCCGCGGGATCCAGTGCCCCGCCTGGATCGTCCTGCGGGTCAGCTGCGGAACCCACTGCTCCAGTTCGTCGTGGAGCCGCTCCGAGAGAAACCGGTCCTCCAGGGGCGTGATGATTTGCACGGGCGCGTGGGCGTGCGCGTCCGGGCGTGGCGCGCGCAGCCGGGGCCGGACGTTGTCCCGGTACAGCCAGACCCCGTGGGCCGCGTCCGACGGCAGGGACGCGGTGGGGTAGTCGCCCCGGGGCACCTTCTCGGCGCGCTCCAGCATCCGTGGCCAGCGCGTGCCGAGCGGGCCGCGCCAGGCCAGCTCGGGCAGCGCGGGCGTATGCAGCAGGTACACGTACCAGGACCGGGCGCCCTGCCCGAGGACCTGGCCGACCCGGCGCGGGGTGGGCCGCTTCACGCGCCGGGCGATCCAGTGGCCCAAGTGGTCGAGGGACGGCCCGGACATCGAGGTGAAGGAGGCGATGCGCCCCTCGGTGCGCTGCACGGTGGTGAACTCCCAGGCCTGCACCGAGCCCCAGTCGTGCCCCACCAGGTGCACCGGCTCGTCCGGACTCACGGCGTCCACGACGGCCAGGAAGTCGTCCGTCAGCTTCTCCAGGGTGAACCCGCCCCGCAGCGGCCTCGGCGCCGTCGACCGGCCGTGGCCGCGGACGTCGTACGCCACCACGTGGAAGCGTCCGGCGAGCCGCCCGGCGACCTCGGACCACACCTCTTTGCTGTCGGGGTAGCCGTGGACCAGGACGACCGTGGGCCGCCCCGGATCACCCATCTCGGCCACACACAGTTCGACTTCGCCGGTCCGCACCCAGCGCTCCCGCGCGCCCGTCAGCAACGTCATCCGGCGAATCTGGCAGTTGTTAGAGAGTTCGTCAATAGAGGCTTCCCGGGCGTGGTAACTCCGAAGAACCAGCTCCCCTAGGGGCCCGTAATACTCAGGGCTGACCCGAAGACAGCTCTGCGGAGTGACGACCGCCACGCGTACGGCCCCTACCTTCGAAGGGTGACTGTGATCGCGACCGAAAGCCTGAGCAAGCGGTTCCCCCGGGTGACCGCGCTTGACCGGCTCTCCGTGGACGTCGGACCCGGTGTGACCGGACTCGTCGGCGCCAACGGAGCCGGCAAGTCCACACTGATCAAGATCCTGCTGGGTCTGTCCCCCGCCACCGAGGGCCGCGCCGAAGTGCTCGGTCTCGACGTCGCCACCAAGGGCGCCGCCATCCGCGAGCGGGTCGGCTACATGCCCGAGCACGACTGCCTGCCGCCGGACGTCTCGGCCACCGAGTTCGTCGTCCACATGGCGCGCATGTCCGGCCTGCCGCCCACCGCCGCGCGCGAGCGCACGGCCGACACCCTGCGCCACGTCGGCCTGTACGAGGAGCGGTACCGGCCCATCGGCGGCTACTCGACGGGCATGAAGCAGCGCGTCAAACTCGCGCAGGCCCTCGTCCACGACCCGCAGCTGGTCCTCCTCGACGAGCCGACCAACGGCCTCGACCCGGTAGGCCGCGACGAGATGCTCGGCCTGATCCGCCGCATCCACACCGACTTCGGCATCTCGGTCCTGGTCACCTCCCACCTCCTCGGCGAACTGGAGCGCACCTGCGACCACGTCGTCGTCGTCGACGGCGGCAAGCTCCTGCGTTCCAGCTCCACCACGGACTTCACGCAGACCACCACGACCCTCGCGATCGAGGTCACCGACACCGATGAGCACCCCGACGGCACCCGCGCGGTGCGCGAGGCGCTGCTCGGGCGCGGAGTGAGCGTCGAGGACGGCAGCGGCCTGCCGGGCGCCGGCCACGTTCTGCTGCTCACCGCGCAGGGCGAGGAGACGTACGACCTGGTCCGGGACCTGATCGCGGACCTCGGACTCGGCCTGGTGCGCATGGAGCAGCGCCGGCACCACATCTCCGAGGTCTTCACCAGCAGCGACGAGCGCGAGCAGCGGAAGGAGGCGGTCGGCCATGGCGGTTGAGCACTCCACGGGGACATCCGCCCCGGCACCGGGCGACCAGACCCGCATCCACAACATCGGCTACCGCAGCTACGACGGCCCGCGCCTCGGCCGTGCCTACGCCCGCCGCTCCCTGTACTCGCAGTCCCTGCGTGGCTCCTACGGCCTCGGCCGCTCGGTGAAGTCCAAGGTGCTGCCGATGCTGCTCTTCGTGGTGATGTGCGTGCCCGGGGCCATCATGGTCGCCGTCGCGGTCGCCACCAAGGCCAACGCCCTGCCCCTGGACTACACGCGCTACGCGATCGTCATGCAGGCGGTCATCAGCCTGTACGTCGCCTCGCAGGCACCCCAGTCGGTCTCGCGGGACCTGCGCTTCAAGACCGTTCCGCTGTACTTCTCGCGGCCGATCGAGACCGCCGACTACGTCCGCGCCAAGTTCGCGGCACTGGCCTCGGCGCTGTTCATCCTCACGGCCGCACCCCTGCTCGTGCTCTACGTGGGCGCGCTGCTGGCCAAGCTGGACTTCGCCGACCAGACCAAGGGATTCGCACAGGGACTGGTCTCCGTGGCACTGCTCTCACTGCTCTTCGCCGGCATCGGCCTGGTCATCGCGTCCTTCACCCCGCGCCGCGGCTTCGGCATCGCGGCCGTGATCGCCGTGCTGACCATCACCTACGGCGCGGTCTCCACCCTCCAGGCCATCGCCGACGCGCAGGGCAGCGGCGACGCCGTGCCGTGGATCGGGCTGTTCTCGCCGATCACGATCGTCGACGGTGTGCAGTCCGCGTTCCTGGGCGCGACGTCCGCCTCCCCCAGCGGGGTGGGCCCGAGCACGGCCGAGGGCGTCGTCTACGTCCTCGTCGCCCTGGGCCTGATCGCGGCGAGCTACGGCCTCCTGATGCGCCGCTACAAGAAGGTGGGACTGTGACCACGCTCAACATCGACCACGTCTCCCGCTGGTTCGGCAACGTGGTCGCCGTCAACGACATCACCATGACCATCGGCCCCGGCGTCACGGGCCTGCTCGGTCCCAACGGCGCCGGCAAGTCCACCCTCATCAACATGATGGGCGGCTTCCTGGCCCCCTCCACCGGCACCGTCACCCTCGACGGCCAGGCCGTGTGGCGCAACGAGCAGATCTACCGGCACATCGGCGTCGTCCCCGAGCGGGAGGCGATGTACGACTTCCTCACCGGCAAGGAGTTCGTCCTGGCCAACGCCGAGCTGCACGGCCTGGGCGCCAAGGCGGCCCAGAAGGCGCTCGCCACGGTCGAGATGGAGCACGCGCAGGACCGCAAGATCCAGACGTACTCCAAGGGCATGCGCCAGCGCGTGAAGATGGCCTCCGCCCTGGTCCACGACCCCTCCCTGCTCCTGCTGGACGAGCCGTTCAACGGCATGGACCCCCGCCAGCGCATGCAGCTGATGGACCTGCTGCGCCGCATGGGCGACGAGGGCCGCACGGTCCTGTTCTCGTCCCACATCCTCGAAGAGGTCGAGCAACTCGCCTGGCACATCGAGGTCGTCGTCGCCGGGCGGCACGCCGCCAGCGGGGACTTCCGCAAGATCCGCCGCCTGATGACCGACCGGCCGCACCGCTACCTGGTGCGCTCCAGCGACGACCGCGCCCTCGCGGCCGCGCTGATCGCCGACCCGTCGACGGCCGGTATCGAGGTGGACGTCGCCGAGGGCGCGCTGCGCATCCAGGCCGTCGACTTCGGCCGCTTCACGGCCCTTCTGCCGAAGGTCGCCAGGGACCACGGCATCCGGCTGCTCACGGTCTCGCCGTCAGACGAGTCCCTCGAGTCCGTGTTCTCGTACCTGGTCGCGGCGTAGGAGGCCCTGATGTACGACCCCACAGTCGCCCGGCTCACTTACCGGGCCCTGCTCGGCCGGCGCCGGGCCCTCATCCTCGGAGCCCTGCCGCTGCTGCTCATCGCCATCTCGGTGGTGGTGCGCTTCCTCGCCGGGGCGGACGACCAGACGGCGGCGGATCTGCTCGGCGGCCTCGCCCTCGCCACGATGGTGCCGATCATCGGCGTCATCGCCGGAACCGGCGCGATCGGGCCGGAGATCGACGACGGCTCGGTGGTGTACCTGCTGTCCAAGCCGATCAAGCGGCCGACCATCATCTTCACCAAGCTGATCGTCGCGATCGCGGTGACCATGGTGTTCTCCGCGGTGCCGACGCTCATCGCCGGCTTCATCCTGAACGGCAACGGCCAGCAGGTCGCCGTCGCCTACACGGTGGCCGCCCTGGTCGCGTCGATCGCCTACGCGGCCCTGTTCCTGCTGCTCGGCACGGTCTCCCGGCACGCGGTGGTGTTCGGGCTGGTCTACGCGCTGGTCTGGGAGGCCCTGTTCGGCTCCCTGGTGCCGGGTGCGCGCACGCTGAGCGTCCAGCAGTGGTCGCTGGCGGTGGCCCAGAAGGTGTCCGGTGGGGACCTGGTCTCCTCGGACGTGGGGCTGACCACGGCGACGGTGCTGCTGGTGGCCGTCACGGTGCTGGCCACCTGGTTCGCCGGGCAGAAGCTGCGCTCCCTGACGCTCGCCGGCGAGGAGTGACGTGCCCCGGCCTTGACGGGGGCTTCACCCCCGTCCGGGCACACTGGGCGCACGGCATGTAGGGGAACAACGGGAGTTGGACGGCTGGGAGGGACGGGGATGGCGGGCGAGAGGGCTCAGTACGACGACGGCGGCGGGCAGCCCACCAGCGAGCCGCGGAACGGGGCCCGGCCTGGGCCCGGGTCCCGGGGCGAAGCCCCGGATGACCTCGACGGGGTCGTACTGGACGAGGACTTCATACGCTCCGCCGGGACCTCCGAGCCGTCCGCCCGCGCGCGGATGCTCGCCGCGAAGTGGCGCCGCGAGGAGCCACAGCCGCAGCCCTGGCGCTCCGACGAGCCCCCCGCGGGCTGGTTCTTCAGCAAGGTCCGGCGGCGCAGGTGGCGCAGGAAGTAGCCGGACCGCCGCCGATCCGGCGTCGATTTAATCGGTGGCGTCCGATTCACCCGGCAGGCACAGTGGTTGTCATCACGGCCGGCGAGAAGCCGGCGCCACGTTCTGGGAGAGGAGCGGGACGATGTCCATGCACGGCAGTACGTCCAGCTCCCTTCAGGGCAGCCCGCGGCGGGACCCGGAGTAGTCGCCACCTCTCCGTAGAACCCGCCCCACACGGGGAGCTGCCCGGGGCGGCCGCTTCGAGCACGCGAGTCGCACATCGCGTGGGCCGCCCACCCGGAGGATTGGCCGAGTGGTAAGGCACTGGCTTGCTAAGCCAAGGTCGGGCCTGAAAAGCCCGCGCACGTTCGATTCGTGCATCCTCCGCCGAACATCGCACACCGACGGGTGACCGGCCCGACGCTCAGCCCAGCAACCGCTCCAGCACCACCGCGATGCCGTCCTCGTCGTGGGAGGCCGTCACCTCGTCGGCCACCGCCTTCAGTTCCTCATGGGCGTCCGCCATGGCGACGCCGTAGGAAGCCCAGGCGAACATCGGTATGTCGTTGGGCATGTCCCCGAAGGCGATCGTGTCGGCCGCCTTCATCCCGAGCCTGCGGGCCGCCAGGGACAGCCCGGTCGCCTTGGACAGCCCCAGGGGGAGGAGCTCGACGATGCCCGCGCCCGCCATCGTGACGGTGACGAAACCGCCGGCGGTGCGCGTCGCCGCCTCGCAGAGCTCGTCGTCGGTCAGCGTCGGGTGCTGGATGTACAGCTTGTTCAGGGGCGCGGTCCACAGGTCGGACGCGTCCGTGAAGGGCGTGGCGGGCAGGGTGCCCTGGACCGCGTAGCCCGGGCCCACCAGCACTTCGCCGTCCAGGCCGTCACGGCTCGCCGCCAGGTGGAGCGGGCCGACCTCCGCCTCGATCTTGGCCAGCGCCACCCCGGCCAGCTGCCGGTCCAGTGTCACCGACGTCAGCAGGCGGTGCGCGCCGGCGTCGTAGACCTGTGCGCCCTGGCCGCAGACGGCCAGGCCCTGGTAGCCGAGGTCGTCGAGGATGTGCCGGGTCCACGGGACGGCGCGGCCGGTGACGACGATGTGCGCGGCACCCGCCGCCGTGGCAGCGGCGAGCGCGTCACGGGTGCGCGGCGACACGGTGTCGTCGGAGCGCAGCAGCGTCCCGTCGAGATCGGTGGCGACGAGCCGGTAAGGGAAGGCGCCCGGGGAAGCCGTGTCGCTCACTTGGCCACCGGCTCCAGGACCTCCCGGCCACCCAGGTAAGGACGCAGCACCTCGGGCACGCGCACCGAACCGTCGGCCTGCTGGTGGTTCTCGAGAATCGCCACGATCGTGCGCGGGACGGCGCACAGCGTGCCGTTGAGCGTGGCCAGCGGGCGGACCTGCTTGCCCTCACGGACGCGGATCGACAGACGGCGGGACTGGAACTCGGTGCAGTCCGACGTCGAGGTCAGCTCGCGGTACTTGCCCTGGGTCGGGATCCACGCCTCGCAGTCGAACTTGCGGGAGGCCGACGCACCGAGGTCGGCGCTCGCCACGTCGATCACGCGGTACGGCAGCTCCAGCGAGGTGAGCCACTGCTTCTCCCACTCCAGCAGGCGCTGGTGCTCGGCCTGCGAGTCCTCGGG
The DNA here is from genome assembly GCF_002891435.1 of Streptomyces cahuitamycinicus. Classification (GTDB taxonomy): domain Bacteria; phylum Actinomycetota; class Actinomycetes; order Streptomycetales; family Streptomycetaceae; genus Streptomyces; species Streptomyces cahuitamycinicus. Next base: position 25,149 of record NZ_POUC01000024.1, read on the forward strand.
AGCGACGTAGGAGAACATCTCGACCTTGTCGAACTGGTGCACCCGGAAGATGCCCCGGGTGTCCTTGCCGTGCGAGCCGGCCTCGCGGCGGAAGCACGGCGAGAAGCCCGCGTAGCGCAGCGGGAGACGGTCGGAGTCGAGGATCTCGTCCATGTGATAGGCCGCGAGCGCCACCTCGGACGTGCCGACCAGGTAGAGGTCGTCGTCGGCGAGGTGGTAGACGTCCTGCGCTGCCTGGCCGAGGAAGCCCGTGCCCGCCATGGACTGGGGACGGACCAGCGCCGGGGTCAGCATCGGGGTGAAGCCGGCCGCGGTGGCCTGCGCCATCGCCGCGTTCACCAGGGCGAGCTCCAGCAGGGCGCCGACGCCCGTCAGGAAGTAGAAGCGCGAGCCGGAGACCTTGGCGCCCCGCTCGACGTCGATCGCGCCGAGGCTCTGGCCGAGTGCCAGGTGGTCCTTGGGCTCGAAGCCCTCGGCGGCGAAGTCGCGGATCGTGCCGTGTGTCTCGAGCGTGACGAAGTCCTCCTCGCCGCCCACGGGCACGTCCGGGTGGACGAGGTTGCCGAGCCTCTGGAGCAGCTCCTGCGTCTCGGTCGCGGCCGCGTCGCGGTCCGCGTCGGCCGCCTTGACGTCGGCGGCGAGCTGGCCCGCGTTCTTCAGTAGCTCGGCCTTCTCGTCGCCGGCCGCCTTGGGGATGAGCTTGCCGAGCGCCTTCTGCTCGGCGCGCAGCTCGTCGAAGCGGACGCCGGACGACCTGCGCCGCTCGTCGGCAGACAGAAGGGCGTCGACGAGCGCGACGTCCTCTCCACGGGCGCGCTGCGAAGCGCGCACACGGTCGGGGTCCTCACGGAGCAGGCGAAGGTCAATCACGCGCCCCAGGCTACCGGTGAGGGGTGACCGCCCACGACTCACTATGGTCGGCGCGGCATACGTACCGTTATGAGCGAATTACGTGCGGTGTCAACAAAAAGACCCCCTGTCCCCGGTGTGGGGCATCCGCAGGGCGTCGCATTGACGTGAATCCCTTGCGGCTAGCGGGACTTGGGCTTGAGTTGTCCACAGGGATCCCTGCACCCCGCAAAGTTATCCACAGGCTGTGGGGAAGATCTGTGGACTTCGGAATTGATCACTCCGGAAGGCCCGGTCACCCCTCAGAATTCCCCTCGCAAACCCGCTTTACCCTCACTTTCGAGTGGAAATAGGTCACCCCTAAGAGTTACGCAAGGGAAAACGATGGACGAAGGGTGACCTGCCCGCTGATGGATGCATCAAGGGCCTGTAGGGCGATTTGTCGACTGCCTCACGGTTCGTTGTCGACTTGTCCCCAGGTCGAGAAGCGGACCTGTGGAAAACTTCTGTGGATAACGACAATAGGCAGGTAGGACCGCCCTAGAAGCGGCCGTCCTGGCACTGTGCGACCCAGTCGGCCGCCGACATGAACTCGTCGTCGGAGGTCCCCAGGCGCGGCGGCTGCACATCCCCCGGCCGCACGTCCGCGCGCGGGTAGGAGCCGAGGTAGCGCACCTGGAGGCAGATCCGCTTCAGGCCCATCAGGGCGTCGGCCACCCGGCGGTCGGAGATGTGGCCCTCGGCGTCGATGCAGAAGCAGTAGTTGCCGATGCCCGCGCCGGTGGGCCGGGACTGGAGCAGCATCAGGTTGATGCCGCGGGTGGCGAACTCGCCCAGCAGGTCCCGGAGGCCGCCGGGGTGGTCGTCGCGCTGCCACAGCACGATCGAGGTCTTGTCCGCGCCGGTCGGGGCCGCGGGCCGGGCGGGGCGGCCGACCAGCACGAACCGCGTCTGGGCGTTCTCCGCGTCGTGGATCCCGGTCTCCAGGGCTTCGAGGCCGTAGCGGGCTGCCGCGAACTCACCCGCGAAGGCGGCGTCGTACTGGCCCTCCTGGACCAGGCGGGCGGCGTCCGCGTTCGAGGCGGCCGACTCCCAGTGCGCGTCCGGCAGGTGCTTCTTCAGCCAGTTGCGCACCTGCGGCTGCGCGGCCGGGTGGGCGGAGACGGTCTTGATGTCCGACAGCTCCGTGCCGGGCCTGACGAGCAGCGCGAAGGTGATCGACAGCAGCACCTCGCGGTAGATCATCAGCGGCGCGCCGGCGACCAGCTCGTCCAGGGTGGTGGTGATGCCGCCCTCGACGGAGTTCTCGATCGGCACGAACGCGGCCTCGGCCTCGCCGGCGCGTACCGCGTCGAGTGCGGACTGCACGGACACGTACGGGATCAGCTCCCGGGTGGCGGCCTCGGGAAGCGTGCGCAGGGCGACTTCGGTGAAGGTGCCCTCGGGGCCGAGATACGCATAGCTCGCTGGCATGACCTCACCCTAATGGGCCCGCGGAAGCGCCATCCCCCACAAGCCCGTACAGAGCCCGGCTCTCACCCCTCCAGCAGCTTCTGCCCCACGTACTCGCCCTCGGCGGCCCCGCCCGGCACCGCGAACAGCCCGCTCGACTCGTGCCGGATGAACTGCGACAGGGCGTCGCCGCGGTCGAGCTTGCGCTGCACCGGCACGAAGCCGCGCAGCGGATCGGCCTGCCAGCAGATGAAGAGCAGGCCCGCGTCGGGTACCCCGTCGGGGTCGATGCCGTCGTGGAAGGAGAACGGGCGGCGGAGCATCGCAGCGCCGCCGTTCTGGTCGGGCCGTGTGATGCGGGCGTGGGCGTTGATCGGGACGACCAGGTTGCCCTTGACGTCCGTCTTCTCCAGGTCCATCGCGGTCGTCTCCGTGCCCCCGGACAGGGCCGCCCCGTCGGACTTGCGGCGCCCGATCACGTCCTCCTGCGCCCTGACGGACAGCTTCTCCCAGTCGTCCAGGAGCATGCGGATCCGGCGTACGACGGCGTAGGAGCCGTTCGCCATCCAGGCCGGTTCACCCTTTTCGGGGACGAAGATGCGCTGGTCGAAGTCGGGCTCGCTCGGTTTGGGATTGCGGGTGCCGTCGATCTGGCCCATCAGGTTGCGGGCCGTCATGGGGTGGGAGGTGGCGCCGGGTGAGCGGTTGAAGCCGTTCATCTGCCACCGCACCTTGGCGGCCCGGCCCGCGTCCTTCTGGATCGCGCGCAGGGCGTGGAAGGCGACCAGGGCGTCGTTGGCGCCGATCTGCACCCAGAGATCGCCGTTGCTGCGGTTCTTGTCGAGGTGGTCCGAGGAGAACTCGGGCAGCGGGTCCAGGGCGCTGGGCCGCTGCTTCTCCAGACCCGTCCGGGCGAAGAAGCTGTGGCCGAATCCGAAGGTGATCGTCAGGGACGAGGGTCCGGCGTCGCGGGCCACGTCGGTGTCCTCGTGAGGGCTCGGCTCGCCCGCCATCAGCCGCCGGGCCGTCTGTGACCAGCGGCGGAGCAGGGCGGCGGCCTCTTTGCGCCCGGCGCCCGCCGCCAGGTCGAAGGCCACGACGTGGCCGCGTGCCTGGAGGCCGTCGGTGATGCCGGGCTGATGTTTCCCGTGAAACATCGCCCGGTCCGTACCGAGCGAGGTGAGCGGAGCCGCGGCTTCGGAGGGAGCGGCGGCGTACCCCACGGCGGCGCCCGCCGTGCCGAGGACGAGCCCGGTGGCACCGGCGGTGCCGAGCAGCCGCCGCCGTGAGATGTCCTCGTGCGCCGGTGCCGCTTTACTCTCCCGCGGGGGGACCTCGGGGGTACGGGCCTTCGGAAGGGACTGGTCAGGCATGGTCGTTCAGCCGATCTGAGCGTTCTTGGAGACGGTCACCTCGTCGATGTCGGAGGTCCTCACGGTCACGTCGACCTGCCAGTCTCCGGCCAGGGGGATCTGCACTCCGTTCGCCGACCAGTGTCCGGTGGCGATGTGGTCGGGGACGACGGGCAGGGGCCCGATGTCCTTGGCCTTGAGGGTGAACTCGACCTTCACCTCGGGGATGTCGAAGGCCCTTCCGTTGGGCCGCTCCACGAAGACGTGCATCTCGTTGTCGCCGACGCGTGCGGGGTCGAGGTCGATCGTGACGATGCCCTTGCCGTCCTCGCCTCCGGTGTCGAACGGCATGTTCAGGGTCAGCGCCCCGGACGCGCCCGTGCCGGACGAGGCGGACGCGGAGGACGAGGAGGCCGCCTTGGCCTCCTGCTCGGTGCGTCCCGGCTCGGTCTGCGTCAGCACGGTGGTGACGGCGAGCAGCACGACCGCGATGCCGGCCTCGGCCAGCACGGAGCGCCGCAGTCCGAAGCGGTTCGGGTCGGCGTCCCGCATCCGCTTCTGCCGTGCGGCGTCCCGGGCGGCCTGCTGCCGGGCGAGTTGTGCGGCGCGTTCGGTGCCGGGGTGCTCGTCGGTGCCGAGGTCGCTGTCGCCCTCCGCGGGGGCGTCCCCGTCGCCGGTGGCGGTGATGTCGGCGTCACCGGCGGTCTCAGACCCCGCGCCGACCCGTTCCTTCTCGCGTACCACCGCTGCCTCGGCCGGTGCCGTCTCCGCCAGCCGTCCCGTCCACCGGCGCGAGATCCACGCGACGCCGACCATGACGACGACGAGGCCGATCTTGGCCAGCAGGACCTGGCCGTAGCGGGTGTCGGTGAAGGCCGACCAGGAGCCGAGCTGGCGCCAGGACTGGTACGTGCCGGTCGCGATGAGGACGAGGACGCTGCCGAAGGCGACCTGGGAGAAGCGGCGTACAGCCGGTCGATCGACAGGCGTATCGGCTGGTGCGCGGTACAGGGCGACCAGGAGCGCGCCCAGTCCGCCGAGCCAGGCGGCGACGGCCAGCAGATGGAGCACGTCGACCGGCATGGCGATGCCCGCCTGGAGGCCGACCGAGGCGTGCTCGGACATCGCCCAGCTCGCCGCGAGCCCGGCCGCCACGACGATGCCGCCGATCGAGAGCCCGAAGGTCAGGTCCCGCTTCTCCTGGGCGTCCTCCTCTGGATCAGACTGCCGGCGCGAAGCGCCGTCGGTCAGGGTGGTGGAGGGAGACGGGCGGGCGTACGCCCCGAAGAGCACGGCGATGAACAGGGCCGCCGCGGCGAGGAGCAGCAGCCGGGACACCAGGGCCGCGCCGGTCTTGGTCTGGAGCACCTGTCCGAGCAGGGACAGGTCGAAGATGTCGGCGGCCTTCCCGGAGCCCGTGAAGGAGCCGCGCAGCAGCAGCAGGGCGAGGGTCGCCGCAGTGAGCGCGACCCATCCGGAGACGACGAACCGCTGCACGGGCCGTACCCCGGCACCGCGCCGCCAGCAGGCGAGCACGAAGGCGGCGCCGCCGGCCATCACGGTGAACCCGGCGTACGACACGTAGCGGCCGAAGCGGTACAGCCAGCCGACGATCCCGTCGTCGGCGGACTGCCCGGAGACCGACACGGACGTCTTGGAGGGGGCGCCGATGGAGAAGGTGTAGGCGCCGGCGACGGGGTGGCTGTCCGCCGAGACGACCTGGTAGGCCACGGTGTAGGTGCCGTCGGGCAGGCCCGAGTGCAGCGGAACGGCGTACGTCGTGCCGCTGACGTTGGAGGGCTTGCCGGTGTCGACGCGCTTGCCCTCGGGGTCGAGCACGCGCAGCGAGTCGTCGGACAGCGCGACCTGCTCGGAGAAGGTGAGCGAGATCCGGGCCGGGGCCTTGTCGACCACCGCCCCCTGACCGGGGTCGCTGCCGGTCACCGCGGCGTGCGCGGAGGCCGGGCCGGCTCCGGCGAGGAGTGCGCAGGCCGCGGCCAGGAGCAGCAGCACCAGTGTCCGGACCCGGGGGGCGATGGTCAGCGTCACAGCGGTCCCTCCCTCAGTGTCCGGTCTTCGGGGTGTAGGTCGCGGGCTTCACCGGCATCTCGACCTTCATGGGGCCGGAGTGGGCGAAGTGCAGCTCGACGGAGATCGTCTGGCCTTCCTTCGGTTTGCGCTTGAGCTGCTCGAACATCAGGTGGTCGCCGCCGCTCTTCAGCTCCAGCCGGCCGTCGGCGGGGATCTTCAGGCTCTTGACCTCCCGCATGGCTCCGTCGACGGTCTCGTGCACGGTGACCTGCCCGGCGATGTCGCTGGTGACCGAGGTCAGGTCATCGGCGGCACCGCCCTTGTTGGTGACGGTGAGGAAGCCGGCCGCCATGCCGTCGGACACCGGCTGCGGCATGTACGCGGAGCCGACGGAGAGTTCCGCCTTCCCCGAGTCGCTGTCGACGCCGGAGTCCGAGCCGCCGCAGCCCGCGAGGGCCAGGGCTCCGGCTATGACGAGGGCGGCCGGGCCGAGCCTGGGCCTCACGGGTTCTCCCCCTTGACGATCTCGGGGAGGTCCTTGGTGTAGTCGTCGACGGTGGCGTCCTCGCCGTAGAGCACGTAGCCGCCGTCGGTCTTCGGGGAGAACGCGATGACCTGGGTGCCGTGCTCGGAGACGGGCTTGCCGTTCTTGTCCTTCTTGGTCGGCTCGATGGAGATGCCGAGGGTGCGGGCGCCGGCCTGGATGGTCGCGAAGTCGCCCGTGAGGCCGACGAAGCCGGGGTCGATGCCCTTGAGCCACTTGCCGAGCTCGGCCGAGGTGTCGCGTTCGGGGTCGGTGGTGACGAACACCACACGCAGCTCGTCCTGCTCGGCCTTGGGGAGCTGCTTCTTGGCGACGGCGATGTTGTTCATCGTCAGCGGGCAGACGTCGGGGCAGTGGGTGTAGCCGAAGTAGATCAGCGTGGGCTTGCCCTGGGTCTCCTTGCGGAGGTCGTACTTCTTGCCCTGCGTGTCGGTGAGGACCAGGTCCGGCTTCTCGAACGGCTTGTCGAGGACGGTGGCGGCCTTGTCGGCACCTGCCTCCTCCGACACCACGGCGACGGGCTTGTTGCTGTCGTCGCCGCTGCCGCAGGCGGTCAGGGTCAGGGAGGCGGCGGCGAGCAGAGCGGCCGCGGCGAAGGTCTTGGTGCGCATAGAAAAATGTCCCAGATGTCGGTGACCCGGCACGCGCCGGGGTGCCTCGCGCGGAGGCGGGGATCCGGCGCGCGCCGTCAACGGAAGCAGCCTCAGGCGCTGGTGCGGCGACGCCCGGCGAGTACGCCGTAGGCGACACCCGCCGCGCCGACCACGATGCCGACGATGCCCAGTACGCGGGCGGTGGTGTCGGTGCCGTCGGAGGAGGCGGAGTCGGAGGCGGCCGTCTCGGCGGAGGCCTTCTCGGCCGACTTGGCGTCGGAGTCGTCACCGGCCGCCGAGTCGTGGTGCCCGTCCTCGGAGGCGGCGGACAGCTCCAGCACCGGGGCCGGGTTGTCGGGCTCCTCCTGGCCCTTTTGCGGCACCTCGATCCAGCGGACGACCTCCTTGTTGGAGTACGTCTGCAGGGCCTTGAAGACCAGCTCGTCGGTGTCCTCGGGCAGCTGGCCGACGGAGAGCGGGAACTTCTCGAAGTAGCCGGGCTCGATCCCCTTGCCGTCCGCGGTCCAGGTGACCTTGGTGACGGCCTCGGTGATCTTCTCGCCGTGCATCTCCAGCGGCTTGTCCAGCTTGGACTTGGTGACCTTGATCTTCCAGCCGGGCATGGGCTCCGGCATGACGGAGGCCAGTGGGTGGTCGGTCGGGAAGTTGACCTCGAGCTTGGTGGTCGAGGCGTCGTCCCGTTCGTTGGGGACCTTGAAGTTCACGACCGCGTAGCCGCCCTTGGCGGCCGTGCCCTCGGGCTGCACGGTGACGTGCGCGAAAGCGGGGGCGGACAGGGCGAGGACGCTGACACCGGCGGCGGCACAGGCCGCGACGATACGGGAAGCCTTCATGGAAGGAGCACTCCGCTGTGATTCGGTCTGGATGTGGAAGGAGGAACGCGCGCACACGCGCGCGCCGCACGACGGCGGCCCCTCCTCCGCGGGAGCGGAGTGGTGGTGATCGCGTCGCGTCAGGCGGCGAGGGCGAGTGCGGCTGCGGAAGCCGTGGAGGCCGGCGGGCCGCGCCGGATGACCGTGTGCTGGAGGGCCATGGTGCGAGGCATCGGGAGTACGGGCCGCGCGGCGCACACCGGGCGCGGGCGGGCCGCGGGGGCTCGCGGGAACCCGGCGCGCAGGGCGCGTACCAGCGCCAGAGCGGCCCGCAGGGAACGCACGAGCGCCCCCTCGGCGACTCCTTGCGCCGACAGTTGCGTGAGCCGCAGCAGAGCCAGGTCGCCGTGGCGCAGCAGCCAGCCTGCGGCGAGCGCCGCGAGGACGTGGCCGAGCAGCATCGGCAGGGACGGCCAGAGCGAGGCCGACTCGGACACGGCGTCCGCGGGCAGATGCGTGTGCGCTCCCGGAGACGGCTGGATCCGGGCTTCGGTGAGGATCCTGTGGGCCTGTGCCGGGCTGATCGCCGCCGCCGTCGTGCCGCACAAGAACCGTGCGGCCTGCTGGACGAGTGCGGCATCGCTTCCGCCCGTCGGCACCGAGGGCGTGACGGCGGCCGTACCGTGCTGGCCGAGGCCGAACAGCGTGTGCAGCACCATCTGGCCGAACGCGAGCATTCCCGTGATCCCCGCCAGTGAGCGCACGCGCCCGGCGAGCGGGGCCGTCACCGCGATCACCCCGAGGAACCCGGCGCCCAGCGTCCACAGCGGAATGCCGTCGCAGGAGGCGATCGCGTGACCTGCCCCGGCCAGCACGACGCAGACCGCGGCGAACACCGCGGCCCGCAGGATCCGGAGCGTGTGTCCGGAGCGCGTCGCGCGCGCGTGGGGGGCAGACATGGCGGGCTCATCATCGCACTGGCCCCGCAAGCACCGTGCGGCAGGTCCACAAGATGCCGTACGACCGGAACGTCACGCTCTGGTCCCGCACGCCCCCAGATGCGCCGATGTCTGCCCTCACATACACCGATCAGGACCAGCACGCATCCGCCGTATGGGCGGCGTCACGTCAACTTCACGCTTACACACGGGCAGTGAGGGCAATACGTAACGGTATGTCGAGCCGCAGCCAGGAGGCTGGAGCATGAGCATCTGGTGGTCACTCCATCTGCGGCGCGAAGCTGCGAGCGTGCCGCTCGCCCGCCGCCTGCTGATCGGCACGATGGAGACCGCGGGCGTCGACCCCGACATCTCCTACGACCTGTCCGTCGCTCTCAGCGAGGCGTGCGCGAACGCCGTGGAGCACGGCGGGGACACAGGGCGTGGCCCCGGTTCGGAGGCGTACCGGGTCACCGCGTACCTCGACGGCGAGAAGTGCCGCATCGAGGTCGCCGACGCGGGCCCGGGATTCCCCGCGGCTTCCGCCGGACGGCCCCGTCCACCGGTTCGCCCCGCGCACTCCGACGCGGAGAACGGCAGGGGGCTGTGCCTCATCGAGGAACTCGCCGACCACGTCCGCATCGGGAACAAGTCAGGCCGGGGCGGAGCCGTGGTGAGCTTCGACAAAATTTTGAAGTGGCGTTCCGGCGCCCCGCTGATCGCGGTCTGACCTTCCCGGCGAGGGCGGTGTTTCACGTGAAACACCGCCTGTGACCGGCCGCCCTACAGCGCTCCCCAGTCCAGCGTCGTACGCGCCAGCCCCGCCACCTCCGTCAGCAGCGCCAGCCGCGCCGCCCGGACCGCCGGGTCGGGGTCCATCACCAGCACCTCGTCGAAGAAGACGCCGATCGCTTCGACCAGAGGGGCGGAGACCTCGATCAGGGCTCCGAGATCGTCCTCCCGCCCCTGCAGCGCCTGCCGTACGGCCTGGGCGCTCTCGGCGAGACGCAGTTCCGCGGGCGCGGTCAGCAGGGACATATCCGCCGCCTCGGCACCGCCCTCGGGCAGGATGCGCACCACCCTCTGGAACGCGGCCGCGAGCGCCTCGAACGCCTCGCTGCCGATGTGCCGCTCCAGCGTGGCCAGCGTCCGGTCGCCGTGGGCGGGCCGGTCGGCCCACACCAGTACGGCCTGGACGAGCCGGTGCTCGTGCCCGGCGTCGGTCAGCTGCTGCTCATAGCGCCGGGTGATGAGTTCGGCTGCCTCGGCGACCCGCTCGGCGGGCACCTCGACGCCCTGCGCGGCGTACCGCACGGCCGCCGCGCGCAGCCCCTCGCTCACCCGCACCCCCGCCACGGCGGGCAGGCTGCGCAACACGTTGAGCAGCCCGATCGCCGCCCGGCGCACCCCGTACGGGTCGGAGCTCCCGGTCGGTGCCGCGCCGATCAGAAACATGCCCGTCACCAGGTCGAACCGGTCGGCCAGGGACAGCACGGCACCCGCGTCCCCGGCCGGCAGGGCACCTCCCGCGGAGCGGGGCAGCTCCATCTCGGCCAGCGCCCGGGCGACATCGGCGGACTCACCGGCCCGGCGGGCGTACTCCTCCGCCATGACCCCGGCCAGCCCGGAGAACTCGATCACCATCTGCGACGCCAGATCGAACTTGGCCAGGGCACCGGCCCGCCGCACGACCTCCACCGACTCCTCCGTGAGCCCGGCCCGTCCGGCCAGGTCCTGGGCGAGGGAGGCGAGCCGGACCGCTCGGTCGGCGACCGTGCCGAGGCGGTCCTCGAAGGTCAGCTTGTCCAGCCGCCGCCGGAACTCCTCCGGCGCCACCTTCAGGTCCGCCCGCCAGAAGAACGCGGCGTCCTCGTAACGGGCCCTCAGTACCGCCTCGTTGCCCGCCCGCACGACGTCGTCGTCGCACAGGGCGTTGGCGAAGGTCACGAAGTGCGGCATGAGCCGCTCGCCGTCCAGCACCGGCAGATAGCGCTGGTGCTTGCGCATCACGGTGGTCAGGACGCTCGCGGGCAGTTCGAGGTAGCGCTCGTCGAACGAGCCCCGCACGGCGTACGGGAACTCCAGGATGTCGGTGATCTCGTCGATCAGTCCGGCCTGGCCCTCCACGTCGATGTGCCCGCCCACCTCGGCGGCGGCCTCCAGGGCACCGCGCACGACCGCGCCGCGCCGGGCCTCGCGGTCGAGCAGGATGCCGTGCATGTGCAGGAAGTGCGGATAGCCCTCGGCGGAGGTCACCCGGACCTCCGGATAGGGGGCCTGCCGCTGCACCCGCGTCGTGTCGCTCGCGGAGAGGGAGGAGACCACCACGGGCAGGGGAGTACGCCCCAGCAGCGCGAGCAGCCAGCGCACGGGACGCGAGAACGACAGCCCGGGGTCGCTCCAGCGCATGTTGCGCCCAGCCCGCAGCCCGGAGACGACCTCGGCCAGCAGCGCGCTGAGCACCTCCACGGCAGGGCGTCCCTCTTCGTGCCGGGTGACCGCCACGTACTCGACCCCGTTGGCCTCGACCACGCGCACATCGGCCGGTTCGGCGCCCTGGCTGCGGGCGAAGCCCAGGAGCGCGGGGGTGGGTGCGCCGTCCTTGTAGGCGGCGGCGACCTTGGGCCCGCGCACGGTCCGCATGGTGTCCCGCTCGCGCGGCTGCACACCGTCGACCGTGATCACGATCCGGCGCGGTGTCGCCATCACGGTGATCGCGCCGTGCCCCAGCCGGGTCGCGGCGAGCTTGGCGGTGACCGACTCGCGCACCGCTTCGGTGGTGGCGGGGACATCCGCGTAGGGCAGTTCCTCCACGCCGATCTCGAAGAGCAGCGTCTCGGTGCCGGGCACCTTGGGCAGCATGGCCCGCTCGGCCGGAGCCGGCGCCGCCGCCAGCCCGAGCGGATGCTCCAGCGCGGCCCGCCGCCGCTCCCACAGCTTGGCCGTCTCGTGCGTCAGGCCACGCATCAGCGAGAACGCCTTGGCCCGCTCGGTGGTGCTGATCGCACCGCGCGCGTCGAGCACGTTGAAGGTGTGGCTGCACTTCAGCACGTACGTGTACGCGGGGACGGGCAGTTCCAGGTCCAGCAGGCGCCGGGCCTCGGCCGCGTACGACTCGAACAGCCGGTGGTTGGTGTCGATGTCGGCGTCGTCGAGGTAGTAGCGGCTCATCTCGTACTCGTTCTGCCCGAACACCTCGCCGTAGGTGATGCCCGGCGCGTACGCGATGTCCTTGAAGTGGGACGCGCCCTGAAGGTTCATCAGGATGCGTTCGAGCCCGTAGGTGATCTCCACCGACACCGGGTCCAGGGCGACGCCGCCGACCTGCTGGAAGTAGGTGAACTGGGTGATCTCCATGCCGTCCAGCCAGACCTCCCAGCCCAGCCCCCAGGCGCCGAGCGCGGGCGAGGCCCAGTTGTCCTCGACGAAGCGCACGTCGTGCGCGTTCAGGTCGACACCCAGGGCGTGGAGGCTGCCCAGGTAGAGCTCCTGCGGGTTGCCCGGGTCGGGCTTGAGGATCACCTGGAACTGGGTGTGGGTCTGGAGCCGGTTGGGGTTCTCGCCGTAGCGCGAGTCGTCCGGCCGCACGCTCGGCTCGACGTAGGCGACGCTCCACGGCTCGGGACCGAGCACCCGCAGTGCCGTGGCCGGGTTGGCCGTACCGGCTCCGACCTCGGTGTTCAGCGGCTGCGTGATCATGCAGCCGTTGTCGCTCCAGTACTTCTGCAGGGTGAGGATGGCGTCCTGCATGGTCAGCGCCGTCTGAACGTTCTTCATGATGATCGCGCCCGTTCCCCGAATCGGCCCGGCAAGGTCGGCCATGATCTCATACGTCAACTAACGCTGACCTGCTGTTTCTTGACCGAGGGGGCCGCGCGTCAAGCATGTGGGGCGCCGGGCTGAGTCACGGTGCGGCTCCGCCGCCAGGGCGCGACCAGCCCCACGCACCCGCGGACGACACTCAGCCCTTGACGGCCGCCATCCACGCCTCGACCTCGTCGGACCGCCGGGGCAGCGCCGCACTCAGATTCCGGTTCCCGTCCTCCGTCACGAGGACGTCGTCCTCGATCCGCACACCGATGCCCCGGTACTCCTCCGGCACCGTCAGGTCATCGGCCTGGAAGTACAGCCCGGGCTCGACGGTCAGGCACATCCCCGGCTCCAGCGTGCCGTCGACGTACGCCTCGACCCGCGCCGCGGCACAGTCGTGCACGTCCATACCGAGCATGTGCCCGGTCCCGTGCAGCGTCCAACGCCGCTGCAGCCCGAGCTCCAGCACCCGCTCCACCGGCCCCTCGACGAGCCCCCATTCGACGAGCCTCTCGGCCAGCACCCGCTGGGCGGCGTCGTGGAAGTCGCGGTACTTCGCGCCCGGCCGCACCGCCGCGATCCCGGCCTCCTGGGCCTCGTAGACGGCGTCGTAGATCTTGCGCTGGATCTCGTCGAACCGCCCGTTGACCGGCAGGGTGCGCGTCACGTCGGCCGTGTAGTACGTGTGCGTCTCCACACCCGCGTCGAGCAGCAGCAGCTCACCCGAGCGCACGGCCCCGTCGTTGCGCACCCAGTGCAGCGTGCAGGCGTGCGGCCCGGCGGCGGCGATCGTGCCGTAGCCGACGTCGTTGCCCTCCACCCGTGCGCGGAGGAAGAACGTGCCCTCGATGTACCGCTCGGAGGTCGCCTCGGCCTTGTCGAGGACCTTCACCACGTCCTCGAAGCCGCGCACGGTCGAGTCGACCGCCTTCTGGAGCTCGCCGATCTCGAACTCGTCCTTGACCAGGCGGGCCTCGGACAGGAAGACCCGCAGCTCCTCGTCGCGCTCGGCGGTGACCTTGTCGGTCAGGGCCGCCTCGATGCCGGCGTCGTAGCCGCGCACGACCCGCACCGGCCCGGTGGCCTCGCGCAGGGCGCCGGCCAGCTCGCGCACGTCGGAGGCGGGGATGCCGTACAGCGTCCCGGCCTCGGTGAGGGAGTGGCGGCGGCCGACCCACAGTTCGCCCTGGCCGTCCAGCCAGAACTCGCCGTTGGCGCGGTCGGAGCGCGGCAGGAGGTAGATCGTCGCCTCGTGGCCCTCGGCCGTGGGCTCCAGGACCAGGACGCCGTCCTCTGTCTGGTTGCCGGTGAGGTAGGCGTACTCGACGGACGCGCGGAAGGCGTACTCGGTGTCGTTCGAGCGGGTCTTCAGGTTGCCCGCGGGGATCACCAGACGCTCGCCCGGGAAGCGCGCGGAGAGCGCGGCCCTGCGGGCCGCGGTCTCGGCGGCCTGGGGGATGGGCCGCAGGTCGCGCAGCTCGGTGTCGGCCCAGCCGCTCTTCATGTTCTCGGCCAGCTCGTCGGACACGCCCGGGTACAGTCCGTTCTTCCGCTGCTTGATCGGCTCTTCGCTCTCGTCCGGGGTCGCCGGTGTGAGCTCCTCGGCCACGGTCATCCTCCTCGGTACGGCACTGGACCACCGTCCACTCTACGGCGGCGCGGAAGCGGCCCCGGGGCGGTGACGAGGAGCGTTATTCGAACCGGACCGCCAGCAGGACGACGTCCTCCGCACCCGCCGCCGCGTCCAGCCCGTCCGGCAGGACGCTCCGCAGGACGTGGTCGGCGATCGCGCCGGGGTCGCCGCGCAGGGCTCGGGGCACACCGGCGGCGGCCGCGTGCAGCCGGGCGAAGGCGCGGTCGGTGGCCTCGCCCGTGCGGTGCAGCAGGCCGTCGGTGTAGAGCAGAACCGTCTCTCCGGGTTCGGCGAGGACCTCCACGCTGGGCGCCTCCCAGCAGGCGAGCATGCCCAGCGGGGCCGAGACGGACGTCTCCACGAACTCGGTGCGGCGCTGTCCGATCAGCAGCGGCGGGCTGTGCCCGGCCCCGGCCAGCGTGATCTTGCGCGCGGCCGGTTCGCAGTAGCCGAACAGGGCCGTGGCCGAGCGTGCCGGTTCGGTCAGCCGCAGCAGCAGCTCCAGGTCGGACAGGACGGCGACCGGGTCCTCCCCCTCCATCACGGCGTAGGCGCGCAGCGACGCCCGCAGCCGCCCCATCGCCGCGACCGCGCTCGGGCCCGACCCGGTGACGGACCCGACCGCGAGGCCGAGGGCCGCGTCGGGCAGCGGCAGGGCGTCGTACCAGTCGCCGCCGCCGCGCGGACCGGTGCGGTGCCGGGCGGCAAGCTGGACGCCGGCGACCCGGGGCAGCCGCGCGGGCAGCAGCTCGTCCGACATCGTGGCCATGGACGTGCGGGTGCGTTCCAGTTCGAGGAGGCGGGCCAGGTGCTCGGCGGCGTACCGCGCGTAGAGGCCGGCGAGGTGGCGCTGCCGCTCGCCCGGTTCAGCGGGTTCGTCGTAGAGCCACACGGCGACGCCGAGGCGGCCGGCGGTGTCGGTGGTCAGGGGAAGGGCGTAGCTGGCGGCGTAGCCGAGGCGGGCCGCGACCTCGCGATGACGGGGATCGAGCCCCTCCAGGGCGAACAGGTCCGGTTCGGCGATGCCGCCCTCACCGCCCGGCAGTCCGTCGAGGATCCGGCCGTAGGACAGGGCGCTGCGCGGCACCGTCTCGATGTGGCCGAGGTCGGCGCGGGCGAGGCCCAGGCCGATGGTGGTGTCCGGGCCGAGTCCGTCGCCCGGTTCCAGGACGACGAGGCCGCGCCGGGCACCCACCAGGGCGGCGCCGGCCCGCAGCAGTTCCTGGAGCGCTTCGTCGAGCACGGCCGTGCGGGCCAGGCGTTCGGTGAGTTCGTGCAGGGTGGTGAGGTCGGAGACCCAGCCGGCCAGGCGGTCCTGGAGGACCGCGCCGGGAGGGGGCGGGGGGTTCGCG
>NZ_POUC01000250.1 GCF_002891435.1 Streptomyces cahuitamycinicus
CCCCCACAGCTCCAGCAGCCCCCTGATGGGCCCGGGCGCCGACCGGTCCGCCGCGGACGCCCTGCAGTCCTGGGCCGTCGCCAACGGCACCGACGAGGACGCCGCCGACGAGGAGACCGTCGCCCGCAAGAAGCTGCGCAAGGCGGCCGTCAAGTACGCCCGGCAGCAGCGGGCCCTCAGCGGCTTCGAGGTCCGCAAGTCCCTGGAGCCCGCCTACACCCAGCTCGCCCTGAACGGCGCCGAGGGCCCGCTCACCGACGAACGCGTCCGCAGGGCCGTCGCCCGCGCCCTGGACCGCAAGGAAATCGCCCAGGCCGTTCTGGGGCCCCTCGGCCTGCCCGCCGTCCCGGTCGGCAGCCACCTCGCCCTGTCCGGACAGGCCCACTACGCCGACAACAGCGGCGCCCTCGGCGGCCAGGACACCAAGGAGGCCCAGGCGCTGCTCGCGGACGCCGGGTGGGTACGCGGCGGCCCGGTGAAGGAGCAGAAGAAGGAGAAGGCGGCCGGCCCCGAGGGCGACAAGGCCGACGACACCGGCGGCGGCAAGGCCGACGACACCGGCGAGGACGGCAAGGCGCAGCAGGGGCCGGACCCGGCCGGTCACCTCGCCCAGGACGGCAAGCAGTACAAGTCCCCGCACCAGGGCGGCGCCCCCGGCGCGTACGCCCCCCGGGGCACAGCCGCCCCGGCGAACCGGGAGGCCGCACCGCTCGCCAAGAACGGCAAGCCGCTCACGCTCCGATTCGTGCTCCCCTCCGGCCCCGGCTCCAAGACGCTGCGCACCGTCGCGGACCGCATCTCCCGCATGCTGGAGCGCGTCGGCATCGGCACGGAGATCTCCAAGGTCTCCGACGAGTCCTACTTCAAGGACCACATCGCCTCCGGCCAGTACGACCTCGCCCTGTACTCCTGGCCCGCCACGGCCTACCCGGCCACCGACGCCCGCCCCGTCTTCGCCAAGCCCGTCCCGGCCGCCGACGGCTCGCTGAACGTCGAGCAGAACTACACCCGCGTCGGCACCGACCAGGTCGACCAGCTCTTCGACGAGGCCGTGGCCACCCTCGACGAGGGCGAGTCCCGCTCCCTCATCCGCAAGGCCGACTCCCGTATCTGGGCGGCGGCCGGCTCGATCCCCCTCTTCCAGCGTCCCCAGCTCCTCGCGGCCCGCAAGAACCTGGTCAACGCCGGCGCCTTCGGCTTCGGCACGCCGGTCTACGAGGACATGGGCTTCCTGAAGAAGGGCGCGAAGCCGGCGTCCGGGCCCTCGGCGAAGGGCTCGGCCGCCCGGTAGCTCAGGGAACGCTCAAACGCCTTGCCGCCCCCGCCCGGCGCCCGCACCATGGGATCAGCAGTGATCATGGTGCGGGCGCCGGGCGTCCGATCTCGGGGGACGGGAGCCGGCGGATGCGCGGCATGGTGGGGCGGGCCCGCACGGCCGGACTGGTCATCGGGGTGCTGGTGACGGGGCTGACGGCCTGTCGCCGGCCGCCTCGCCGCCTCGCGGACCTGTCCGGCCGGTTCCGCCGCGGCAAAGGGCGCCTGACCTGCCCGGGACCACCCCGAAATGCCCTACGGAAGCCGCTCCACGTCAAGCCCCGTACCATGGGGTGAGGCCGTGGCACGTTCAGCCCGGCAGGGCCCGCGCACCGCAGACGTCCGCGCAGGGCATTCCTCACACTCCGGGAGAACGCCGCAATATGGCCACGCGCCACGACATCCGCAACGTCGCTATCGTCGCTCACGTCGACCACGGCAAGACCACCATCGTCGACGGCATGCTGAAGCAGGCCGGTGCCTTCGCCGCGCACCAGCTCGAAGGCGTCGACGACCGCATGATGGACTCGAACGACCTGGAGCGTGAGAAGGGCATCACGATCCTGGCCAAGAACACGGCGGTGAAGTACCACCCGAAGGACGGGGGGGACGTCATCACCATCAACATCATCGACACCCCCGGCCACGCCGACTTCGGTGGCGAGGTGGAGCGCGGTCTGTCGATGGTGGACGGTGTCGTCCTGCTCGTGGACGCCTCCGAGGGCCCGCTCCCGCAGACCCGCTTCGTGCTGCGCAAGGCGCTCCAGCAGCGGCTGCCCGTCATCCTGTGCATCAACAAGACGGACCGCCCGGACTCCCGGATCGACGAGGTCGTCAACGAGACCTACGACCTCTTCCTCGACCTGGACGCCGACGAGGAGCAGATCGAGTTCCCGATCGTCTACGCCTGCGGCCGCGACGGCATCGCCTCGCTGACCAAGCCGGACAACGGCACGGTCCCGCCCGACTCCACCAGCCTTGAGCCGTTCTTCTCCACGATCCTGGAGCACATCCCGGCCCCGACCTATGACGAGGCCGGCCCGCTCCAGGCCCACGTCACCAACCTGGACGCCGACAACTTCCTCGGTCGTATCGCGCTGCTGCGCGTCGAGCAGGGCGAGCTGCGCAAGGGCCAGACGGTCGCGTGGATGAAGCGCGACGGGTCCGTCAGCAGCGTCCGCATCACCGAGCTGATGATGACCGAGGCGCTCACCCGCAAGCCGGCCGAGATGGCCGGCCCGGGTGACATCTGCGCGGTCGCCGGTATCCCGGACATCATGATCGGCGAGACCCTGGCCGACCCGGAGAACCCGGTCGCGCTGCCGCTGATCACGGTCGACCAGCCCGCGATCTCCATGGTCATCGGCACCAACACCTCCCCGCTGGTCGGCCGTGGCGCCACCGGCAAGGGCGCCGACGCCAAGGCGGCGGTCAAGGACCGCAAGGTCACCGCCCGCCAGGTCAAGGACCGCCTCGACCGCGAGCTGATCGGTAACGTCAGCCTCCGGGTGCTGGACACCGAGCGGCCGGACGCCTGGGAGGTGCAGGGCCGCGGTGAGCTGGCGCTCGCCATCCTGGTCGAGACGATGCGCCGGGAGGGCTTCGAGCTGACCATCGGCAAGCCGCAGGTCGTCACCAAGGAGGTCGACGGCAAGGTCCACGAGCCGGTCGAGCGCATGACGATCGACGTGCCCGAGGAGCACATGGGCGCCGTCACGCAGCTCATGGGCGTCCGCAAGGGCCGCATGGACAACATGTCCAACCACGGCTCGGGCTGGGTCCGCATGGAGTTCGTCGTGCCCTCGCGCGGCCTCATCGGCTTCCGGACCGAGTTCCTGACCCAGACCCGCGGCACGGGCATCGGCCACTCCATCCACGAGGGCTTCGAGCCCTGGTTCGGCACGCTCCAGACCCGTAACAACGGCTCCCTGGTCGCCGACCGCTCCGGTGCGGTCACCGCGTTCGCGATGACCAACCTCCAGGAGCGCGGCGTGCTCTTCGTCGAGCCGGGCACCGAGGTGTACGAGGGCATGATCGTCGGCGAGAACTCCCGCGCCGACGACATGGACGTCAACATCACCAAGGAGAAGAAGCTCACCAACATGCGGTCGTCCTCGGCCGACTCGTTCGAGGCGATCGTCCCGCCGCGCAAGCTGTCGCTGGAGCAGTCCCTGGAGTTCTGCCGGGACGACGAGTGCGTCGAGGTCACCCCGGAGGCCGTGCGCATCCGCAAGGTGAACCTGGACGCCCGCGAGCGCGCCCGCGCCGCGAGCCGCGCCAAGCACGGCTGACGCCTGCCGCACGTACGACGGCACCGGGCACTCCGCGTGAGCGGGGTGCCCGGTGCCGTTGTCTGAAGGGGAGGTAACACACGGGCAAGGGGTAGGGAAAACCCTCGACTTGCCGGTGACAGCCGTCAGGGGCGGTCTTCTCCCACTACCCTGCTGCGGAAGTGCCCTGCCTCCCCGGCTTCGGGGAGCGCACAACGGCCTTGCCGCACACGCCCTTTGAGCGCGCGACAGACTCCGGTGGCACCCTTCACGGGACCCACGGTATGCCGCAAGCGGTTTTTCTCACTCTCGCGTCCGGAATGCGGACAGCCTTTACCGATAGATGTGTAACAAGTCCGTTTCGCAGGGATCTTTCACCAAACCCTTTGTCCGGATTTTGGAAGATGTATACGTGAGCTGTGATCGAACCGAGACCTCGTGGGTGTGGTTCGGCTCAGACGTTTGGCAGATAGTTAGGCGCGTAGAGCTCGGATGAACGGGTCACCCGCTGGCAGCGGCGCCGACTCACGAGCGCGGGGGCACCTGACGATTTCCGGCACCGGCGACGGGCGGTGGCGGTGATCTGTCTGTGCTCCCTTTGCGGTGAACCAATGACTTCTTTAGGAGGAACCCATGCGCGGTGCCAAGAGCGCCAAGTGGGTCGCGGGGGCGATTGTCGTCGCCCTGGCCGCCACCGCCTGCGGCGGCAACGGTGATGGTGAGGGTGAGAGCAAGGGTTCCGGACCTGCCGGCTACGTCTCGATCGACGTCGGCGAGCCGCAGAAGCCGCTGATCCCGGCGGACACCAACGAGAGCCTCGGGTCGTACGTCATCCAGTCCCTGTTCACCCAGCTGCTGGACTTCGACGCCAAGGGCAACATCGTCTACACGAACGCCGAGTCGGTCACCACCGACGACTCCAAGACGTGGACGGTCAAGCTCAAGAAGGGCTGGAAGTTCCACAACGGTGAGGACGTCACCTCCAAGTCGTACATCGACGCTTGGAACTGGTACGCCAACATCAAGAACAACCAGCAGAACTCGTTCTGGTTCCAGGACATCAAGGGCTACGACGATGTCCACCCGGAGAAGGGTGACCCGAAGGCCGAGGCCATGTCCGGTCTGAAGGCCGTGGACGACCACACCTTCACCATCGAGTTGAAGAACACCATGCCGTACTTCAACTACAAGCTGGGCTACAGCACGTGGGCCCCGCTGCCCAAGGTCTTCTACGACGACCCGAAGGCCTTCGGCCAGAAGCCGGTCGGCAACGGTCCCTACACCTTCGAGAAGTGGGACCACAAGAAGCTCATCCAGGTCAAGGCCTGGGATGACTACCAGGGCCCGAACAAGGCGAAGAACAAGGGCGTCCAGTTCAAGAACTACACGACGGTCGAAGCCGCCTACAAGGACGTCGTCTCCGGCAACCTGGACATGATCCGCCAGGTCGGCCCGACGGACCTGCCGAAGTACAAGCAGGACCTGGGCGACGGCGCCATCGAGCAGCCGTACGCGGCCATCCAGACGCTGACCCCGGCGTTCTACTCCAAGACCTTCAAGGACATCGACCCGAAGGTCCTGCAGGGTCTGTCGATGGCGATCGACCGTGACACGATCACCAAGACGGTTCTGAACAACACCCGCACGCCGGCGAAGTCCTTCACGCCGCCCGGTGTCAAGGGCAACCAGAACCTGGACACGGACGTGTTCACGTACAACCCGGAGAAGGCCAAGAAGCTCGTCCAGGAGGGCGGCGGTGTTCCGGGCAACAAGTTCACCGTCCAGTACAACACCGACGGTGGCCACAAGGAGTGGGTGACGGCGGTCTGCGAGTCCATCCGCAAGGCCACCGGTGTCGACTGCGTCGGCGACCCCAAGCCGGACTTCGCCACGGACCTCGAGGCCCGTGACAACGACCAGGTGAAGGGCATGTACCGCGGTGGCTGGGTCGCCGACTACCCGGTCAACGCCAACTTCATGAAGGAGCTGTACCACACCACCGCCGAGGCCAACAACGGTCGCTTCTCCAACAAGGAGATCGACGGGCTGATGAACAAGGCGGACAACGCCAAGTCCCTCGACGAGTCGGTGAAGGCCTTCCAGGAGGTCGAGAAGAAGCTGGTCGAGCACATGCCGGCCATCCCGCTCTGGTACTACCGCATCAACGGCGGCCACGGTAAGAACGTCGACAACGTCAAGGTCGACTTCCACGGTGACCTCGAGGTGTGGGGCGTCACCACCAAGTAAGAGGAGCCCTCCGGGCTTTTCCCACTCGGCCGTAAGCCCACCGTCGATTCAGGCGGCGGTGGGAGGTGCGTGGGGCCGTCTCGTCACCAGGGGACGGCCCCCGCACCTGCGTTAACCCCTCACGGAGGCACCTATGGGGCGCTATGTCGCACGACGACTGCTCCAGATGATCCCGGTGTTCATCGGGTCAACTCTGCTTATCTTCTGCATGATGTACGCCCTGCCCGGCGATCCCGTCCGGGCGATGATGGGGGATCAGGCGTACGACCCGGCGGTGGTCGCGAGCATCAAGAAGGACCTCGGCCTCGATCAGCCGCTCCTTCAGCAGTACGTCAACTACATGACCGGGCTGGTCCAGGGCGACTTCGGTACCCAGATCGCCAGCCAGCGGCCCATCGCGGACGTCATCGCCGACGCGTTCCCGGTGACGATCAGGCTGACGCTCTTCGCCTTCACCTTCGTCACGCTCGTGGGCATCGGCCTCGGTGTGATCGCCGGCCTGCGCCCCGACACGCTCCAGGACCGCGGGCTGCTGACGCTGACGCTGATCCTCGTCTCGATGCCGTCCTTCGTGCTGGGCTTCCTGCTGCAGTACCAGTTCGCGTTCAAGTGGCAGGTCACCACGCCCACGGTGACCGACTCGACGGACTTCTCCCAGCTCGCCCTTCCCGCCATCGTGCTGGCGTCGCTCTCCCTCGCCTATGTCGCCAGGTTGACCCGCACGTCGATCGCGGAGAACCTGCGGTCCGACTACATGCGCACCGCCGTGGCCAAGGGGCTGCCGCGCCGCCGTGTCATCGGTGTCCACCTGATGCGCAACTCGCTGATCCCCGTGGTCACCTTCCTCGGTATCGAGATCGGCAGCCTGATGACCGGCGCCATCGTGACCGAGGGCATCTTCAACGTGCGGGGTATCGGCCTCGAGATCTACGAGGCGCTCACCCGGCGTGAGGGCGCCACGGTCGTGGGGATCGCCTCGCTGATGGTGCTCATCTACCTCGCCGCCAGCCTGATCGTCGACCTGCTTTACGCGGTCCTGGACCCGAGGATCCGGTATGCCTGACAAGACCGTCGAGAAGGTCGAAGCCCTTCCCGGTGACACCGCGAGCACCGCGGGCGTCATCGTGACCGACGCCGGCCCGGCTGCCGAGAAGGCGCGCAGCCTGTGGTCCGACGCCTGGCACGACCTGCGCCGCAACCCGCTGTTCCTGGTGGCGGCCGTGCTGATCGTGTTCCTGCTGGTGATGTCGCTCTGGCCGGGACTGTTCACCAGCGCCTCGCCGCGCGACGCCGACCTGGCCAACCACTACCTGGGGAAGCCGAACTGGGGCCACTTCTTCGCCCCGGACTGGCTCGGCTACGACGTCCAGGGCCGCTCGATCTACGCCCGTGTCGTCTACGGTGCCCGCGCCTCGATCACCGTCGGTGTGGGTGTCACCCTCGCCGTCAGCGTGCTCGGCACGGTCATCGGCATGATCGCCGGCTACTTCGGCGGCTGGACCGACACCCTGCTCTCGCGGATGACCGACATCTTCCTCGGCATCCCGTTCCTACTGGGCGCCCTGGTGGTGCTCAACTCCTTCGAGGAGCGGACCGTCTGGGTCGTCATCATGGCCCTCGCCTTCCTCGGCTGGACCCAGATCGCCCGAGTCGCCCGCGGTGCCGTGATCACCATCAAGCAGGCGGACTACGTGGTGGCCGCCAAGGCACTCGGCGCCTCGACGTCCCGGATCCTGTTCCGGCACATCCTGCCCAACGCACTCGCGCCGATCATCGTCGTGGCGACCATCGCGCTCGGCGGCTACATCGCGGCCGAGGCCACCCTGTCCTTCCTGGGCGTGGGTCTCGGTGACACGGCCGTCTCCTGGGGCGGCGACGTGGCACGAGGACGCGAGCAGCTCCGTATCGCCCCCCACACCCTGATCATCCCCTCGGTGATGGTCTCGATCACGGTGCTCTCGTTCCTGATGTTCGGCGATGCTGTACGCAACGCCCTCGACCCCAAGCTGCGCTGAGGGAGGCGTACGTGACCATCATCGATGAAACGGCCGAGAACCCCTCGGCGGACGGCTCGCACGACGCGAGCCGCCCACTGCTCGAAGTCCGCGACCTGCACGTGGAGTTCCGCACCCGCGACGGTGTCGCCAAGGCCGTCAACGGCGTCAACTACTCCGTCGCCGCGGGCGAGACGCTCGCCGTGCTCGGCGAGTCGGGCTCCGGCAAGTCCGTCACCGCCCAGGCCATCATGGGCATCCTCGACATGCCGCCCGGCAGCATCCCCAAGGGAGAGATCCTCTTCCGCGGCCAGGACATGCTGAAGATGTCCGGCGAAGAGCGCCGGAAGATCCGCGGCAACAAGATCGCGATGATCTTCCAGGACGCGCTCTCCTCGCTGAACCCGGTGCTGTCGGTGGGCTACCAGCTCGGCGAGATGTTCCGCGTGCACCAGGGCATGTCCAAGAAGGAAGCCAAGGCCAAGGCGATCGAGCTGATGGACCGGGTGAAGATCCCGGCCGCGAAGGAGCGCGTCGGGGACTACCCGCACCAGTTCTCCGGCGGTATGCGCCAGCGCATCATGATCGCCATGGCGCTCGCGCTGGAGCCGGACCTGATCATCGCCGACGAGCCGACCACGGCCCTCGACGTGACGGTCCAGGCCCAGGTGATGGACCTGCTCGCGGACCTGCAGCGCGAGTACAACATGGGTCTGATCCTGATCACCCACGACCTCGGCGTGGTCGCCGACGTCGCGGACAAGATCGCGGTGATGTACGCCGGCCGGATCGTGGAGACCGCTCCGGTGCACGAGCTGTACAAGCGGCCCGCGCACCCCTACACCAAGGGTCTGCTGGAGTCGATCCCGCGCCTGGACCAGAAGGGCCAGGAGCTGTACGCGATCAAGGGCCTGCCGCCCAACCTGACGCGTATCCCGTCCGGCTGCGCCTTCAACCCGCGGTGCCCGAAGGCGCAGGACATCTGCCGTACGGACATCCCGCCGCTGCACCCCGTCACCGAGCGGGACGGCGGCGAGCTGACCGGCCGCGGCAGCGCGTGCCACTTCTGGAAGGAGACGATCCATGGCTGAGCTGGGCAAGAAGGACGAGCCCATGGACGCCACCCCCAACGTCACCGAGGTCGAGACGGTCGACGCCGTGACCGAGGAGGCGGCGGTGGCCGCGCTCGACGCGCCCGTGGAGCGCGGTGAGCCGATCCTCCAGGTGCGCGGTCTGGTCAAGCACTTCCCGTTGACCCAGGGCATCCTGTTCAAGCGTCACGTCGGCGCCGTCAAGGCCGTCGACGGCATCTCCTTCGACCTCTACCAGGGCGAGACGCTCGGCATAGTGGGCGAGTCCGGCTGTGGCAAGTCCACGGTCGCCAAGCTGCTGATGATGCTGGAGAAGGCGACCGCGGGCGAGATCTTCTACAAGGGCCAGGACATCACCAAGCTGTCCGGGCGTGCGCTGAAGGCGGTCCGCCGGAACATCCAGATGGTGTTCCAGGACCCGTACACCTCGCTCAACCCCCGTATGACGGTGGGCGACATCATCGGGGAGACCTTCGAGATCCACCCCGAGGTGGCGCCGAAGGGCGACCGCCGCCGCAAGGTCCAGGAGCTCCTGGACGTGGTCGGCCTCAACCCCGAGTACATCAACCGCTACCCGCACCAGTTCTCGGGCGGTCAGCGCCAGCGCATCGGCATCGCCCGCGGCCTGGCCCTGAACCCCGAGATCATCATCTGCGACGAGCCGGTCTCCGCGCTGGACGTGTCCGTCCAGGCCCAGGTCATCAACCTGATGGAGAAGCTTCAGGACGAGTTCAACCTCTCGTACCTCTTCATCGCGCACGACCTGTCGATCGTCCGGCACATCTCGGACCGCGTGGGTGTGATGTACCTCGGCAAGATGGCCGAGATCGGCACGGACACGGCGATCTACGACCACCCGACGCACCCCTACACCCAGGCGCTGCTGTCGGCCGTCCCGGTCCCCGACCCGGAGTCCCGTGAGGGCCGCGAGCGGATCATCCTCACCGGCGACGTCCCGTCCCCGGCCAACCCGCCCTCGGGCTGCCGCTTCCGCACCCGCTGCTGGAAGGCCGAGGACAAGTGCGCCCAGGAGGTCCCGCTGCTGGCGGTCCCCGAGCGCTTCAAGGGCGAGGACACCCCGGCGGCCCACGAGTCCGCCTGCCACTTCGCGGAGGAGAAGAACGTGGTCCACGCGGCCTGACCGACCGCTTCCGGTTCCCGGCACCCTCCACGGGGGTGCCGGGAACCGGCGTCTTTCCCGCAAACCCAGCTCCCCGCCAACTGCGTTAACACGCAGGCAACTTCACAGACCCGGTTCCGATATACGGACACGTCAGGCTGGTCACCGTACGGCCGTGCGGGTGCCGTAGGCGGGCCGGGCGCCGACAGGCGGTCCCGGCCCGCCGCCGTGTTCAGGCGGTCGTCATGCCCAGGGAGCGCTTCAGGAAGTCCACCTGGAGCAGGAGCAGGTTCTCGGCGACCTGCTCCTGGGGGGTGATGTGGGTGACGCCGGACAGCGGCAGCACCTCGTGGGGACGGCCTGCGGCCAGCAGGGCCGAGGACAGGCGCAGGGCGTGGGCGACCACCACGTTGTCGTCGGCGAGGCCGTGCACGATCATCAGAGGGCGGTGCGGCTCGGCGGGTGAGGACAACCCGTCGGCGGTCACCAGGGAGCTCTTGGCGTACGACGCCGGATCCTCCGCCGGTGTGCCCAGGTAGCGCTCCGTGTAGTGGGTGTCGTACAGGGCCCAGTCCGTCACCGGCGCGCCCGCGATGCCCGCGTGGAAGACGTCCGGGCGGCGCAGCACCGCCAGGCCGGCCAGCCAGCCGCCGTACGACCAGCCGCGGATCGCGACCCGGGACAGGTCCAGGGGGTGGCGCTTCGCGAGGTCCTGCAGTGCCTCCACCTGGTCGTCCAGCGACAGCGTGAAGTCGTGGTGGACCGCCTTCTCCCAGGCGGGGGAGCGGCCCGGTGTGCCGCGGCCGTCCGCGACCACGACAGCGAAGCCCTGGTCCGCGAACCACTGCGACGTGAGGTGGGCGTTGTGCGCGGCGAGCACCCGCTGCCCGTGGGGTCCTCCGTACGGGTCCATGAGCACCGGCAGGGGGGTGTCACCGTCGTAGTCCCGAGGCATAAGCACGGCGCACGGGACGCGGCGTGCGCCCCCCTCGGCGAGTGTCACGCGGGGGGACATACCAGGATCTTCCGCGTACGAAGGGACAGTCCTGGTCGGTTTTCCGTCGCGCAGGACCTGCGCGAGCGAACCTGGCCGGTTCAGTGTCGCCGAGACCAGAACCGTCACCTCCCCGGCCCGCACCGCCGCGTGCACGCCCGGCTCCTGCGACACCCGCTCGACGCCCAGTTCGTTCACCCGGTACACGTGCACCTGGCCCGTCTCCGCCTCGCCGGCGGCCTCCGCACCCGCCGACGCCGAGATCAGCACGTCGTGCTCGGAGACGTCCAGCACGGCCCTGACGTGCAGCTGCGCGCCCGTCAGCGGCCGGTCCCCGACCGCCAGCACCCGCGCACCGCCCTCGTCGGCGATCCGCACCAGCTGCCCGGACGGGCTCCAGCAGGGCACACCGGGGAAAAGATCAAGCCATGTTGGATCTTCGTCGGCGTGCACCATCCGCGTAGCCCCGGAATCCGGATCCACGGCCAGGATCAGCTGACTGCGCTGGTCGCGCGCCTGTACGAGCAGCAGGGGCGCGCCCGCCGCTGACCAGTGGACATGTGCCAGGTACGGATAGCGCGCCCGGTCCCAGGCGACCTCCGTGCGCAGCCCGTCCAGGCCGGTCACGAACAGCCGCACCTCCGCGTTGCCGGTGCCCGCCGCCGGGTACGCCACCCGCTGCGGCTCCCGCTCCGGATGGGCCGGGTCGGCGATCCACCACCGCCCCACCGGCGTGTCGTCCACCCGCGCCATGAGCAGCCGGTCCGACTCCGGAGCCCACCAGAAGCCCCGCGAACGCCCCATCTCCTCGGCCGCGATGAACTCGGCCAGCCCGTACGAGACGTTCTCCGACTCCGGCTCGGCGAGCGCCCGGTCACCCTCCCCCTC
>NZ_POUC01000251.1 GCF_002891435.1 Streptomyces cahuitamycinicus
CCACCGCTCCGAGTCCGACGCCCCGGGAGAAGACCCCGGAGCCGCCGAAGGCGTCCCCGGCTCCCTCGAAGAGCCCGAAGCCCCCGTCCTCCTCCGGCATATCGATACGCGCGGTCAACTGGTCCGACCGCTACTGGCGGGTGCGCGACGGTTATGTGCGCCTCGACCAGATCGGATCGGGCTCCGAGCAGCGCGAGGACGCCACCTTCCAGCGCGTGGCCGGCCTCTCCGACTCCTCCTGCTACTCCTTCACCACCGCGGACGGCCGCTACCTCCGCCACCGCAGCTTCGTCCTGGTCGCCAACAGGAACGACGGCTCGTCCCTCTTCCGCCAGGACGCCACGTTCTGCCCGCGCGTCTGGTCCCGCTCGGGAACGCTCACGTTGGAGTCGGTCAACTACCCGGGCCGTTTCCTGCGCCACCGCAACTTCCAGCTCCGCCTGGACCCCTTCGAGAACAGTCACCAGTACTACGCGGACGCGTCGTTCGAGATCGTGTCCGGCCTGGACTGAACATGCGTGAGGGCGGCACCCGGAAAGGGTGCCGCCCTCACGCATGTCAGTGGACCTCAGACGTTGAACCCGAGAGCACGCAGCTGCTCACGCCCGTCGTCCGTGATCTTGTCGGGACCCCATGGCGGCATCCAGACCCAGTTGATGCGCAGCTCGTTCACGAGGCCGTCCGTGGCGGACTTCGCCTGGTCCTCGATGACGTCCGTCAGCGGACAGGCCGCCGAGGTCAGGGTCATGTCGAGCGTCGCGATGTTCGCGTCGTCGATGTGGATGCCGTAGATCAGGCCGAGGTTGACGACGTCGATGCCCAGCTCTGGGTCGACCACGTCGTACAGCGCCTCACGGACCTCTTCCTCCGAGGCCGGCTTCATCTCAACGGTCTCGCTCATGCCGTCGTCTCCTTCTCGGCGTCGGCTCCGCCCAGCACCTGGGCCGTCGCGTCCTTCCAGGCCATCCAGCTCAGCAGGGCGCACTTCACCCGGGCCGGGTACTTGGACACCCCGGCGAACGCGACCGCGTCCTCCAGGATCTCCTCCATCGCGTCGTCGGGTTCGAGCTTCCCCTTGGACTGCATCAGCTCCAGGAAGGTCTCCTGGATCTTCCGCGCGTCGGAGAGGTCCTTGCCGACGAGGAGGTCGTTCAGTACGGACGCGCTCGCCTGGCTGATCGAACAGCCCTGGCCCTCGTACGAGACGTCCTCGATCGTGGTGCCGTCGTACTTCACGCGCAGTGTGATCTCGTCACCGCACGTCGGGTTGACGTGGTGCACCTCGGCGTCGCCATCCCGCAAGCCCCGCCCGTGCGGGTTCTTGTAGTGGTCCAGGATGACTTCCTGGTACATGGAGTCCAGTTTCACCGTCTAGCACGCCTCTCAGCCGAAGAAGTTCCGTACGTGCTCCAGGCCGTCGACCAGTGCGTCGATCTCGGCCGGCGTGGAGTACAGATAGAACGACGCTCGCGTGGTCGCAGGAATTCCGTACCGCAGGCAGACCGGCCGCGCGCAGTGGTGTCCGACCCGGACCGCGATGCCCTGCTCGTCGAGGACCTGGCCCACGTCGTGCGGGTGGATGTCCCCGAGGGTGAAGGAGATCGCCGCGCCGCGCTCCTCGGCCGTGGTCGGGCCGATGATCCGCAGGTCGGGGACGTCCAGCAGCCGCTTCACCGCGTACTCGGTGAGCGCGTGCTCGTGGGCGAGGATCCTGTCCATGCCGATCGAGTCGAGGTAGTCGATCGCCGCGCCGAGGCCGACCGCCTGGGCGATCGGGGGCGTGCCCGCCTCGAACTTGTGGGGCGCCGGGGCGTACGTCGAGGAGTGCATCGACACCGTCTCGATCATCTCGCCGCCGCCGAGGAACGGAGGCAGGTCCTCCAGCAGCTCCTGGCGGCCCCAGAGGACGCCGATGCCGGTCGGGCCGCACATCTTGTGACCGGTGAAGGCCACGAAGTCGGCCTGGAGGGCCTGCACGTCCAGCGGCATGTGCGGCGCGGCCTGGGAGGCGTCGATGCACACCAGCGCACCGACCTCCTGGGCGCGGCGCACGATCGCCTCGACGGGGTTCTGGGTGCCGAGGATGTTGGAGACCAGCACGAAGGAGACGATCTTCGTCTTCTCCGTGATGACCTCGTCGATGTTCGACAGGTCGAGACGGCCGTCGTCGGTCAGGCCGAACCACTTCAGCTTCGCTCCGGTGCGCTGCGCGAGCAGCTGCCACGGCACGATGTTGGAGTGGTGCTCCATCTCGGTGATGACGATCTCGGTCTCGGAGTCCACGCGGTAGGGCTCGTCGGCCCAGCCCAGCATGTTCGCGACGAGGTTGAGCGACTCGGAGGCGTTCTTGGTGAAGATCACCTCGTCGCGGCTCGGCGCGTTGACGAACGCGGCGACCTTGTCGCGCGCGCCTTCGTACAGCGCCGTGGCCTCCTCGGCGAGCACATGCACACCGCGGTGGACGTTGGCGTTGTAGCGCTCGTAGTACTCGCTCAGGGCGTCCAGCACCTGGCGCGGCTTCTGGCTCGTCGCCGCGTTGTCCAGGTACACGAGCTTCCGGCCGTCGTGGACCTGGCGGTCCAGGATCGGGAAGTCCTTGCGGATCGCCTCGGTGTCGAGGAGGCCCGGCAGCAATGTCACGCGGATGCGCCGCCCTTCGTGTCGACTCCGTCGTGCTTCGCGTACGCCTCGTAGCCCTCGTTCTCCAGCTTGTCGGCGAGCTCGGCGCCGCCGGACTCGACGATCCGGCCGCCGGAGAAGACGTGCACGTGGTCGGGCTTGATGTAGCGGAGGATACGCGTGTAGTGCGTGATCAGCAGGGTGCCGACCTCGCCCGTCTCGCGGACGCGGTTCACGCCCTCCGACACGACGCGCAGGGCGTCGACGTCCAGCCCGGAGTCGGTCTCGTCGAGGACCGCGACCTTCGGCTTGAGCAGCTCCAGCTGGAGGATCTCGTGGCGCTTCTTCTCGCCGCCGGAGAAGCCCTCGTTGACGTTGCGCTCGGCGAAGGAGGGGTCGATGTTGAGGCGCTGCATGGCCTCCTTGACCTCTTTCACCCAGGTGCGCAGCTTGGGGGCCTCGCCGCGGATGGCGGTGGCGGAGGTGCGCAGGAAGTTCGACACGGACACGCCCGGGACCTCGACCGGGTACTGCATGGCGAGGAAGAGGCCGGCGCGGGCGCGCTCGTCGACGGACATCTCCAGGACGTCCTCGCCGTCGAGGGTGACGGTGCCGCCGGTGATCGTGTACTTCGGGTGACCGGCGAGGGAGTAGGCGAGGGTCGACTTGCCGGAGCCGTTGGGGCCCATGATGGCGTGCGTCTCGCCCTGCTTCACGGTGAGGTCGACGCCCTTGAGGATCTCCTTCGTGGCGTTCTCGGCCTCGACGGTGACGTGCAGGTCTCGGATTTCAAGCGTTGCCATGGGTGCCTCAGGACTCCTGGGTGAGGGAGACGAGCACGTCGTCCCCATCGATCTGTACGGGGTAAACGGGGACGGGGCGCGTCGCCGGGAGGGCGTCGGGCTTGCCGGAACGGAGGTCGAAGCGCGAGCCGTGCAGCCAGCACTCGATGTGGCAGTCGTCGACCTCGCCTTCCGCCAGGGAGACGTTCGCGTGCGAGCAGATGTCGTGGATCGCGAACACCTCGCCCTCGGTCTGCACGATGGACACGGGCGTGCCGCCGAGTTCCACCCGCTTCGGGGTGTCCTCCTCCAGCTCGCCCAGTCCACAGGCGCGTACGAAGGTCATGCGACCGCCGCCTCCAGCTCCTCCTCGATCTTGGCGATCAGGCGCTCCTCGATGTCGGGGAGGCCGATCTGCTGGACCAGCTCGGCGAAGAAGCCGCGGACCACCAGCCGGCGGGCCTCCTGCTCAGGGATGCCGCGGGCCATGAGGTAGAAGAGCTGCTCGTCGTCGAAGCGGCCGGTCGCCGAGGCGTGGCCGGCGCCGACGATCTCGCCGGTCTCGATCTCGAGGTTCGGTACGGAGTCCACGCGCGCCCCGTCCGTGAGGACCAGGTTGCGGTTCATCTCGTACGTGTCCGTGCCCTCGGCCTTGGCCTCGATGAGCACGTCACCGATCCACACCGCGTGCGCGTCGTCGCCCTGGAGCGCGCCCTTGTAGACGACGTTCGACTTGCAGTGCGGGACGTTGTGGTCGACCAGGAGGCGGTGCTCCTGGTGCTGGCCCGCGTCGGTGAGGTACAGGCCGAACAGTTCGGCCTCGCCGCCGGGGCCGGCGTACCGCACGCGCGGGTGCAGCCGCACGACGTCGCCGCCGAAGGTGACGACGACGGACTTGAAGGAGGCGTCGCGGCCGACGAGCGCGTTGTGCTGGGCGACGTGGACGGCCTTGTCGTCCCAGTCCTGGACGGAGACGACGGTGAGCTTGGCGCCGTCGCCCAGGAGGTAGTCGACGTTGGCGGCGAGCACGGCGTCACCGGTGTGGTCGATGACCACGATGGCCTCGGCGAAGGCGCCCAGCTCGATCACCTGGTGGCCGAAGGCGGTGCCGCCCTCGCCGTGCACCGCGATGCGGATGGGCTCGGTGAGGACGGTCTCCTTGGGGACGGTCACGACCGAGGCCTTCTCGAAGGCCGAGTAGGCCTGGGCGGCGACGCGGTCCACCGGGACACCGGCCTTGCCGAGCCGCGCGTCGTCGCGGCCGACGGCCTCGACGGTGACGCCCTCGGGGGCCTGGACCTCGACCTTGAGCCCGTTGCCGCCGGCGACGGCGGTGCCGTCGTGCAGGCCGCGCAGGCGCTCCAGCGGGGTGAACCGCCACTCCTCCTCACGGCCGTGCGGGACGGGGAAGTCCGCCACGTCGAAGGAGGGGGGCGCGCTCATGCGCGTGGCGACGGTCGACTCAGCGGCGACCGCGATCGAGCCCGCGGTGGTGGATCCCACGGGTGGGGGTCCCCCCGCTCGAGCGGAGCCGAGAGTGGGGGAGTTCTGGGCCTCAGCCATGGCTGTCGTAGTGCTCTCTTTCCTGAGTGGGACGTCTGCTGTCGAGGGGGCAGGTCAGCCGACCGCGCCTTCCATCTGCAGCTCGATCAGCCGGTTGAGCTCCAGCGCGTACTCCATGGGGAGTTCCTTGGCGATGGGCTCGACGAAGCCGCGCACGATCATCGCCATCGCCTCGAACTCGGAGAGGCCGCGGCTCATCAGGTAGAAGAGCTGGTCCTCGGAGACCTTGGAGACGGTCGCCTCGTGCCCCATGGACACGTCGTCCTCGCGGACGTCGACGTAGGGGTAGGTGTCCGAGCGGGAGATGGTGTCGACGAGCAGCGCGTCGCACAGCACGTTGGACTTCGAGCCGTGGGCACCCTCGCCGATCTCCACGAGACCGCGGTAGGAGGTGCGGCCGCCGCCGCGCGCCACGGACTTCGAGACGATGTTGGACGAGGTGTTCGGCGCCATGTGGACCATCTTGGAGCCGGCGTCCTGGTGCTGGCCCTCGCCGGCGAAGGCGATGGACAGGGTCTCGCCCTTGGCGTGCTCACCCATGAGGTAGACGGCCGGGTACTTCATCGTCACCTTGGAGCCGATGTTGCCGTCGATCCACTCCATGGTCGCGCCCTCGTAGGCGACGGCGCGCTTGGTGACCAGGTTGTAGACGTTGTTCGACCAGTTCTGGATGGTCGTGTAACGGCAGCGGGCGTTCTTCTTGACGATGATCTCGACGACCGCGGAGTGCAGCGAGTCCGACTTGTAGATCGGGGCGGTGCAGCCCTCGACGTAGTGCACGTAGGCGCCCTCGTCGACGATGATCAGGGTCCGCTCGAACTGGCCCATGTTCTCCGTGTTGATACGGAAGTAGGCCTGGAGCGGGATCTCGACGTGCACGCCCGGCGGCACGTAGATGAAGGAGCCGCCCGACCACACGGCGGAGTTCAGCGACGCGAACTTGTTGTCGCCGACGGGGATGACGGTCCCGAAGTACTCCTTGAAGAGCTCCGGGTGCTGCTTCAGGGCGGTGTCGGTGTCGAGGAAGATGACGCCCTGCTCCTCCAGGTCCTCGCGGATCTGGTGGTAGACGACCTCCGACTCGTACTGCGCGGCGACACCGGCGACGAGGCGCTGCTTCTCCGCCTCGGGGATGCCGAGCTTGTCGTAGGTGTTCTTGATGTCCTCGGGCAGGTCCTCCCAGGACTCCGCCTGCTTCTCCGTGGAGCGCACGAAGTACTTGATGTTGTCGAAGTCGATGCCCGAGAGGTCCGAGCCCCAGTTGGGCATGGGCTTCTTCTCGAACAGGCGCAGGCCCTTGAGGCGGAGCTTGGTCATCCACTCCGGCTCGTTCTTCTTGGAGGAGATGTCCCGGACGACGTCCTCGTTGATGCCGCGCTTGGCAGAGGCGCCGGCCGTGTCGGAGTCGGCCCAGCCGTACTCGTACTTGCCCAGGCCCTCGAGCTCGGGGTGGGCAGTCTCCGTGGGGAGAGTCATGCGGGGTTCCTCCCGGCCGTGCTTGCAGATGCGTTGTGGGAAATCTTGGGGATGAACGTCGTGCAGACGCCGTCGCCGTGCGCGATGGTGGCGAGCCGCTGTACGTGCGTACCGAGCAGCTCGGCGAAAAATTCCGTCTCCGCCTCGCACAGTTGCGGGAACTGCTCGGCGACGTGGGCGACCGGGCAGTGGTGCTGGCAGAGCTGCTCACCCTGCTGAGGGTGGGGCGCGCTGCGCGCCGTAGCAGCGTACCCGTCGGTACTCAGGGCCTTGGCCAGTGCTTCGGTCCGCTTCTCGGGCGGGGCGGCCTCGACCGCCCGGCGGTAGGCGCCCGCCTGCGCGGCGATCCTGGCGCGGGCGAACGCGGCGATCGCCTCGTTGCCGCCCTCGCGGTCGGCGATCCAGCGCAGGGCGTCCGCCGCGAGCGTGTCGTAGGACTGGTCGAAGGCGTCCCGGCCGCAGTCCGTCAGGGCGAACACCTTGGCCGGCCGGCCACGGGTCCGCGCGCCGTACACCCGCTGCTCGCGCGCCTCCACGACACCGTCGCCCGTCAGGGCGTCGAGGTGCCGGCGCACGGCCGCCTGGGTGAGGCCCAGCCGCTCGGCGAGTACGGCGACGGTCGAGGGGCCGTGGTCCAGGATGGACCGCGCGACCCGGTTGCGGGTGGACCGCTCCCCGGTCGCCAGCTCCTCGTGAGGTGCCTCGCCGACGTTTTTCACAACGCCATTGTTGCGTAATTCCTCCGGACCCGGCAAGCCGCGTGCGCTGGACCCGGGGTGCCCTGCGTCACTTAGGCAAACCTAATCTGACCTGCGGAAACGATCTCTGATCGATCAAAGAGGTGGCATGCGGCAGCCGCTTCGGGGACACTCCGGAACCATGCCCACACCCCCTCCGACCGGCCCTCTTGTCACCCGCGAGACGCTCCGGACACAGCTCACCGAGCTCGGTGTACAGCCCGGTGAGACCCTCCTCGTGCACTCCTCGCTCAGCGCCCTCGGCTGGGTGAACGGCGGTGCCGTCGCGGTGGTGCGGGGACTGCTCGACGCCCTCGGCCCACAGGGCACGCTCGTGGTCCCCACCCAGACCGGCGACCTGTCCGATCCGGCCCTGTGGAGCAACCCGCCCGTACCCCCGCAATGGTGGGCGGCCATCCGGGCCACCATGCCCGCCTACGACCCGCGGATCACGCCCGCCCGTGGGGTCGGCGTCGTCCCGGAGACCGTGCGGACCTGGCCCGGCGCACAGCGCAGCGCGCATCCGCAGACCTCGT
The DNA here is from genome assembly GCF_002891435.1 of Streptomyces cahuitamycinicus. Lineage (GTDB taxonomy): Bacteria > Actinomycetota > Actinomycetes > Streptomycetales > Streptomycetaceae > Streptomyces > Streptomyces cahuitamycinicus. The sequence goes on from NZ_POUC01000251.1 coordinate 7,714, forward strand.
TCGCCGCGCTCGGCCCGCGTGCGGCGGACGTGCTCGACGGGCACGCACCCGACTGCCGGCTCGGCGAGCGGAGCCCGCTGGCGAAACTGGAGGCGATGGACGCCCGGGTGCTGCTGCTCGGCGCCGGCTACGCCTCCTGCACGAGTTTCCACCTCGCCGAGTACCGGATTCCGTCCCCGCGCGTCGCCGTGGGCCGGCCCGGTCCGCAGGGCTGGGAGACCGTCACCGAGGTGTCCATCAGCTCGGACCGTTTCGACGAGCTGGGCTACGACTTCGAGCGGGACCGTCCCGTCACCCGCGGCAAGGTCGGGGCGGCCGAGGTCCGGCTGTTCCCGGTGGCGGACGCGGTCGCCTACGCCGAGCGGTGGCTGGCGGTCCACCGGCCGCGCGAGGAGGAGTTCCCGCACCCTCCCCCGCCCTCGGCTCCGCTCGAGCGGGGGGACCCCCAGGTCTGAGCCGGCCCGGACGTACCTAGACTCTGGACCCATGCGAAGTGAGCCCGTGGTCCAGGTCCAGGCCCTGGTGAAGCGGTACGGCACGAAGACCGCGGTGGACGGGCTCGACCTGGTGGCCCGGACGGGTGTGACCGCCGTGCTCGGCCCCAACGGGGCGGGCAAGACGACCACGGTCGAGACCTGCGAGGGGTACCGGAAGCCGGACTCCGGCACGGTGCGCGTCCTGGGCCTCGACCCGGTGAGACAGTCCGCGGACCTGCGGCCCCGCATCGGCGTGATGCTCCAGTCCGGCGGCGTCTACTCCGGCTCCCGGGCCGACGAGATGCTCCGCCACGTGGCCATGCTGCACGCGCACCCCCTGGATGTGGACGCGCTGACCGAGCGCCTGGGCCTCGGCTCCTGCGGCCGTACGACGTACCGACGGCTGTCGGGCGGGCAGCAGCAGCGGCTCGCGCTGGCCATGGCCGTGGTGGGACGCCCGGAGCTGGTCTTCCTCGACGAGCCGACCGCCGGGCTCGACCCACAGGCCCGCCGCGCCACCTGGGACCTCGTCCGGGACCTGCGCGCCGACGGCGTCTCGGTGATCCTCACCACGCACTACATGGACGAGGCCGAGCAGCTCGCCGACGACGTGGCGATCATCGACGCGGGCCGGGTCATCGCCCAGGGCTCCCCGGAGGAGTTGTGCCGGGGCGGCGCTGAGAACACGCTCCGCTTCTCGGGGCGGCCGGGCCTGGACGTGGGCTCGCTGCTGAAGGCCCTGCCCGCCGACTGCTCGGCCGCCGAGCTGACGCCGGGTTCCTACCGGGTCGTCGGCAAGGTCGACCCCCAGCTGCTCGCGACGGTCACCTCCTGGTGCGCCCAGCACGGCGTGATGCCGGAGAAGATCTCGGTCGAGCGGCACACCCTGGAAGACGTCTTCCTGGAGCTCACCGGCAAGGAGCTGCGCTCATGACCGCCACCGGCACCGGGACGTACACGCCGAAGCCCGGCGCGGCGCCCCTCCCCCGCATGATCGCGGCCCAGGCCCTGCTCGAAACGAAGATGCTGCTGCGCAACGGCGAGCAACTGCTGCTGACCGTCGTCATCCCGGCCCTGCTCCTGGTGCTGTTCAGCACCGTGGACATCGTCGACACGGGCGCCGGCGAGACCGTCGACTTCCTCGCCCCGGGCGTCCTCGCGCTCGCGGTGATGTCGACGGCGTTCACCGGCCAGGCCATCGCGACCGGCTTCGAGCGCCGCTACGGCGTGCTGAAGCGGCTGGCCTCCTCGCCCCTGCCCCGCTGGGGCCTGATGACGGCGAAGACGCTCTCGGTCCTGGTCACCGAGGTGCTCCAGGTGATCCTGCTCACCGTGATCGCCTTCGCGCTCGGCTGGTCGCCGCAGGGCAACCCGGCCGCCATGCTGCTGCTCCTGGTCCTCGGCACGGCGGCCTTCTCGGGCCTCGGGCTGCTGATGGCCGGAACGCTGAAGGCCGAGGCGACACTGGCCGCGGCCAACCTGGTGTTCCTGCTGCTGCTCGTCGGCGGCGGGGTCATCGTGCCGCTCGACAAGTTCCCCTCCGGCGCCCAGGACGTGCTCGGTCTGCTGCCGATCTCGGCCCTGTCCGACGGGCTGCGGGACGTCCTCCAGCACGGCGCCGGGATGCCCTGGGGCGATCTGGGGATCCTGGCCGTCTGGGCGGTCGCGGGGCTGGCGGCGGCCGGGAAGTTCTTCCGCTGGGAGTAGGGGAGGTGCCCTGTGAGGGACCCTCGTGAAAGCGTGCACAAGCGGCGGCCTACGATGGTTCGCGTGCCAAACGTGACCCGCGCCGACGCTCAGGCCGCCCTGCGCAACCCGCTCGCCTTCATCGCCGAGCGCTGGACCCCGGAACCCCGGACGGTCCGGCGTGCTGCCCTCTCCGCGCTCCTGATGGCGGTGCTCATCGTCGTCACCGGGGGTGCCGTACGGCTGACCGGCTCGGGGCTGGGCTGCCCGACCTGGCCCAAGTGCACCGACGACTCGCTCACCACCACCAGCGCGATGGGCTTCCACGGCGCCATCGAGTTCGGCAACCGCATGCTGACGTATGTGCTGTGCGCCGCCGTCGGCTGGGCGATCATCGCCGCACGCTCGCAGAAGCCGTACCGCCGCGGCCTGGTCCGGCTGGGCTGGGCGCAGTTCTGGATCGTGATGAGCAACGCGGTGCTGGGTGGCATCGTGGTGCTGGTCGGTCTCAACCCGTACACGGTCGCGGCCCACTTCGTGGCGACGTCGGCGCTCATCGCGGTGGCCACGGTGACGTGGCAGCGCACCCGTGAGGGCGACGCGGCGCCGCGTCCGCTGGTCGGCAAGGCCGTGCGGCAGCTGGTGTGGTTCCTTACCGCGGCGGCCGCTGCGCTCATCCTGGTCGGAACCGTCGTCACGGGCGCGGGCCCGCACGCGGGCGACTCCAGTGAGGTCGAGCGGATGCCGGTCGACTGGGAGACGGTCAGCAAGCTGCACGCCGTGCTGGCGTGGATCGTGGTGACGCTGACCTTCGCCCTGTGGTTCGTCCTCAAGGCGGTCGACGCACCGAAGAACCCGCTGGCCCGGACCCGTGAGCTGTTCCTGATCCTGCTCGCGCAGGGCGTCATCGGTTACGTCCAGTACTTCACGGACCTGCCCGAGGTTCTGGTCGGCCTGCACATGCTGGGCTCGGCCGTGATGTGGATCTGGGTGCTGCGGGTGGTGCTGTCGCTGCGCGAGCGGTCCGAGGCCGGTGCGGACCTGCCCGGGCCCGCCACCGAGGCCACCCTGACCAAGGCCTAACCGAGCCCGTACACCCTGTGGGCGTTGCCCGACGCCAGCATGCCCGCCACCCGCTGGGCGTCGGCCAGGGACCACGCCCCCTCGGCGACCCAGGTGCCGAGCACGCGCCCCAGGGCCTCGCGGAACAGGCGGGCGCCCACGAGGTGCAGCTCGGGCAGGCCCTGCGCGCCGGTGGAGAAGAGGAGCTTGCCGAAGGGCGCCAGCTCAAGGATCTCGGCGAGGACGGTCGCGGCCCGGGCGCCCGTGCGGACCAGGGCTGCGCCGCAGTCGACGTGGACGTGCGGGAAGACTGCGGCGAGGTGGGCCGCGTTCCGGTGGTACGGGTAGCCGTGCAGCAGGACCAGGTCCGTGCCGAGCCCGGCCGTGGCCCGCACGAAGTCCGTCAGCAGCACCGGGTCCGTACGGTCGGTCCGCAGCCCCGGCGCGCCCAGCCCCGCGTGCAGCTGGAGCGGCAGGCCCGAGGCGACCGCGCTCCACAGCAGATGCCGCAGGAGCACCGGGTCGCTCAGCTCCCCGCCGACACCGCGCCCGGCGAGCCAGCGGCCGGCCGCCCCGCGCACCTCCCCCGGCCCGGGCGGTTCCGGCGCGAGCGCGAGGCCGTGCCGTACGCCCGCGACCGAGGTGAAGGCGACGGCGTTCGCGGCGGCCGCGTGCACCGACTCGGCGAGGTTGGCGAGGAAGGACTCGACGGTTCCGGAGGTGTCGGCGACCTGCTCGGCGAGGAGTTCGAGGCGCACGATCTCGCGCGCCTCGGCGGCTCCGGCACAGGCCAGCTCGCCGGGATCCGTCAGATCGCCGGGAAGGCCGGTGTCGACCAGGTACGTGGTGATGCCGCTGCCGCGCAGGAGCCGGCGGCCGGACTCCAGGACGCCCAGCTCCCGGCGGCGGGCCAGGTAGCGGGCGGGCGTGCAGTGCGGTTCGAGGCCCAGCAGGGGCGGGCAC
>NZ_POUC01000252.1 GCF_002891435.1 Streptomyces cahuitamycinicus
GGGTGGGGGGTGGGCACTGAGATGGTTCCTTCCCACGCATGTGACACACAGAGGTCGTGCCGCCGAAAAAGGAGGCCCGGTTGGTGCGTACCTCTTTTGGCGCGGCGCGGGAGGTGCTAATTCACCGACGGCGAATCGGACGCGGTCCACAAATCACGTGCGACATCCGGCCATTCCCCCCGCACGCGCGTTTCACTCTTCCACAACCCCCACACGGCCAACAAGGCGCGCGGACAACATCCCCGCCATTGACAGAAAGTCAGAAACGGCGAACGGATGCACGTGACTCGCACCCGTTTTCGACATTTCCCTGCGACCCATGTGAATCGGGCACCGCGTCCGTTCCTCAGATCTGCCAGGAACGCAGCCGGTCCGCCGCGCCGTACACGTCGGTGGTGCCGGACAGCAGGTCGCGGGCGAGGTCGACGAGGGCGCCGTAGGGCGGGTCGATGCCGACGCCGCTGACGAACATGTAGGCCACGGCGGTCGCACAGGCGAAGCGGGCGTTGGCCGAGGGCAGCGGCCTCAGGACGGTGATGGTGTGCAGCAGCGCGGCGGCCCGCCAGGCGGGGTCGGAGTTCACCCCGAGGCGGGGCGGGTCCACGCGATGCCGGGCGACGGCGGCGACCAGCGCGGAGAAGTCGTTGACGGTGGGCTGGTCCGGCAGGACCTCCTCATGGCGCTGAAGCAGCCAGGGCACGTCGATATGGATCACGGGCGCCATGGGTCAGGCGGCCCGCCCTTCGCCCTTGGCGGGCGGTTCGTCGTCGGGGAACGCGGCGGCGAACTCGTCGGCGTGGGTGGAGAAGAACCGGCGGAACGCTTCCGCGCCTTCCTGCAGGGCCCGGTGGCGGGCTATGTCGGCCGCGGCGGCCTCTCGCACGAGCGCCTTCATGGACGTACCTCGCTCCTTGGCGATCTGCCTGAGGTCCTCAAGTTCGCGGTCGCTGAACTCCACGTTGAGAGCTGGCATGCCTTCACGGTACCGCTCGGGTACTGACTCGTAAATACCCCCAGGTCAGGTCGGTTGCCGTGTGGTACCGGGGCGGCGGTGCACCTGAGATGTGGGTCACATCGGTCCGTGCGATGTCACATTCCGGGGCCGTGCCCGGCTCGCAGTGGTGAGCGCGCCAGAGGAGGCCCCCGCATGACCGAGAGCTCCGTACCCGGCACCGGCACCCCGCTCGACGCGGCGACCGGGGTGTTCGTCGACCATCGTGAGCTGCTGTTCGGCGTCGTCTACAACATGCTCGGCAGTGTCGCCGACACCGAGGACGTCCTGCAGGAGACATGGCTCTCCTGGACGGCCCGCGGCGGCGGCGCTCCCCTGGACGGTGTCGACAACCCGCGTGCCTATCTCGTCCGGGTGGCCGTCAACCACGCGCTGCGCCGCCGTGCCGTGGTCAGCCGCCGGCGGGAGACGTACGTCGGCCCGTGGCTGCCCGAGCCCCTGGTCGCCGACGTCGCCGGAACCGCCGAGGACCCGGCCCTGCGTTCGGAGTCGGTGTCGTTGGCGATGCTGGTGGTGCTGGAGTCCCTGACACCGCTGGAGCGGGCCGTGTTCGTGCTGGGCGAGGTCTTCGGCTACCCGCATGCCGAGATCGCGGAGATCATCGACCGCTCCCCCGCTGCCGTCCGGCAGCTGGCGCACCGGGCCCGCCAGCACGTGCAGGCGCGGCGGCCGCGGTACGAGGCGCATCCGCGGGTGCGGCGGGAGGCGACCGAGCGGTTCGTGCGCGCGGCGCTCGGCGGGGACATCGCCGAGCTGATGGAGGTCCTCGCGCCGGACGTCACGGCGTGGACGGACGCCGGCGGCAAGCGCCGGCGGGCGAGCCTGCGTCCGGTGCACGGCCGGGACAAGGTGGCCCGTCTGCTCACGGCCGGCCGGGGCGGCCCGGACCACCCCGTCTGGCAGTACCGGCGTGTGAACGGGGACGACGCGGCGGTGCTGCTCGACGGCGACGCGCCGTTCGCCGTCCTGGTCCTGGACCTCACGCCGGAGGGCGACCGGGTGCGCGGGATCTATGTGGTGGCCAATCCGGACAAGCTCGCCCACCTCCCCGGGGCGGTGGCGTGAGCGCCGGGCGCGGCGAGCGCATCACCGACTGGTTCGGCGGGCGGCCCGTCGGGCACGATCCGCGCCGGGCCCTGGCCGGGCCCGGTCAGGAGTGAGCGCGGCAGAACTCCCGGACGGTCCGGTTGAACGGCTCCGGCGCCTCGATGTTGCTGAGGTGCCCGACGCCGGGGAGGACGACCAGGGTGGCCCGCGGGACCGCTTCGAGGAACTGGCGGGCGACGGTCTCCACGGGTGAGCGCGCGTCGAGCTCGCCCCACAGCAGAAGCGTCGGCACCTCGATCTTCGGCAGCAGATCACGCTGGTCGGCCTCGGCCATGACGGTGAGCTCGGTCCGCATGCTCCGGGCCCGGGCGTCGGCCGACATCACCGACAGCAGGCGTACGGCTTCGGCGGACGGCTGCTCGGCGAAGAGGCCCGGCATGGTCGGTGCGAACACCTCGGCCGGGACCGCGAGCATCCGTTCCGCGCCCTCGACCCGTGCCCGCACGTCCGCCGCGGGCAGCGAGCCCTTCCAGCCCGCGTAGGTGTCGACGAGGAGCAGCGTCCGGACGAGCTCGGCGTGGTGCCGGTAGAGCTCCAGCACGACGGTCCCGCCCCAGGACAGGCCGAGGACATGGGCCGGGCCGAGGTCCACGTCCTCGACGACGGCCGCCAGACAACGGGCGTAGTCGGCCAGGGTGAAGGAGAGCGGTACGTCGGAGGAGCGGCCGGCGCCCGGTTCGTCCCAGGCGACGACGGTGAACTCGCCGGCCAGGTCCTCGGTCTGGCCACGGAACAGCCTGGCGTCCGTCGTGGCGCCGTGCGCGAGCACGAGGGGCGGGCCCTGACCCACCCGGTCGTACACGACCTCGATGCCGTCGACCCGCACCGCTGGCATGACACCAGGCTACGCGCGCGTGCCGGGGGCGTCCTGTCGGCGGACGCCCCCGGCACGCGGCACGCTCCCCCTCCTACCCCTGGTCCGCCACGAAGGAGGCCATGCGGGCCAGGGCGGCGTTCCAGTTGATCGTGTGCTCGTTGGTCGACCAGGACTGGATGTCGTCGATGTAGCAGAACTGGCCGACGCAGCCCTGGAGTTTGCTCTGTGCGTAGGGGTCCTGGATGCTCGAGTTCGGCCCGCCCGCGAGGGTGCCCTTCGGCGGGCCCGGCTGGTTCGGGTCGAGCTGTCGGGCGTACCAGCGGCTGTGCTGGTTCTGCGCGCTGACCTCGCCGTAGCCGGTGACGTAGGAGATGTTCAGCGCGTTGCGGCCCAGGATGTAGTCCATGCTCTGCAGCGCGCCGTCCCGGTACTTCGAGGCGCCGGTGATGTCGTACGCGGTGGCCAGGACGACGGCGTTGTTGAGGACCTGGTGGCTGGAACCCCAGTCGTACTTGTCGCCGTCCGGTGCGTACGGCATGCCGTAGGGGTGCGCCTTCAGGGTGGCCAGGTAGCGGTCGGCGCCCTTGATCACGGACTTGCGCACCTTGTCCCGGCCGGGCAGTCGGCTGGGCACCGTGGCGAGGTCGAGCCGGCCGGCCGCGCCGGTGCGGGCCCAGTCGAATCCGATCGGCTTGAAGAGGTCGGCCGTGTGGACCGGGGACTTCAGGACGTACTCCTCGAACCGCTTCTCCCCGGTCGACAGGTACAGCTCGGCCGCCGCCCAGTAGAAGTCGTCGGTGACGTCGCTGTCGGCGTAGGCACCGCCGCCGATGCCGTCGCTCTCGGAGGCGAGGCGGTCGGGGTGGGCGAGCGCCGCCGACCAGGCCTTGCGGGCGGCGGCCAGGGCCTTGCCGGCGAAGGTCTTGTCGTAGGGCCGGTACAGCCGGGCCGCCTGCGCGGCCGTGGCGGCCAGGTTCAGGGTCGCGGCCGTGGACGGCGGGTGCAGTTCGCGCTTCTGCGGGTCGTCATGGGGCATCAGCGGGAGGCCGGTCCACTGTTCGTCGTGCATCTTGTGGTGGGCCATGCCGGCCAGCGGCTTGCCGTCGGGCACCTGCATCCTCAACAGGAACTCCAGCTCCCAGCGGGCCTCGTCGAGGATGTCGGGGACCTTGTTGCCGCTCTCCGGGATGGCGAGCGTGCCGTCCCCGAGCTTGTCCGCCTGCCCGGTGCGGGCGTGCCGGGCGCGTTCGTAGGTGCTCAGCAGCTCCCAGGCGGAGATGCCGCCGTTGACGACGTACTTGCCGTGGTCGCCCGCGTCGTACCAGCCGCCGCTGACGTCGAGGGTGTAGTCGCACACGCCGGGCTGACAGGGCACCGAGGTGTCGCCCTTGTTGGGTGCCACCCCCACGTGACCGGCCGGGCGGCCGTAGCCGGGCCGCAGGTCGTCGCGTATGGCGAGGCCGCTGCGCTGCGTGTAGTAGTACTTCGCCGAGTCCAGCCGGAGCCGCTCGTAGGCGCTCGCGTCGATGTCGAAGGGACGGCTGGTCTCGCCGTCGGCGACCAGCGTGAGGCCCGTGCCCTTCTTGCGGTACGCGCCGAAGTCGATCGAGTGGACGTTCTGCCCGGAGGAGGCGTCGACGCCGCGCGGCAGGGTCTTCCCCCGGGCGACCACCCTTCCGGCGGAGTTCTCGAGCTGCCAGGGCAGCCTGGCCGTGGCGTCGGTGACCAGGGTGGCGTTCTTCGGGCCGGCCGGCAGATAGCCGACCTGGTTCACGCGGACCCGGGGCCCGGTGTCTGGCTCGTACGGTTCGGGCGCCACCCCGCCCAGCAGCGATACGTCGTCCATGCAGAAGCGCCAGGCGTCCGCGCTGCCGCCGAGCTGGAAGCCGACCTGCCCCTGAGCGGTGTCGACGGGCGAGGTGAAGGTGTACGAGTAGGTGTCGCCGGAGACGCTGAGCTGCGGTGTCACCTCGTAGTAGGTGTCGTACGGCGACACCGACAGGCCCACGATCGCCCGCACCACATGCCCGGCGGGTGTCCCGGTCGCGCTGAACGAGAAGCGGTACGACTCCCCCTTCACGAGGGTGATGTCGTTCTGCCCTACGGCGGCGTCCCAGCGGTTGGCGGTGCCGCCGGGGACGTCGGCGCAGAGCCCGCCCCCGGACAGGCCCGCGGTGACGTTGCTGGTCGTCCACCAGGGGTCGGTTGTGGTGTCGAAGGTGCCGTTCCTGACCTGCTCGACCTCTTCGGCTCCGGCCGACGCGGAGGGCAGCGCGGTGAGGGCGGTCGCCAGCAGGGCGGTCAGGGACAGCAGTGCGGTTCTGCGTCGTTTCACGTCTGGGCTCCTCCGGGAGGTGCGGGTGGCGCTCGGCGTGGGAGCGCTCCCAGATGCGGACGCAAGCCATCGTTGTGGCTGAGGTGACACTCCGTCAACGGTCCGGACGGGACTGGCTGTTCACCGCCCGTCCGGACCGGGGCGGTCTAGAGGGTGTCCAGCCGGCTGATGCGTATCGCGCCGCGCGCCTCGTCGGGGTGGCGGCTCGTCAGGGTGAGCCGGATCCGGGAGCCGCGGAGGGGCTCGAAGGTGATCGCGGTGGGGGCGTCGGAGGCGGTGGCCCAGCCGATCTCGGTGTTCCGCGGGGCCTGCCACACGCGCCCGTCCCAGACCGCCACCTCGATCGACGCGGGCAGGCTGTGCGCGGCGTCCACCGTGAAGAAGACGTCCACCCGGCCGAAGCCGCGGGCGCGCCCGTGGTCGACCGAGACCCAGTCCTCGGCCCGCGCCCCGTCGAAGGCGGGCAGCAGGGGCGTGGCCTGCTTGAAGAACCCGTTGGACCAGCCGGTGGCCGGGTCTCCGTCGAGCATGGCGGCCGGCAGGGTGTCCGGGCGGCCGGAGTAACTGGCGTCCGCGTGCGGGTGACGGACGGGAGCCGGGCGCTCGGGCCCGAACACGGCCGGGGCCGTCTCGGCTCGGTCCTCCGCCCGGGTGGCGCGTACGGTCGCCCTGCCGGTGCGCAGCCCCTCGGCGCGGGCGGTCACTGTGACCGCGCCGGCCTTCGTGCCGGACCTGACGATGGCGAGGGCCTTGCCGTGGAAGGCGGTCCGGGTGCTCGCCTGGTAGCGCTCGGCGCTCTCCTGGCGGCCGTTGTCGAGCCCCGCGAGGGAGCCGCCCGCCACCTCGAAGGAGAGCAGGTGTTCCGCGTCGGGCACCACCACACCGCGCCGGTCGACGACCTCGGCGGTCACGAACAGCAGGGAACGGCCGTCCGCGGCGAGGGACGTGCGGTCCGCGCTCAGGCGTATCGCGTGCGGGGCTCCGGCGGTGCGCAGCACGTCGGTGGCGACCACCTTGCCGCCCTGCCGTGCGACGGCCTTCAGCTCGCCCGGCGCGAAGGGCACCCGCCATGTGAGGTGGAGCTTGCCGGCGCTGCCGTTCGGGCTGGTGTAGCTGCCGGGGTAAGGGCCGTCGGTGAAGGTCTTGTCGTCGCCGGTCGCCTCGGTCGTCTCCAGGTAGGCGCGGCCGTCGAGGGTCTTCTTGGTGTCGAACCGCCGTACGCCCAGGGACTTTCCGTTGAGGTACAGCTCGACGGTGCCGACGTTCGCGTACGCCCAGACCTCGACCGTGTCGCCTTTGGCGTGGTTCCAGGTCATCGGCAGCAGATGGACCATCGGCTCGCTGACCCACTGACTCCGGAACAGGTGGTACATGTCCTTCGGGAAGCCCGCCGTGTCGACCGCGCCGAAGAAGGACGCCTTGACCGGGAAGACGTCGTAGGGCGTGGGTTCGCCGATGTAGTCGATGCCCGACCAGAGGAACTGCCCGGCGAACCACTTGCGGTCCCGGTCCTTCTTGTGACCGTACTCGCCGCTCATGGTCCAGGAGGCGAGGTTGTTGTCGTAGGAGGAGGTGCCGCGCCTTCCGGGGGTGTGGTTCTCGCCGGTATTGAGGTGTTCGGGCTCCTGGTACTCGCCCCGGGTGGAGGTCTCCGAGGAGGACTCGGACTCGAAGAGGAACAGATGCGGGTAGGCCGCGTGCAGCTGGTCCACCGACTTGGCGGTGTTGTAGTTGAGGCCGAGGCCGTCCAGCTTGGCCAGCATGAGATCGGCCGCGGAGCCCTTGGCCGGCAGGCGGCGGTACTTGTCGGAGCCGATGACCAGCGGGCGGGTGTCGTCGGCGGCCCTGATCGCCGCGATGATCCGGTCGGCCATGGCGAGGCCCGCGGTGGCGGTGGAGTCGGGGACCTCGTTGCCGATGGACCAGCTCAGTACGGCCGGCGAGTTGCGGGCCGCCAGCACCATCTCGGTGGCGTCCTTCTCGCACCACTCGTCGAAGAAGCGGCCGTAGTCGTACCGGTTCTTGCCGGTGCGCCAGCAGTCGAACGCCTCCACCAGCATGACGAAGCCCAGCTCCTCGCAGACCTCGATCACCTCGGGCGCGGGCGGGTTGTGGGAGGTGCGCAGGGCGTTGACGCCCATGGACCGCATGATCTGCATCTGCCGGCGGACGGCGTCGATGCTGACGGCGGCGCCGAGTGCGCCCAGGTCGTGGTGGAGGTCGACGCCCTTGATCTTGTGGTGGGTGCCGTTGAGGAAGAAGCCCTCGTCCGGGTCGAAGCGGAAGGTGCGGAAGCCGAAGACCGTGCGGTAGGTGTCGGTGGTCCGGCCGCCGACGCGCAGTTCGGTGTGCAGGGTGTAGCGGTGCGGGGTCTCGAAGTCCCACAACTCGGGGCGCCGGACGGTGAGTTCCTGGACGCCGGTCCGCTCGGCGGTGACAGCCGCGGTGGAGGAGGTACGGGCGACCGTCCGGCCCTTGCGGTCGACGATCCGGGAGACGACCTCGACGTCCGCCTCCGCGCCCGAGGCGTTGACGACGGAGGTGGCGACCCGCACGACGGCCCGTTCGGCGGAGATCTCGGGCGTGGTGACGCGGGTGCCCCAGCGGGCCACGTGCACCGGCTCGGTGATCACCAGCCGTGCCTCACGGTAGATGCCGCTGCCGGAGTACCAGCGGCTGCTGGGGAGCCGGTTCCTGACCTGGACTGCGATCACGTTCTCGGTGGTGCCGTCGGTGTGCACCAGGTCGGTGAGGTCGAGGGCGAAGCCGGTGTAGCCGTAGGGGTGGCGGCCGGCCTCCTTGCCGTTGCAGTAGACCGTGGAGTCCATGTAGACGCCGTCGAACTCCACCGAGACGCGCTTGCCGGCGAGGGCGGGCGGCAGGGTGAAGGCCAGGCGGTACCAGCCGAGGCCCCCGGGCAGGAAGCCGGTGCCGCTGGTGGTGCCGTGCTCGGTGGTGGGGGTCTGCTCGATGCTCCAGTCGTGCGGGACGGCGGTCTCGCGCCATCCCAAGTCGTCGTAGCCGGGAAGGTGGGCGGCGGCGTAGGCGCCGGTCGGGTCGGTGATGCCGCCCGGATTGACCAGCGCGAAGCGCCAGCCGTCGCGCAATGCGACGGTCCGACGGCCGGACGCACCGCGTACGTCCCCGGCGGCCCACGCCTCCGGGGCGCCGAGCAGCGCTCCGGCCGCGGGCGCGGCCGCGGAGGCGAGCAGGACCGATCTGCGCGTGACCGACATGGCGGCTCTCCCTCATGAAGACCCAGAAGTACTCACAACTGATCGCGAACAAACAGATTCTGTCGACCTGTCACACGCGACCGTCAAGAGTGCGGGAGGGTCCTTCTCCCCCAGGGGACACTTCGGCCGGATTTACACCTTGCCCGCGGCCGCGCGGACGGCACGGGGGTTACCGGTCCACGCCGGGCGCCTACGGACTACGCTGGAACTCAACTGGCCTCCCTGTTCACTGTGAGTGTCCGTATGGAGTCGCGACGATGAGCCCGGACGAGGTGTTCGACGATGGCGTGGCCGCCCGTGCCGTCATCGCCGTCGACGGCACGCTCACCGAATGGAGCGAGGGCGCCCGCCGGCTGCTGGGCCACACCGCCGCCGAGGTCGTGGGCCGCCCGGCCGCCGCTCTGCTGGCGGACGGCACGGACCCGCCGCCGGTGCCCGACGACTCCCGCTGGAGCGGCACACTCACCCTGCGCCACCGCGACGGCCACCCGGTCTCCCTGTGGGTGATCGCCCACCGCAGACCGCCGGACGCAGCGGAGACGACCGACTGGCTGGCGGTGTCCCCGCCGGAGGCGGCCGGCCAGGGGCTCCCGGACAACCCGCTGGTACGCATCGCCCTGACCCAGTCGCCGTGCGCCACGATGATCTTCGACGAGCGGCTGCGGCTGCGCGGCGTCAACGAGGCCATGGCGGACCTCCTGGGGCTGCCCGCCGGGCGGGTGCTGGGCCTGAAGCCCACCGACATCGGCAGCCGGCCGCAGAACTCCGAGCTCGAGGAGAATCTGCGCCGGGTGCTGAGCACCGGCCGGCGGCAGGACATGCAGACGTACATGAAGGCGACCGGCGAGAACCGGGCGGCGCACGCCTGGCTGGCCAGGATGGCGCCGCTCACCGACGGGACCGGTCGGGTGCGGGGCGTGTGCGTGACCGCCCACGACTTCTCCGATCAGTACCGGTCACGGGAGCGGCTGCAGCTGGTCAACGAGGCGAGCGTGCGCATCGGCACCACCCTCGACGTCACCCGTACGGCTCAGGAGCTGGCGGACGTCTGCGTCCCCGCGCTCGCCGACTTCGTCAGCGTCGACCTCCTGGAGGCGCAGGAGCCCGGCGGCGAGACTCCGGGGCCGGCTTCCCCGCCGGTGCATCTGCGCCGGGCCGCCCACCAGTCGGTCAACAGGGGCAGCCCGGAAGCCGTCGTCAAGCCCGGGCAGGTCGACGTCTACCCGGAGAACTCCCCGCAGGCCGCCTCGCTGATCGCCGGGCGCACCGTCGTGGCGTCGGGTACGTCCGGCGACCTGGAGCAGTGGCTCGCCTGGGACCCGGCGCGCTTCCAGCGGGTCCACGAGTACGGCATCCACTCCACGATGTCCGTCCCGCTCCAGGCCCGGGGTACGACCCTCGGCGTGGCGGTCTTCACCCGCTTCCGGCGGCCCGAGGCGTTCAACGACGACGACATGCTGCTGGCCGAGGAGGTCACGGCCCGGGCCGCCGTCTGCATCGACAACGCGCGCCGCTACTCCCGCGAGCGCGAGACCACCCTCACCCTGCAGCGCAGCCTGCTGCCCCGCACCCTGCCGCACACCGCCGCTCTGGAGGCGGCCTCCCGCTATCTGCCGGCCACCCGCTCCGGCGTGGGCGGCGACTGGTTCGACGTGATCCCGCTGTCCGGGATGCGGGTCGCCATGGTCGTCGGCGACGTGGTCGGCCACGGCATCCAGGCCTCGGCCACCATGGGCCGGCTGCGCACCGCCGTGCGCACCCTCGCCGACATCGACCTGGCCGCGGACGAACTGCTCACCCACCTCGACGACCTGGTCGTCCGGCTGTCCCAGGAGTCCGGCGGGGACGACCGCACCGGAGAGATGGGCGCGACCTGCCTCTACGCGGTGTACGACCCGGTGTCACGGCGCTGCAGCCTGGCCCGGGCGGGACATCCGCTGCCCCTGCTGGTGCCGCCGGACGGCCCGGCCCGGCAGCTCGACCTGCCCTCGGGGCCCCCGCTGGGTGTGGGAGGGCTGCCGTTCGAAAGCGCCGAGGTGGAACTGCGGGAGGGCAGCGTCCTGGCGTTCTACACGGACGGGCTGCTGGCGAGCCGCGAGCGGGACGTCGACGCGAGCGGCCGGATGCTCCGCGAGGCCCTGTCGGCGTCCTCCGACTCCCTGGACGAGACCTGCGACCGGGTGCTGCACAGCCTGCTCCCGCCGGGCGGCTCCAGTGACGACGTGGCCCTGCTGCTGGCCCGCACCCGCGGCCTGCCGTCCGCCCAGGTCGCCACCTGGGACATCCCCGCCGACCCGGCGCTGGTGGCCCCCATCCGCAAGCAGGTCGTCGACCAGCTCGAACGCTGGGGCCTGACCGAGGCCACGTTCACCGCCGAGCTGGTCGTGAGCGAACTGGTCACCAACGCCATCCGCTACGGGGCCCCGCCGATCCGGCTGCGGCTGATCCATGACGAGGCCACCCTGATCTGCGAGGTCTCCGACACCAGCCACACTGCTCCGCACCTGCGCCGGGCCAAGACGTGGGACGAGGGCGGCCGCGGTCTGCTCCTGGTCGCCCAGCTCACCCAGCGCTGGGGCAGCAGGCACACCGCCGAGGGCAAGACGATCTGGTCGGAGCTGGCCCTGCTCGGCGACGAGGTCTGAGCGCGCTCCGCCCGGCCGGTGACGGCGGCCCCTGACCTGGACGGCGGGGCCGCCGAGGGGCTCGCGCTCGGCGTCGTGGTGCGCGCGGTCGTCGACCAGGGGCTCGCCGACGCGCTGCGGCGTGTTCTGCCCGACGGGCCGGGCCTGTTCACGCTGCTGGGGGTGGCCGCGCTGGCCGCCGTCCTGGCGAACCTCATCAACAACCTGCCCGCGGTGCTGGTGCTGGTGCCTCTGACCGCCGGGGCCGGTCCCGGCGCCGTGCTGGCGGTACTGCTCGGTGTGAACATCGGCCCCAACCTGACCTACGCCGGATCACTGGCGACCCTGCTGTGGCGGCGGATCGTGCAGGAACACGGGCACCGGGTCGGGGTCGGGGAGTTCACACGGCTCGGGCTGCTCGCCGTGCCGGCAGCGCTGGTGCCGGCCGTGGTGGCCCTGTGGCTGTCCCTGACCGTGGTCGGGACCTGAGCCGCACACGCCGGTCAGCGGCGGCCGTCTCCGCCATAGCCATAGCCGCCGTAGCCAGGGCCGTATCCGTAGCCGGGGTAGCCGTGTCCCGGGGTGCCGTACCGGCCGTCCGCGTCGCAGTAGTAGCCGTAGCGGTGGCAGGGCGAGTCGGTGGCGGCCGGGCTGCTCGGCGTCGGCCGCGGGGACGGGGAGGTCGCGGACGGCGTCGGAGCGGGCTCGGGTGTCCTCGACGGGGTGGGGACCGGCGTGGGCGTGGGG
>NZ_POUC01000253.1 GCF_002891435.1 Streptomyces cahuitamycinicus
GCCCCACCCCGCCGACGCCCGCGTCCTGCTTGGATGAGGGCATGAGCGCCGCCGACGAGATCCTCGACATCGTGGACGAGCACGACCAGGTCATCGGGCAGTCCCCCCGCGGCGAGGTCTACGCCCGGGGACTGCGCCACCGCTGCGTGTTCATCCAGGCCCGGGACGCCGAGGGCCGCATCTTCGTGCACCGGCGCACCGCCACCAAGCTGGTCTTTCCCTCCCTCTACGACATGTTCGTCGGCGGGGTGGTCGGCGCGGGCGAGTCCTACGGGACGGCGGCCCTGCGCGAGGCCGAGGAGGAACTGGGCGTGAGCGGCCTGCCGCAGCCACGGCACCTCTTCACCTTCCTCTACGACGACGGCTCCGGCCAGAGCTGGTGGTCGGCGGTCCACGAGGTGCGCTGCGAACTGCCCGTGCGGCCGCAGGCCGAGGAGGTGGCCTGGTACGGCTTCCTGCCCGAGGCCGAGGTCGAGCGACGCCTGACCGACTGGGTGTGGGTGCCGGACGGGCTGGCGGCGTACGAGCGGCTCAAGGCGTTCCGGTCGGACGGCTCGGACGGAGCCGGACGGAGCGCCAGGTAGGGTCGCGCACGTGATCGAGTTCGTACGGAACGTCCGGTTGTGGTTCGTGCCGACGGAGGTCCGCAAGGACGGTGAGACGCCCGACTACCGGTTCTCGCTGGCCAACGAACGCACCTTCCTGGCCTGGCTGCGCACCGCGCTCGCGCTGATCGGCGGCGGCTTCGCCGTGGACCAGTTCCTGCCGGACCTGCGCTGGGCCTGGCGGGTCGGGCTGGCGCTCGCGCTGCTGGCCGCGGGCGCGCTGTGCTCGCTGCGGGCCGTCAACCACTGGGTGCGCTGCGAGCGGGCCATGCGCCGGGGCGAGGACCTGCCGGTGTCCCGGTTCCCGGCGCTGCTGAGTCTCGTCGTCGCGGTCGTGGCGGTCGCCATGGTCCTGGTGGTGCTTGTGAGGTGGGAGGGGTGAGCACGCCGGCCGCCCGCCGGCAGGACCCAGACCGCGACCCCGGGCTGCAGCCCGAGCGGACCCGGCTCGCATGGCGGCGTACGACACTGTCGGGCAGCGTCGTCGCCGTACTCGCGGTGAAGACCGTGCTGCACGGCGGGGCGTCGGCGGCGGGGGTCACGACGGGCGCGCTGTGCTGTGTGCTCTGGCTGGGCTTCCTGAGCATCGCCCACCGGCGCGTCCGCACCCTCGCGGCCACCCCGGCCCCCGTGGCTTTCGCGCCCCGGCACGCGGCGGCCGCGGTGCTGTGCACGGTGGCGATGGCGGTGTGCGGGGTCGCCCTCGTGCTGTAGGGGTGCCGTGCCCCGCTCCTCGTGTTCTGGGGGCGCCCGTACTGCCCCGCTCCTCACTCGCCGTCGCTCTCCCAGTCCACCGTCACGACGATCTTGCCGCGGGTGCGGCCCTCCTGGTTCAGCCGGTGCGCGTCCGCCGCCCGCTCCAGCGGGAACGTCTCGTCGACGTGCACGCTCACCACGCCCTGCTCCGCCAGGTCGGCCAGGCGCTGGAGGTCCCGCGCGTCGGGGCGGACGAAGTAATAGCGGCCGCCGTAGGCCACGACGTCGTTGTCGGCGATCGACACCAGGCGGCCCTCGGGGGCCAGCAGGTTCGCCGACACCTTCAGCGCGTCCCCGCCGACGGTGTCGAAGACGGCGTCCACGCCTTCCGGGGCCAGCCCGCGCACCCGCTCGCCCAGGCCCTCGCCGTACACCACCGGCTCCCCGCCGAGGCCCCGCACGAAGTCGTGGTTGGACTCGCTCGCCGTACCGATCACCCGGGCACCGAGGTGGACGCCGAGCTGCACGGCGATCGAGCCGACGCCCCCGGCCGCGGCGTGCACCAGGACGGTCTCGCCCCGCTTCACCTGGAGCACCTCGATCAGCACCTGGTAGGCGGTGAGCCCGACCAGCGGCAGCCCGGCCGCCTCCTCGAAGGAGAGGTTGCGCGGCTTGCGCGCGAGGGTGCGCAGGGGTGCGGCCACGTACTCGGCGAAGGTGCCGCGGGAGAGGAAGTCCTCGCGGACGTACCCGATGACCTCGTCCCCGGCGTCGAACTCCGAGACGGCAACGCCGGGCCGCACCACGACGCCCGAGACGTCCCAGCCGGGCACCACGGGGAAGACGGGGGCGAGGATCCCGTCGAGGTAGCCCTCGCGGGCCTTCCAGTCCACGGGGTTCACGGCCGCCGCCCGCACCTTCACCAGCACCGCGTCCGGGCCGACCTTCGGATCGCGGACCTCCCCGAACGCCAGTACCTCGGGTCCGCCGTACCGTGAGTAGCTGATGGCCTTCATGGGTCCGACCTTCCAGTCTCCCCACGCGCCGCGCAAGCCGGATGGCTTGAACGAACCGGCCGAAGCCTCCCCCGGCGCCGTGTGGAGGTCGTCGTCCGCCTATCGTGGCTCCGATCACGTTTCGGTCCCGCTCTGGACGACATACCGACCGGTCGGCATCATGAGTCGGGAACTGTCCGCCTGCCCGTAGGAGCCACGCATGAGCCCCGACCATCCGCCCGGACTGGATCTCGACCGGTTGCGCGGCCTGCTCGACCGCGAGCGGCCCGGCCTGGTGAACGGCCCGCTGGCCGGCCGGCTGATCGAGGGCGGACGGTCGAACCTCACCTACGCGGTCTCCGACGGCGCCTCCCGGTGGGTCGTGCGCCGGCCCCCGCTCGGCCATGTCCTGGCCACCGCGCACGACATGAAGCGCGAGCACCGGGTGATCAGCGCGCTGCACCCGACCGCCGTGCCGGTCCCGGAGCCGGTGCTGCTGTGCGAGGACGAGGAGGTGCTCGGCTCGCCGTTCTACGTCATGGAGTTCGTCGACGGCACCCCGTACCGCACCGCCGACCAGCTCGGCCCGCTCGGTCCGGAGCGGACCCGGGGCGCGGTGCTGAACCTCGTCGACACGCTGGTGGAGCTGCACGCGGTCGACCCCGGCGAGGTGGGTCTCGCGGACTTCGGCCGGCCCGAGGGCTTCCTGGACCGGCAGCTGCGGCGCTGGGGCAAGCAGCTGGACGCCTCCCGCAACCGCGACCTGGACGGCATCGACGAGCTGCACGCGGCCCTCGGGCGCGAGCTGCCCCGCTCCCCCGCCCCGGCCGTCGTGCACGGGGACTACCGGCTCGACAACGTGCTGATCGGCGAGGACGACTCGATCCGGGCGATCCTCGACTGGGAGATGTCGACGCTGGGCGACCCGCTCACCGACCTCGGCCTGCTGGTGATGTACAGCATGCCGCTCGGCATGCCCGAGTCCCCCGTCTCCACGACCGCCGAGGCCCCCGGGCATCCGGCGCCGTCGGAACTCATCGAGCGGTACGCCGCGCGCTCCGGGCGCGACGTCTCCGCGGTCTCCTGGTACACGGCGTTCGCCTGGTTCAAGCTCGCCGTGATCCTCGAAGGCATCCATTACCGCTACACGCTGGGCCAGACGGTCGGGCCCGGCTTCGACCGCATCGGCGACCTCGTGCCCGTCTTCGTCCGGCACGGACTCACCACGCTCCACGAAGGCCTCCAGGAGGGCTGATCCACATGGACTTCGCTTTCGACGCGCGCACCGAAGAGCTGCGCGCCAAACTCCTCGCCTTCATGGACGAGTACGTCTACCCGGCCGAGGCGGTCGCGGAAGAGCAGCGCGCCCGGCTCGCCTCGCCGTGGGAGACCGTGCCCGTGGTGGAGGAGCTCAAGGCCGAGGCCCGCAGGCAGGGCCTGTGGAATCTCTTCCTGCCGGACTCCGAGTACGGGGCCGGGCTGACGAACCTCCAGTACGCGCCGCTCGCCGAGATCATGGGCCGCTCCCCGCAGCTGGCGCCGACGGTGACGAACTGCGCGGCGCCCGACACCGGGAACATGGAGGTGCTCACCCAGTTCGGCGACGAGCAGCAGCAGAAGCAGTGGCTGGAGCCACTGCTCGCCGGGGAGATCCGCTCGGCTTTCGCGATGACCGAGCCTGATGTGGCCTCCTCCGACGCCACCAACATCACCACGCACATCGAGCGGGACGGCGACGAGTACGTCGTCACCGGCCGCAAGTGGTACATCTCCGGGGCGATGCACCCCGACTGCAAGGTCTTCATCGTGATGGGCAAGACCGACCCGGACGGGGAGGACATCCGCCGCCAGCAGTCGATGGTGCTGGTGCCGCGCGACACCCCGGGCGTCACCATCGAGCGGGCCATGCGGGTGTTCGGGTACGAGGACCACTACCACGGCGGTCACGCCGAGGTGACCTTCGACCACGCGCGCGTGGCGGTGTCGAATCTGGTCGGTGAGGAGGGTGGCGGTTTCGCCATCGCGCAGGCGCGGCTCGGCCCCGGACGGATCCACCACTGCATGCGGCTCATCGGCATGGCGGAGCGGGCCATCGAGCTGATGTGCCGGCGGGCGGTGTCACGGACCGCGTTCGGGAAGTCGCTGGCACAGCAGGGCGTGGTGCACAACTGGATCGCGGACGCGCGGGTGACGGTGGAGCAGCTGCGGCTGCTGGTGCTGAAGACCGCGTGGCTGATGGACACGGTGGGGAACCGGGGCGCGCACACCGAGATCCAGTCCATCAAGATCGCCACGCCCCGGGCGGTGGTTGACATCCTCGACCGGGCGATCCAGCTGCACGGCGCCGGCGGGATGAGCCAGGACTTCCCGCTGGCGGAGCTGTACGCCGGGGCGCGGACGCTGATGATCGCGGACGGGCCGGACGAGGTGCACCAGCGGTCGCTGGCGCGGCGGGAGCTGAAGCGCTACCTGTGACGTGGTGCGGGCGGTGGGGCATCGCCTCCACCGCCCGTGCGTTTCCGGCGGGCGAGGACGGCCGCCCCGGGGTGTTGGCGGGATGTGGAACCCACGAGCGCCTGACGGCTCCCCAGGGCGCCGGGGCGGCCGCTACGGGCGCAGGGCGCGCAGCAGCAGATCGGCCAGGTGGTCCGCGACCTGCCGGGGTGTGAGGGGGCCGTCGGGGCGGTACCACGTCGACAGGTGGTGGACCGAGCCGAAGTGGTAGTCGACCACGAGGTCCGCCGGGGTCGTCCGGGAGAAGACGCCCGACTCCTGGCCCTCCTCCACGAGCGCGCGGAAGCGTTCGTGGTAGCGGCGGCGTTCGGCGCGGACCTGCTTGTCCTTCTCGGGGCTGAGATGGTGCATCGACCGCCAGAAGATCATGGCGTCGTCGAGGTTCTCGATGGTCGTCACCACGACGTCCGCGGCGGCGTGCCGCAGCCGCTTCTCGACCGGCTCGTCGGCACCGGCCACGGCGTCCAGCCGCTCCTGCTGGATGCGCAGCACGCGCGCGTACACCTCGTGCAGCAGGTCGTCCTTGGAACCGAAATAGTGGTACAGCGCTCCCTTGGTGACGCCGGCCGCCTCGACGATCTCCTGCACCGAGGTGCGGTCATAGCCCTGCTCGGCGAAGAGCCGGGTGGCGGCGGCGAGGAGCCGCTGAGGTACGGGCGTGCCGTCCGAGTCCGTGGTCCTGGGCACTGCCGCCACCTGCCTTTCCGTTCTGTTGTCAGTCGCCTTGCGTACGGGAACGAAGCTCCCGACGGAGGATCTTCCCACTGGCCGTCTTCGGCAAGTCCGGCAGGATCTCCACCTGGCGCGGGTATTTGTAGGCGGCCAGTCTCTCCTTGCAGTAGGCGGCGAGTGCATCCGGGTCCGTGTCGGCGTCCGGACGCAGACTGATGTAGGCCTTGACCGTCTCGCCGCGATACCCGTCGGGCACCCCGACGACGGCGGCCTCGCGTACCGCCGGGTGCGTGTAGAGGACGTCCTCGACCTCGCGCGGCCACACCTTGAAGCCGGACGCGTTGATCATGTCCTTCTTGCGGTCGACGACGTAGAGCCAGCCCTGCTCGTCCATGAAGCCGATGTCGCCGGTGCGCAGTTCGGCGCCGGGGAACGTGGCGGCGGTGGCGTCGGGGCGGCGCCAGTAGCCGGGCACGACCTGCGGACCGGCGACGACGATCTCGCCCTGCTCGCCGAAGGGCACCTCTTCGCCGGCGTCGTCGATGATCCGGACGACCGTGTCGGGGCCGGGCAGCCCCACGGCCAGGGTCCCGGACGCCGGGTCGACCGGCGCCTCCAGGCCGGGCGGCACGGAGGCGCAGGGTGCGGTGCACTCGGTCAGGCCGTAACCGTTGCGAATGTACGGCCCGAAGCCGGCCCGGAACTTCTCCACCAGTGCGGGCGGCAGCGGGGCCCCGCCCGAGGAGATCACCCGGAAGGAGGAGAAGTGGTCGGGGGTGACGGAGGGGTGGGCGGCCAGCGCCATGAAGGCCGTGGAGGGCCCGACGGTGTAGTGCGGGCGGTGCTCGGCGAACGCGTCCAGTACGACGCCCGACTCGAAGCGGTAGGCCAGTACGAGGGTGCCCGCGCTGTTCAGGCAGGCCCCGAGCTGGCAGACCATGCCGGTGATGTGGAACAGCGGCGCCAGCGCGAAGTACACCGGCCGCTCGGGCAGACCGAGCCCGGTCCGCTGCCGCTCGGCGTTGTACATGATGTTGCCGTGCGTGTTGGTGGCGCCCTTGGGCGTGCCGCTCGTGCCGGAGGTGTAGCTGATCAGCGCGATGTCGGAGGCGCCCGGCTCCCGGTCCTCGGGCGCCTTGTGCCCGGCCCGCGCGACGGCTGTCAGGTCGTCGGCGTCCGGGGCCTGCGACAGGCGCTCGAAGGTGAGTACGCGCGCGTCGCCGCGGCTCTGGAAGTCCAGCTCGCACCCGGTGAGCACGATCCGCACGGGCGAGTCCGTCGCCGTTTCGCGCAGATACGACTCCCAGGCCCGGTCCGAGCAGATGAGCGCGGCGACCTCGCCGTCCCGCAGGACATGGGACACCTCGCCCGACTTGTACATGGGGTTGACGGGCACGACGACCGCACCCGCCTTCCACGCGCCCAGCAGGGCGAGCACGAAGTGCGGGGAGTTCTGCAGCAGCACCGCGACCCGGTCGCCGCGTCGGAGTCCGCGCGCCGCGAGGTGCCCGGCGACGGAGTCGCTGAGCTCGTCGGTCTCCCGGTAGGTCAGCCGGCCGTCGAAGTAGGCCAGGAAGTCACTGTCGGGCGTCTCGGCCACGGCCCGTCGCAGGGCGGTCACGAGGGAGCCCGCGGGCCTGATCGCGCCCTTCTGCACCTCGCTGAGCAGGGCGAGCCAGGGCTTGGCCGCGTAGCGGGACACGGTCATCGGCTCTCCTCCCACTGCTGCTGGATGCGGTTCATGCCGGACAGCCACCGGTCGGGGTCACCCGCCCGGGCCTGGTGGTAGGCGGCGACCTCGGGGTGCGGCAGGATCAGGAACCGGTCCTCCTCGATGCCCTGGAGCAGGGCGTCCGCGACGGCCTCCGGCTCGATGGCGGTCGACTGGAGCACCAGGTCGCCCGCGCTGCCGGTGGCGGCCAGCATGTCGGTGCGCACTCCCTGCGGGCAGACGGCGTGGACCTTCACGCCGCGGTGCCGGTAGGTCAGCGACAGCCACTCGGCGAAGGCGAGCGCGCCGTGCTTGGTGACGGCGTACGGCGCCGCCCCGATCATGGTGAGCAGCCCGGCGGCGGACACGGTGGAGACGAACCGCCCGCTGCCGCGCTCCAGCCAGGCGGGCAGCAGGGCGTGGGCGGCCCGGACGTGGGCCATCACGTTCACGTCCCAGGAGGCGGCCCAGGCCGTCTCGTCCAGCGGCCCGCCGGCGGTCCCGCCCTCGAAGGCGACACCGGCGTTGGCGCAGTAGACGTCGACGGTCCCGTCGAGTGCGTCCCGGGCCTCGGCGACGATCGCGGAGGCATCGCCGGGCAGGGCGATGCCGTCGATCTCGTCCGCGACGCCCTTGGCCCGCCCGGCGTCCAGGTCGTTGACGACGACCCGGGCCCCCTCGGCGGCGAAGCGCCGGGCCAGCGCGGCCCCGATCCCGCCTCCGGCCCCCGTGACAACGACTCCGGCCCCTTGAAAGGCTCCCACCATCGGTCTCCTCAGTCGCGGCTCTGCAGTGGCGCCAGACTAACCGGTCGGTATGTACCAGGGAAGGGGCCGGCTGACAACGCCCCTCGAAGGGGCGCGGGGCTGTACCCCGATGCGGCTGCGCCGGGTGGGCGCGACAAGCCACAGGTGGCCGGCGGCCTCCCCACGGCCCGCGGGAGCGCATACCGTGCCCATGCCGGCCGTCCCCGCTCAAGGAGGTCACCGCATGCGCCCTTCCAGACGAGCCGTACTCACCAGCGCCACGGCGGCAGCCGTGTCGGCCACCTCCACCGCGGCCGCCGCCCAGCGCCGCAGGCACCCGCGCACCGGCTTCGAACGACTCGCCCAAGACGGCTACACCCTGCTCGACGGCCAGAAGGTCGGCATCGTCACCAACCCGACCGGCATCACCCGCGACGTCCGGCACATCGTCGACGTCATGCACGGCGACAACCGAGTGGATCTCAGGGCCGTCTTCGGCCCTGAACACGGCTTCCGCGGAACCGCCCAGGCCGGCGGCTCCGAGGGCCGCTACGACGACCCGGCGACCGGCCTGCCCGTCTACGACACGTATCTCAAGAGCGGCCGGCCGCTCGCCGACGTGTTCACCGCGTCCGGCATCGACACGGTCGTCTTCGACATCCAGGACGTCGGCGCCCGCTTCTACACGTACATCTGGACGCTGTACGACTGCATGGAGGCCGCCGGGCTCGCCGGCAAGCGGTTCGTCGTGCTGGACCGGCCGAACCCGGTGACCGGCCGGGCGGCCCTCGGCCCGGTCCTGCACAAGGAGTTCGCCACGTTCGTCGGGCGGCAGCCCATCGCCCAGGCCCACGGGATGACCGTCGCCGAGCTGGCGCGGCTGTTCAACGGCGAGTTCCTGACCGAGCCCGTGCCGCTGGAGACCGTGACGATGCCGGGCTGGAAACGGTCGGACTTCTACGACCACTCCGGACTGCCCTGGGTGCCGCCGAGCCCCAACATGCCGACGCCGGAGACGGCCCTGGTGTACTCGGGCACGTGCCTGTTCGAGGGCACGAACCTGTCGGAGGGGCGCGGCACGACCCGGCCGTTCGAGCTGCTGGGCGCGGAGGGCGTCGACCGGCACTGGGCGGCCGCCGCGAACGAACTCGCCCTGCCCGGGGTGCGGTTCAGGGAGGCGTACTTCGCGCCCACCTTCTCCAAGTTCCAGGGCCGGACGGTCGGCGGTGTGCAGCTCCATGTGCACGACCGGGCCGCGTTCGATCCCGTACGGACGGGGATCGCCCTGCTCGTCACCGCCAAGCAGGTCTGGAGCGGTTTCGCCTGGCGCCCGGACAACTGGATCGACAAGCTCACCGGTTCCGCGCGCGTGCGCACGATGATCGACGCGGGTGCGGACACCGACGAGGTGGTGGCCGGGTGGCAGGAGGACCTGGCGGCTTTCCGGAGGATGCGGCGGAAGTACCTCCACTATCGCTGAGCCGAATGCGCCCGTGACGTATGGCCAAGCTCCCCCGTTGGCAGGACGATGCGCCCACAACGCGCGCGTCACCCGGGGCTAGGGGGCCTGTCATGGCGGATCCGGCGATGAGCGTGACTCCCTACTGGGAGGTGGCCTTCGACGCGGACGGGGACCCTGAGGGCCGCCGGCGCGACCGGCTGCTCGCCGGGGTGACCGAGCGGGGCGTGCGCGATCTCATCGTCTTCGCGCACGGCTGGAACACCGACCGCTCGGGCGCGACCCGCCTCTACGACCGCTTCTTCGCGCCCGTGCCGCGGCTGGCCCCGGCGGCCCGGATCGGGTACGTCGGCGTGCTGTGGCCGGCGATGCGGTTCTCCGACGAGCCGATCCCGGACTTCCCCAGGGCCGTGGCGGCCGGGCCGCCGAGGCGCCCGGAGCTGGACAAGGACACCCGTCACGCCCTGCTGGACGCCTTCCCGGGCCGGGCGATCCTGGTCGACCAGATCGCCCGGCTGCTGGAGCAGCAACCGCCGGAGGAGGCGGAGCTGGAGGAGTTCGGGCGGCTGGTGCGGACACTGGTGGAGGTGGTGGCGCCCGGGCCGCAGGCGCTGTTCGCCGCGGACACGCTGGCGGAGGGCGTGCCGCAGAGCGAGCCGGAGATGTTCGCCGGGTCGTCGGCGGCGGCCTGCGAGGAGTTCGCACGGGCGCTGGCGGAGCTGGAGGCGCCCGGGGCCCAGCAGGAATTCAGGCTCCCCAACCCCTGGGACGGTGCGCACGAACTGCTGCGGCAGGCCACCTACTACGCGATGAAGCGGCGCGCGGGGACCGTCGGGGAGCGAGGGCTCGGCCGGGTCGTCGGGCAGCTCGCGAAGGCGGCGCCGGGTGTGCGGGTGCACCTGGTCGGGCACAGCTTCGGGGCGCGACTGGTGTCGTTCGCACTGCGCGGCCTGCCCCAGGGCGTGCGCACGGTGAAGTCGGTGACGCTGCTCCAGGGCGCGTTCTCGCACTACGCGTTCGCGGCCCGGCTGCCGCACGACGCCCGGGCGGGAGGGGTGCTCCAGGGACAGCAGAACCGCGTCGACGGCCCCCTGGTGTGCTGCCACTCCCGGCACGACGCGGCCCTGGGCACGATGTATCCGCTGGCCTCGCGGATGACGGGCGACAGCCGGTCGGCCGCGGAGCCGGTCATGGGGCGGGTCCTGGGCGCGAAGTGGGGCGCGATGGGTTACGACGGAGTGCAGGCCGTGCCGGGCACGCGCGCGTACACCCTCGCCGAGGCCCTGGCGGCGAAGCTGCCCGCGTCGGGCTGCGTGAACGTCGACGCGGCGGCGGTGGTCAGACGCGGCGGGCCGCCGGCCGGCGCGCACAGCGACATCCTGCACGCGGAACTGGCCCGCCTGGTCCTGACGGCGGGCCGGGTCCGCTGATGGAGGACTGCGGATGCCGGGCCGCCCGCGCCAGGTCGGCGCGGGCCCGCTCGGCGTCGACCCGCCGCCAGGTGCGCAGGTGACACCCTGCACGCGGAACCGGCCCGGCTGGTTCTGGCGGCGGGCCGGGGTCCGCCGGCCCGCCGCCGGGCGTGGCGTCACCGGTGTGAGGTGAACTCCACGACCTGCTGGTAGGTCGGCCGGTTCTGCCAGCTGATCTTGCCGTGCTTGATGCCGCCGAGGGTGCGGTGGTTGATCGAGTCGGCGCACCACTGGTCGCCCGCCGCGCAGACGTCGTCGCCGGGGTAGACCTGGGCCGCCGTCCTGCCGGCCGCCGCCTTCAGGGTGCTGACGAGGGTGTCCCGGCAGGCGCCGAGGTTGCCGTCGCCGCAGTACGTCCGGGCCAGCGGCCCCTTCACCTGCTCCCCGAGGACCGCGCGGATGTCCTTGTCGACGTAGCTCCACCAGCCGTACTGGAAGGAGCTTCCCGCGTGCGACCCGGTCGGGCCGTGCCCGGCCGACGGGGCCTCGTCGACGGGGAGGTTGGCGGTCATGGCCCCGTAGAGCCCGCTGCCGAGGCCGGGTTCGAACTCGGCCTTGACCAGCAGGGGCCACCAGGCATCCAGGATGCGGATCGCGTCGGCGTCTGCGTACTTCTTGGAGCCGGCGGCGGTCTCGGTGCGTTTGGCACCGTTGGCCACCCAGGTCCGGAGCTTGGTCACGGCGGCCGCGGCGGCGGGGTCGGTGACCGGTGCACCGGTCACCACCTTCAGCAGCTTGGGCAGGACGTCCTCCGCCCGCAGATCGGCGAGGCCCGCGTCGGCCATGGCCCGCACGAGGGCGGCCCGGGTCACCCCGCCCTGCTGGACGAGCTTCTTCACCCGGTCCTCCAGGAGGTTGCCGCGGTGCACGGACCCGTTGCCCCAAGGTGCGGTCGTGTAGTCCCGGGCCTGCTTGTTGTTCCAGGAGACGTAGTAGTCCTGGTCGGTGGATTGGGGGTGGGC
>NZ_POUC01000254.1 GCF_002891435.1 Streptomyces cahuitamycinicus
GCGGGAGCCTGCGCGGGAGCGGTGGTGGTCCCCGCGGCCCCCGCGGCCGCGGTACCCGCCGGAGCCGAGGCGGCAGCCGCCCCCGGCTTGTAGTCGGCGAAGAAGTCCCACCAGGCTCGGTCTACGGAATTCGGGTCCTGGAGGTACTGCTGATAGATCTCGTCGACGAGCCACTCGTTGGCACCGAACGACGCGGCAGGGTTCTTCCCCGCTTGGTCGGTGTCGGTCGAGATGCTCGAGTTACTGGGGGACTGTGGCGACACGGCGGCAACCGCCCTCTTCCGCTTCACAAGATGATGGACAGCGGGAATCAAGGCTACGCCCCCTGGACGGGGAAGGTCAGGCCGGGCCGGTGCAACGTCGTGCAAGTCACATCTGGAACGGTGTTTCAGGGCTTGAAATGGCGGGAAACAAGCGTGGTTCCGCTTGACGAGGGAAGGGCTCGGCACGGCCCCGGGCGCCGATGGCGCGGGCCTGTGCCTGATCACACGTGTCCGTCAGCGCGGACGTCCGTGGATCTTGTGGCTCCGCTTCGAACTTTACGTCAACTTGGCACAGATGACAGTCCCGGAAGGGTGACAAGAATCCGGCAACCCCGCTCGGATTCGGCCACTCCGATCCGGCCCCCGTGCAGGTCCACCGCCCAGCGGGCGATCGCAAGGCCGAGACCGGTGCCGCCGTCGCTGCCCGGCCCCTGCGGGCGCTTGGCGCTGCCGCGGTTGAACCGCTCGAAGACGCGGTGCCACTCGGACTTCGGGATGCCGGGGCCCTCGTCCAGGACCTCCAGCTCCAGCGACTCCGGCACGGGGCCGCGCCGCGCCTTGACCGTCACCCGGCCGTGCGGCGGGCTGTGCTTGACCGCGTTGTCGATGAGGTTGGCGACGACCTGGTGGATGCGCTCCGGGTCCGCGTGCGCGGTCAGCTCCGGTGGGTGGACGTCGAGGTGCAGATGGACGTCCGTACGGGTGTGGCTGCCCGAACCGGTGGCGATCCCCGCGCGCACCGAGGCGACCATGTTGGCCTCCTTCAGCACGCCCGACAGATACGGCCACACCTCGAACCGCCGCTGTTTCAGCGGGACGACGCCGTTGTCCAGGCGCGACAGGTCCAGCAGCGTCTCCACCAGCCGGCCGAGGCGCTCGGTCTGCTTCAGTGCCGTGCGCATGGTCTCCGGGTCGGCCCGTGTGACCCCGTCGACGATGTTCTCCAGCACCGCGCGCAGCCCCGCGATGGGTGTCCGCAGCTCGTGCGAGACGTTCGCCACCAGCTCCTTGCGCTGGCTGTCCTGGGCCTCCAGCTCGTCGGCCATGGCGTTGATCGTCACGGCCAGATCGCCCAGCTCGTCACGGCGGTTCTCGCGCGTCCGGCGCGTGTAGTCGCCCTGCGAGATGGAACGGGCCACCGCGGTCATCTCGTCCAGCGGCGCGGTGAGCGAATGGGCCACGAACTGCGTAATGAGCAGTGTGGCGATCATCGAGAAGACCGTGATGAAGCGCAGCTCCGTCTTCGTGTGCACCGCGATCACCGACAGGCCCGTGGTGATCAGCACCGAGATGACGACCAGCGCGCCCAGTTTGGTCTTGATCGAGAACGGGCTCACCCCGCCCCAGGGTTCCGGCTCCCCGGGGTTTCTCCGTCCGGCCGGCCCGCCGCTCATGGCGTCGGGGTCTCCAGGGCGTAACCCACGCCGTGCACCGTACGGATCCGCTCGGCGCCGATCTTCCGGCGCAGCGCCTTGATGTGGCTGTCGACCGTGCGGGTGCCGGAGGCGTCCGCCCAGTCCCAGACCTCCGCGAGCAGCTGCTCACGGGAGAGCACCGCGCGCGGGGTGTTCGCGAGGCACACCAGCAGGTCGAACTCGGTGGGCGTGAGGTGGACGTCCTCGCTGCGCACCCGGACCCGGCGCTGCGCGTGGTCGATCTCCAGCTCACCGAGGCGCAGGATGCCGGAGCGGGGGGTGGCCGCCGCGATGGCGGCCCGCTCCACCCGGCGCAGCAGGACGTGCACGCGCGCCGCCAGCTCCCGCATCGAGAACGGCTTGGTCATGTAGTCGTCGGCGCCGACGCCGAGCCCGACCAGCATGTCCGTCTCGTCGTCGCGCGCGGTGAGCATCATCACCGGCACGGGGCGGGCGGCCTGCACACGTCGGCAGACCTCCAGGCCGTCGAAGCCGGGCAGCATGATGTCGAGGATCAGCAGGTCGGGCTGCCACGCCTCGGCCGTGTCGACCGCGGCCGGTCCGTCACCCGCTGTTTGCACGAGGAATCCCTCGGCACGCAGGCGGGTCGCGATGGCGTCCACGATCGTGGCGTCGTCCTCGACGACCAGGACCCGGCGCTGTGCGCCCGGAGTAGCCGTCGCCGAACCGTTGTGGGAGGTCTGTGTCTGCTCCATCGCCCGCCCCTGGGGTGTGCTTTCCCGGAATCAGTGGGGTGATTCCTTCTGACTGGCTATGCCTGCGCATGGTTGCGATTGACGCTTGAATGATCGGCGTCAGGGGAGCAGCGTACGGGGAGTCAGCACACCTTTGCTATCCAGGGCTGATGGCGAGGTGCACGACGTCCGGAACGCCCCGGGCAACCGGGATCTCTTCGGTACGCACCCGCTGGAACCCGGCATTCCGCAAGGTTTCCTCGAATTCGGGAGACGGCTGGGCGGACCAGACGGCGAGAACCCCGCCCGGTTTCAACACCCTTGCGCAGCTTGCCAGTCCGGTTTCCCGGTAGAGACTTCCGTTGCCGTCCGTGACGGTCCAGTCGGGTCCGTTGTCGATGTCGAGGCACAGGGCGTCGTATGTGTCGGATGTCTCATTGACGTGCGCGACGAGATCCGCCTCGACGATTTTCGTGCGAGGGTCCGAAAGGGCCCGGGCGGAGAGCGCGGCGAGCGGGCCGTCGCGATGCCATTCGACGATCGCGTGCTCCCGTTCCACCACCGTGATCCCTCCCCAGCGCGGGTCCGCCGCTGCGTGCGCGAGGGAGAAGCCGACGCCGAGCCCGCCGATCAGGACGTCGGGATGGTCCCGGCCGGCCAGGGCTTCCAGGGCCGCGTCGACCAGCCGCCGCTCCGAGCGGCCGTCGGAGGTGTCCATCAGGAAACAGCCGTTGGCGATGATCTCCAGCCGGTCTCCGTGCCGGCGCAGCACCACCTCGCCGTGCGGGCCCTCGCGGCGGTCCAGGACATCGGGGATGTCGTACGGGGTAGGCATGGCGGCATTTTGGCAGGGACGGTGGGCGTGGCGCCCGGCAATTCCCCGCGCCCCGGGGCGGACGCGGCGCGCGGCTTTCGGGTTGCTGTGCGTCGGCTCGCGCGTGGCGCTGGTCACAGACAGCGGGGTGCCCGGGGCGAAGGCTGGGGCGTGACGGAAGGAGCGCCCGCTGTGGAACGCGCCGTGCCGCCCCACGAGACGGCCCCGCCGGCGCCGGGGGCGCCGCCCGTCTCCGACGTGCCGGGGCCGGGGGTCCCGCCCCTCTCCGACGTGCCGGGGCTGCTGGACGGGATGCCGCGGCAGCGGGGCCCGCGCGAGACGGCGGCGACGGGAGTACGGGAGCCCGTCCCCGGGGGAGTCCACCGCGCGCGCCACGCGCTGCGCGGCGCCGCGGCCGCGCCCCGGCTGCGGGCGCTCCGCCCCTGGCGGCTGCTGCCCACCCCCACGGGAACGCCGTTCACCTTCGGATACGCCACCCTCCTCTGCCTCACCTCACTGATCTCCGCAAACGCGGACCCGGCCCTGGTGCACGCGCTGCTCCAGGGCTCCAGCACGGACGTGGCGCACCTGGTGCGCTCGCCGGGACTGGTGCTGATCGGCAGCGCGCTGTGGGTCGCGGGCGGGGTGACCTCGCCCTTCACCATCGTCTTCCTGCTGGTGCTGACCGCGCTGGAACGGCGGATCGGGAGTCTGCGCACGGCTGGTGTCTTCCTGCTCGGGCACGTTTTCGCCACCCTCGCGACCGAGGTGCCCGTGGGGCTCGCGGTGCTGGCCGGGCACCTGCCCGGCAGCTCCCTGCACCGCCTCGACTACGGCGTCAGCTTCGGCGTCGCCGCCGGCATCGGGGCCCTGGCCGGTCTGCTGCCGCTCGGGCTGCGCCTGCCGCTGCTGGCCGCCTTCGGCTTGATGCTCCTCCAGGACCTGCTCGCCTTCACCGACCCGATGACGAACTGGGGGCACCTCATCGCCCTGGGCATCGGGATCGCGACCTGGCCGGTGCTCCGGCGCATGCGTGCGACGGGCCTCGGCCCGGCCGGGCACTGACCGCCAGGCCCCTCAGCTCCGGGCGTCGGCCGACGGCGCGTACTTGGCGCTGGTCAGCGGGGCCACGACCTTCCAGCCCAGCGCTTCGTAGAGCCCTCGCCCCGCAGGTGTCCCGGCCAGGACGCCGGTCCGTGCGCCCTGCCGGACCGCGACGTCCTGCAACGTCCGCATGACGAGACTGCCCATGCCCTTGCGCCGGTGCTCGGGGGCCGTCTCGATCTGGTCGACGACGGCGGTCTCGCCGGTCGGGGTGACCTGGCCGCGCGCCGCAAGGGACCCGTCCGGCGCGGCCACCATCACCCGGGTCACCCCGCCGCGCGACCAGCCGCGCAGCCGGAAGCCGTCGGGAGCGGCCGGAGCGCCGTCCGCCGTCAGCGGAAGCGTCATCAGATATCCGGGCTCGGGGTCGATCCACCAGGTGTCGTCGAGCCAGCCGGAGACCACCGACGGGTCCCGGAAGGCCTTGAGCCAGACGCCGTGCCCGGTCACGGCTCCGGCCACCTTGCGGACGGTCGTCTCGTCGAGGCCGTCGCCCGTGGAGCCGAACACGTGCCGCGTGACGTGCCCGTGCATCCCCATGTCGATCGTCCAGCCCCAGGGCTCCGCCGTGGGCGGAGCGGCCCCGCGGGACACGACCCACCCGTCCACCCATGCCTGCACGGTTCCGTCCATGCCATCCCCCCCCCCGTAATGAGCGCAGCATCCGAACGTCTATTACGTCTATGACTCACCGGACCTTATGCGCCCTCCCGCTCCCGGTGGCACGGGTGATCGCTGACAGCGAACGGCGGCCGGGGAACATCCGGGCGCCGTCAAGCATTGAGTCGGCATAGCTCAACTTGACTGCCGAAGGGGAGATCATGGCTTCGACGTCCACACCGCTCACCCTGCCCGTGCTGCCGCTCGACGGCGAGGTCGTGCTGCCCGGGATGGTGGTCCCGCTGGACCTGAGCGACTCCGAGGTCCGTGCCGCGGTGGAGGCCGCTCAGGCCGCTGCCCGGTCAACGCCCGGAAAGCCCCGGGTACTCCTGGTGCCACGCATCGACGGGACCTACGCGAACACCGGTGTCCTCGGCACCGTCGAGCAGGTCGGCCGGCTCGCCGACGGCGACCCGGGCGCCCTGATCCGCGGCCGGAGCCGGGTGCGCATCGGCGCGGGAACGACCGGTCCCGGCGCCGCACTCTGGGTGGAGGGGACCCGCGTGGACGACACCGTCGCGGACCCGCTCCCCGGACATGTCGCCGAACTGGTCAAGGAGTACAAGGCCCTCGCCACCGCCTGGCTGCGCAAGCGCGGAGCCTGGCAGGTCGTCGACCGGGTCCAGGCCATCGACGACGTCTCCGCGCTCGCCGACAACTCCGGCTACTCGCCGTTCCTGACCACCGACCAGAAGGTCGAACTGCTGGAGACCACCGACCCGGTGGCCCGGCTCAAGCTCGCCGCCCAGCACCTGCGCGACCACCTCGCCGAGCAGGACGTCGCGGAGACCATCGCCAAGGACGTCCAGGAGGGCGTCGACAAGCAGCAGCGCGAGTTCCTCCTCCGCCGCCAGCTGGAAGCCGTACGCAAGGAGCTGCGCGAACTCAACGGCGAGCAGGACGGCGAGGAGTCCGACGACTACCGCGCCCGCGTGGAGGCCGCCGACCTGCCGGAGAAGGTCCGCGAGGCCGCCCTCAAGGAGGTCGACAAGCTGGAGCGGTCCTCCGACCAGTCGCCCGAGGGCTCCTGGATCCGCACCTGGCTCGACACGGTCCTGGAGATGCCGTGGAACGAGCGCACCGAGGACTCCTACGACATCCGGGGCGCCAAGGGCGTCCTGGACGCCGAACACTCCGGTCTGGAGGACGTGAAGGAGCGGATCACCGAGTACCTGGCCGTGCGCAAGCGGCGCGACGACCGGGGACTCGGCGTCGTCGGCGGGCGGCGCGGAGGTGCCGTGCTCGCGCTCGTCGGGCCGCCCGGCGTCGGCAAGACCAGCCTGGGCGAGTCCGTCGCCCACGCCATGGGCCGCAAGTTCGTGCGCGTCGCCCTCGGCGGGGTGCGCGACGAGGCCGAGATCCGAGGCCACCGGCGTACGTACGTCGGTGCCCTGCCGGGCCGGATCGTCCGCGCCGTCAAGGAGGCCGGGTCGATGAACCCGGTCGTGCTGCTCGACGAGATCGACAAGGTCGGCTCGGACTTCCGGGGCGACCCGGCCGCCGCCCTGCTGGAGGTCCTCGACCCGGCGCAGAACCACACCTTCCGGGACCACTACCTGGAGGTCGAGCTGGACCTGTCGGACGTGGTCTTCCTCGCGACCGCCAACGTACTGGAGGCGATCCCGGAGGCGCTGGCCGACCGCATGGAGATCGTCCGCCTGGACGGCTACACCGAGGACGAGAAGGTCGTCATCGCCCGCGACCACCTGCTCCCGCGCCAGCTGGAGCGGGCCGGGCTGGACCAGGACGAGGTGGCCATCGACGAGGGCGCCCTGCGCAAGCTCGCCGGTGAGTACACGCGCGAGGCGGGCGTGCGCACCCTGGAGCGGTCGATCGCACGGCTGCTGCGCAAGGTCGCCGCCCAGCACGAACTGGGGGAGCGGAAGCTGCCGCTCACCGTCCGGGACGAGGATCTGCGCGACCTGATCGGCCGCCCGCACCACGTGCCCGAGTCCGCCCAGGACCCGGCCGAGCGGCGGACGTCCGTGCCGGGCGTGGCGACCGGGCTCGCGGTGACCGGAGCCGGTGGTGACGTGCTGTACGTCGAGGCGTCGCTGGCCGACCCGGAGACGGGCGCGGCCGGGCTGACCCTGACCGGCCAGCTGGGCGACGTGATGAAGGAGTCGGCGCAGATCGCGCTGAGCTTCCTGCGCTCCCACGGCGCCGAGCTCGAACTGCCGGTGGCCGATCTGAAGGACCGGGGTGTGCACATCCACTTCCCGGCGGGCGCGGTCCCCAAGGACGGCCCGAGCGCGGGCATCACCATGACGACGGCCCTCGCGTCCCTGCTGTCCGGCCGGCTGGTCCGCACGGACGTGGCGATGACCGGCGAGGTCTCGCTGACCGGGCGGGTCCTGCCGATCGGCGGTGTGAAGCAGAAGCTGCTCGCGGCGCACCGGGCCGGTGTCACCACGGTGATCATCCCCAAGCGCAACGAGCCCGACCTGGACGACGTCCCGGCGGAGGTGCTGGACAAGCTCGACGTCCACACCGTCACCGACGTCCGCCAGGTCCTGGAGCTGGCGCTCGCGCCCGCCACCGCGGGTGTGACGCCGGAGGTTCCGGTGGCCGCGTGACGGAGGTCATCGGATGAGAAGGCCCGGGTTCCCGTGAGGGAGGCCCGGGCCTTCACCGTGTGATGACCCTGTGTACGCGCACGCCATTGACCTGCGGAATACTTGCCGGACTGCGGCGAGGGCGGCAGGTGGCGGAGAATTCCAGTACCGGACTCACAGGGCCGGGCGACGACCGAGGCAGGGGCTGACGTGCACGAGGAAGGCAACGACGGACACCGCGACGCCGGTGTGGCCGCGAGCGGTGTGGACCAGCCCGCCTTCCTGGCACTGGAACGCGAGCTGACCGTGTTGCTGCGGCGCGCCCGGGCCAGCCAGGGCGAGATGGCCCGCGAGGTCCACCCCGACCTGGAGTCGTCCGCGTACGGCCTGCTGGTCCGGCTGGACGAGTGCGGGAAGCAGCGGGCCACCGAACTCGCCGGCTACATCGGGGTCGGCAAGGCGACGATGTCCCGCCAGCTGCGCGCCCTGGAGGAGCTAGGGCTGGTCGCGCGCGAGCCCGACCCCGCCGACGGACGCGCCTGGCTCGTCGCCCTCACCCAGGAGGGTCACGACCGCGTCCGCCGGGTCCGGGAAGCCCGCCGCGCCCGGTACGCCGGCCGCCTGGCCGACTGGGACTCCCGCGAGGTCACGGAACTGGCCCGGCTGCTGAACCAGCTCAACCGGGGCATGGAGAAGTAGCGCCGGGTGGGTTCAGGGCCGCGGACGCGCATGCCTGGCCGGGCTCGAACGGGGCATGGAGGAGTGGCGCCGGGTGGGCCCAGGGCCGCGGACGCGTGTGCCGGGCCGCGCGTCTGCGACGTGATCGAACGGCAGGCCCTCAGAACTCGACGAACGCCACCGTCGCGTCGTCGTGCCGCTTGCTCCGGCCGAGGAACGTCGCGGCGCTGTCCGACCGCTCCAGCGTCCGGACACGGTCCACCAGGGCCTGCGGGCCCTCCTTGCGGACGAGCCGGAAGCAGTCCGTCCAGTCGCCCTCCCCGAACCGGTCCACCCAGCGGGCGGCGCCGTCCGTCAGCGCGGCCAGGGCACGGACCCGTTCGCGGGGAACGGTTCCGGTCACCGCCCGGGCCGCCACCGAGGGGTCGGCCGCCGCAGTGAAGAAGCCGCCCTCCATGTTGCGGAGCGTGGAGTCCACCAGCGCGTCCGTCGCCAGCGCCGAGCGGGGGAGCAGGGCCAGCCGGTCGTCGAGGACGGGTGTCACCACGCCGTCCGGGGACTCCAGGAGAAGGGCCGAGTCGGACAGGACCAGATATTCCACGGTGTCCGGATTCCAGCGGGTCACGACCACCGTGGCCTGAGGGGTTCGAGGGTGAGAAAGGTCACAGGTTGCGGCGTGTGCCTCGGAGGTACGCGCGATGGCGTGGGACAGGGCGTCGACGAGGGGGATATCCGGGAGTGAAACGGTCAGTTCGGTCAGTGCGCCGCCGAGGCGTGCCGTGAACCAGGGGACGGAATGCAGACAGCCCGTCCCGGTCCTCGGCGGCGTGACCCCGTCCAGGACGACCACCGAACCGCCCTGCCCCGAGGCCGGTAGCCCGACACCGGCGAAGTCCTCGTTGGGGCGGTCGGCGTCTCCCGGCTCCGAGGCGAGTTCAGTACGCATCCGGCCAGTCTGCACGAGCCCTTCACAGCGTCCGCAAAAGGCTGCCAATGGTTGCCGTACGGGCGCAGCCGCGCAGGTCAGACGCCGGGTTTGGGCTGGAATGATTTGTTCCGGGAAGGCGTGGTGGCGAATACTGCCACCGGCCGTCGCCGCCGTCCAACCGGCGTGCCGCGCAAGGTCCCTGCAAGGGCCTGCGGAACTTGCCCCTCAACTCCCAACCGGGGTTCACTCCTTCGGGTGGCGGGTCAGGTGATGCGCGTGCGCTGCCCACCGGCGCTGGGAGGGTCGGGAAGTGTACCGGGAGTACGCACCAGTTGACGGAGCGTCATCCGGGCCCAACGGTTCACGAGTCAGGAATGCGAGCACCGGTGCAGAAGACGCGGCCTCGTCGCACAGGCAAGCAGACGGCCCCCGTTCAGGGTGCTGAGCCGACGCCCCCCACCGGCAAGGGACGCCCCACCCACGTACGTAACCGGCTGATCGTCGCCGTGGCCGTGGTCGCCGCGGCCATCGCCGGCGCCGGCGCCCCCTCCGTCCTCGCCGCCTCGGGGCAACTCCACGACAGCCAGGAGCTGGTGACGCTCGCGGAGCAGACGCAGGACGCCCTCGCCCTCGCGCACTCCCTCGCCGACGAGCGGGACGACGTCACCTCCTACATCGCCGCCGGGCGCCCCAAGTCCAAGGCGCCCTCCGAGCAGCACAGCGCCCGGGTGGACCGGCAGGTCGAGGAGCTGCGCTCCGACACCGACACGCCCGCCTCGCTGCGCTCCGACCTCGACGACATAGCGGCCGTACGCAGGGCAGCGCTCACCGGCAAGAGCAGCGCCCTCGAAGCGCACCAGGCGTACTCCGCCGCCATCACCGAACTACACCGGCTCGCCGAGCAGCTGGCGCAGCAGACGCCGCCGCGCGCCGGCTCCGGCTCGTACGCGCTGGCCGAGCTGGACTCCGCCGTCCAGCAGGCCGCCTCGGCCCGCGGGCTGCTGCTCGCCGCGCTGAGCGTGCCGCGCAGCACGGAGACGGTCATCGACCCCGTCACCGGCCTGCCGACCGAGACCTCCGCCTCCTCGGACGAGGACACCCGGCAGCGCGACGCCCTGAGCGCCGCCGCGCAGCAGGCCCGGCTGCGTTCCGACGCGGCCCTGGCCGACTTCCGCGGCACCGCGCCCAAGCCGGCCCGCGCCTCCTTCGACTCCACGGTCACCGGCACCGAGGTCAACTCAGCCGACAAGTACCTCGCCACCCTGACCGACCAGCCGACGCTCTCCCGCAGCGACCTCGCCACCAGCGGCAAGAGGCTGGACGCGGCCCTGTCCGCCCGCGTCGACCTGATGCGCGGCGTGGAGTCGGCCCTCTACGACCGCCGCACCAAGGACCTCGAGGCGCTGCGCGACGACGACGTCACCTCGCTGGAGATCCGCGTCGCCGTCCTCGGCGCCCTCATGCTGCTCGCCGTCGGCGTCGCCACGGGCATGGCCCGCAGCCTCACCCGGCCGCTCGCGGTCCTGCGCCTGGGGTCGAAGCGCCTCGCCGAGGCCGAGGACCCGGCGGCCGAGGAACCGGTGAAGTTCACCGGCCGCAACGACGAGTTCGCCCAGGCCGTCCGCTCCGTCAACGCCCTGCACGCGCACGCGGCCGCCCTCACCGAGCGGATCACCACGCTGGAGTCCGACCGCAAGCACCTGGTCGGCCAGCGCCAGAAGATGGCCGACGCGCGCGAGGAACTGCGCGGTGAACTCGCCGAGTCCGCCGCCCAGCTGGAGCGGCTGCGCACGGCCATCGGCGGTACGTTCGTCAACCTCGCCCTGCGCACCCTCGGTCTCGTCGAGCGGCAGCTGGCCGTCATCGAGAACCTGGAGGAGCGCGAGCAGGACCCGGACCGGCTCGCCACGCTGTTCAAGCTCGACCACTTCGCCACGGTCATGCGCCGGCACAGCGAGAACCTGCTGGTCCTCGCCGGCACCGAGCACGTCCAGCACGCCGCCGGGCCCGTGCCGCTGGTGGACGTCGTCCGCGCCGCGGTCAGCGAGATCGAGCGGTACGAGCGGGTCCGGATCGCCGCGCTGCCGCCGCACGCGCACATCGCCGGGTTCGCCGCGGACGACCTCTCCCACCTGCTGGCCGAACTCATGGAGAACGCCACGACGTTCTCCCCGCCCGACCTGCCGGTCGAGATCTCCGGCTGGCTGCTGGAGAACGGCGAGGTCATGCTCTCCGTCCAGGACGAGGGCATCGGCATGACCGAGGACCGGCTGGAGCGCCTCAACTCCCGCCTCACCGACTTCGACCCCGAGGCGCCCTACGACCAGGAGGGCGAGGACGGTCTCGGCCTCGGCCTGTACGTCGTGGCCCGGCTCGCCCACCGCCACGGTGTGCGCGTCCAGTTGCGCGAGCAGAAGCAGGGCGGTGTCGCGGCCGTCGTCGTCCTGCCGCGCACGCTCCTCGCCGCCGCCCCGGCCGTGGCGGTCCCGGCCTCCGGCCCCCTCGCCGGCACGACGCACTCCGTCTCCTTCCCGGGCGCCGACGCCGAGGCCAACTCCAACGTCCTGTCCGGCCGCGCGGCCGGCGACGACCCGTTGGTGGCCTTGGCGGAGAAGGCGGTACGCCAGGACGAAGCCGAGGCAACCACCGCAACGCCCGACCCGGAACCGGCCGGGGCGACGGGAGCGGCTGAGGCGACACC
>NZ_POUC01000255.1 GCF_002891435.1 Streptomyces cahuitamycinicus
GCTCCTCCGGCAAGGCCGAGGGCAAGGAGAAGAGCGACAAGAGGGAGAAGGACGAGGACAAGGGACCCAGGCGAACTTCACGTCGTAGCCGATGCCCGGCTGGAGCACCAGCTGGGCGGCCTCCAGGGACGGGTCGGGCAGCAGACCGGCCGCCGCGTCACCGGCGGTGTGCCGGGTCGAGCCGACCTTGCTCATGTCGGCGGCGCCCTGCGGCAGCGCGCTCACCGAGCCGGGGCCGGTGACCGTACAGGCCGCGGCGGAGACGTTGACGACGCGGAAGGAGCCGGAGACCGCGCCCGTGGAGTCGGGGGCGCCCGCGCTCGCGGAGGCGGGTCCGAGCTGGGCCGCGGTGCACGCCTGAATACCGGCCGCGGCGGTGGAGGAAGGGTCGGTACCGCCCTGGGACGCGCCGGTGGAGGCGCCGGGTCCCTTGTCCTCGTCCTTCTCCCTCTTGTCGCTCTTCTCCTTGCCCTCGGCCTTGCCGGAGGAGCCGCCCGTGGTGCTCTCGCCGCCGTCCTGGCCCTTCCCCTCGCCCGAGCCGCCCTGCGTCTCGGAGGCGTGGCCGATGGCGGAAGGGTTGGCGTCGGAGCCGGTGGCGTTGGAGACGTGCACCAGGGCGGGGATGGCCGTGCCGATGAAGAGCGCGGCGGCGGCCATGCCGACGACGGCCTGCCGCTTGCGGGTCCG
The DNA here is from genome assembly GCF_002891435.1 of Streptomyces cahuitamycinicus. GTDB lineage: Bacteria > Actinomycetota > Actinomycetes > Streptomycetales > Streptomycetaceae > Streptomyces > Streptomyces cahuitamycinicus. The sequence continues at coordinate 688 of NZ_POUC01000255.1, forward strand.
CCGCTGGGGCACCGCCTTGCGCAGGTACTCCAGGGTGCCGTCGCGCGGCTCCACCTCCTGCACCACCTGGTGCAGCATCGTGCGCAGGTCCAGCTCGTCCGAGCCGAGCCCGTCCGGGCTCTGGTCGTCGGGGCCGTCGTTCACAGTTCCGTTCCCAGTGTGCGATTGCTTCGGATCTTGCCCGTGCAGCGTTGTCGGCGTCTGCCGCTCGTCGAGGCGCTCGGCGGGTTCGGGGCCTTCGCGCCCGTTGCCGCCGGCGCCGTTGCGCTCACTCATGCCGACGCCTCCATGGCCAGCCGGAGTGCCGCGATACCGCGCGAGCCGTACGCCTTGACCGAGCCCAGCGATATGCCGAGGGTCTCGGCGACCTGTGCCTCGGTCATGTCCGCGAAGTAGCGCAGCACCAGCACCTCGCGCTGGCGGCGCTGCAGCCCCTTCATCGCCTTGATGAGGGAGTCGCGCTCCAACTGGTCGTAGGCGCCTTCCTCGGCGCTGGCCATGTCGGGCATCGGCTTCGACAGCAGCTTCAGGCCGAGTATGCGGCGGCGCAGCGCGGAACGCGAGAGGTTGACGACGGTCTGGCGCAGGTAGGCCAGGGTCTTCTCGGGTTCGCGGACCCGCTTGCGGGCGGAGTGGACACGGATGAATGCCTCCTGGACGACGTCCTCGCAGGAGGCGGTGTCGTCGAGGAGGAGGGCGGCGAGACCCAGCAGCGAGCGGTAGTGCGCTCGGTAGGTCTCGGTGAGGTGGTCGACCGTGGTGCCGGCCACCAGGCCGTCCTCCGCGCCGTCACGCTGGTCGGGTATGCGGGCCGGCCGCGCTGCGGGCACGGGCGCGATCACCGGCATGCCACCGGGCGTACCGGCCATGCGGGGTCGTAGAGCCGCCGGACGGGGCGGTCGAAGGACCGTGCCGCGTGCCGCGCTGAAGTCGAGTACCTCTGCCACGCCTGTTGGACACGCTGACCCCTGTGAGGGTTGTACGTGCCGGGCAACACTTTCATGCCGACCGTCGCCGCCGACGGTCTACCCGCGTCAGGCAGCACAACCGATGGTGCATCAAATGCCCTCATGCGTCCCGCTCTTCCCCTATGTCCAGATGTGAACGGACGTCCCCACGCCCGGTTCCAGGCGTCCCCACGCCTGATGAAGCGCTCCCACGGCCGAAGGGCGACCGCAAAGACGCTCCCCGCCCTCCGCGTGGTTGCGGAGGACGGGGAGGTAAATCCTCTGATGCCGAAGCGCCATGGACAAGTGGTCCGGACCATCGACCGGCTCACATGTCGTACACAGATCCTACAAACCGCCTGTGACATCGGCCGGGGTGTTCTGACGCAGCGAAACTTCACGAAAACCGGTCGGGGACCCCGTCAGCGCAGCTCGGCCGCGACCAGTTCGGCGATCTGCGCGGTGTTGAGCGCGGAACCCTTGCGCAGATTGTCCCCGCACACGAACAGTTCGAGAGCCGTCGGGTCGTCCAGCGCCCGCCGGACCCGCCCGACCCAGGTCGGGTCGGTGCCGACCACGTCGGCGGGGGTGGGGAACTCCCCCGCGGCCGGGTTGTCGAACAGCACGACACCGGGCGCCGTGGCGAGGATCTCGCGGGCCTTGTCGACGGTGACCTCGCCCTCGAAGCGGGCGTGCACGGTCAGGGAGTGCGTAGTGATCACCGGCACCCGGACACAGGTGACGGCCACGGGAAGACGGGGCAGCCCGAGGATCTTGCGGGACTCGTCCCGCACCTTCAGCTCCTCCGACGACCAGCCGTCCTCATGCGCCGTTCCGGCCCACGGCACGACGTTCAGCGCGACGGGCTCCGCGAACGGCCCGGTGTGGTCCCCGACGGCCCGGCGTACGTCGCCGGGGTTGGTCCCCAGCTCCGTGCCGGCGACCAGGGACAGCTGCCGGCGCAGGGTCGCCACGCCTTCGCGCCCGGCGCCGCTGACGGCCTGGTACGAGGAGGCGACCAGCTCGCGCAGCCCGAACTCGGCGTGCAGCGCGCCCAGGGCCACGATCATGGAGAGCGTCGTGCAGCCGGGGTTGGCGATGATCCCGCGCGGGCGCATCCGCACGGCGTGCGGGTTGACCTCGGGCACGACGAGCGGCACGTCCGGGTCCATCCGGAACACACCGGAGTTGTCGACCACCACCGCGCCCTTGGCGGCGGCGACGGGCGCCCACCGCCCGGCGACCTCGTCGGGGACGTCGAACATGGCGACGTCGACCCCGTCGAAGGCCTCCTCGGTGAGCGCGAGGACCTCGGTCTCCTCGCCGCGCACGGTCAGCTTGCGGCCGGCCGAGCGCGGGGAGGCGATCAGCCGGATCTCGCCCCAGACGTCCGCCCGCTGGGACAGGATCCGGAGCATGACCGTGCCGACGGCTCCGGTCGCCCCCACCACGGCAAGCGTCGGACGCCCGGACCGTACGGTCCGGGCGTCCTGTCGGAGATCGGCCATCAGCGGCCGGTGCCCCCGTAGACGACGGCCTCGTCGCTGTCGGAGTCGAGCCCGAACGCGGAGTGCACGGCACGGACGGCCTCGGGCACGTCGTCGGCACGCGTGACGACCGAGATGCGGATCTCGGAGGTCGAGATCAGCTCGATGTTCACGCCCGCGTCGGACAGGGCCGTGAAGAAGTCGGCCGTGACACCCGGGTTGGTCTTCATGCCGGCGCCGACCAGGGAGATCTTGCCGATCTGGTCGTCGTAGCGCAGCGAGTCGAAGCCGATGCCGGCCTTGTTCTTCTCCAGCGCGTCGATGGCCTTGCGGCCCTCGGTCTTCGGCAGCGTGAAGGAGATGTCCGTCAGGCCCGTGGAGGCCGCGGACACGTTCTGCACGACCATGTCGATGTTGATCTCGGCGTCGGCGATCGCGCGGAAGATCGAGGCCGCCTCGCCCGGCTTGTCCGGCACGCCGACGACCGTGACCTTGGCCTCGGAGGTGTCGTGCGCGACACCGGAGATGAGAGCCTGCTCCACCTGCTTGTCCCCTTGCTGTGTCGTGCGAACGACTGGCTCGCTGCTGACCCACGTGCCCTGCAGTCCGCTGAAGCTGGACCGGACGTGGATCGGGATGTTGTACCGGCGGGCGTACTCCACACAGCGGTGGAGCAGCACCTTCGACCCGGACGCCGCCAGTTCGAGCATGTCCTCGAAGGAGATCCAGTCGATCTTCCGGGCCTTCTTCACCACACGCGGGTCGGCGGTGAACACGCCGTCGACGTCGGTGTAGATCTCGCAGACGTCGGCGTCGAGGGCGGCGGCGAGAGCCACCGCCGTGGTGTCGGAGCCGCCGCGGCCGAGCGTGGTGATGTCCTTGGTGTCCTGGCTGACGCCCTGGAAACCGGCCACGATCGCGATGTTGCCCTCGTCCACCGAGGTCTTGATCCGGCCCGGCGTGACGTCGATGATCCGGGCCTTGTTGTGGACCGAGTCGGTGATGACACCCGCCTGGCTGCCGGTGAACGACTGGGCCTCGTGGCCCAGCTTTTTGATCGCCATGGCCAGCAGGGCCATGGAGATCCGCTCTCCGGCGGTCAGCAGCATGTCGAGCTCGCGCCCGGCAGGCATCGGGGATACCTGCTCGGCGAGATCGATCAGCTCGTCCGTCGTGTCGCCCATCGCGGAAACCACGGCAACCACCTGGTTGCCGTTCTGCTTCGCTTCCACGATCCGCTTGGCGACGCGCTTGATGCCCTCGGCATCGGCTACGGAGGAGCCTCCGTACTTCTGCACGACAAGGCCCACGTGCGCTCCTCGCTCAATCCGTCTCTGTCCGCTCATACGCATTCGTACCGCGGTCGGCTCAGTCTAACGAGCGTCCGAAAAACCCCTCCGCGATATCGCATGGTGAGATCTCGGGACCCGTCCAGAGTCGCTCATGCCCATCTGGGCACACGCCACGCGGAAAAGTGCCCGGCGTCACAATCGCACCTGGTCCGGTACGGGTCAGACAACTTTCAAGCACTAGGGTTCGGCTGTGCGCGTACTCCTGGTGGAAGACGATGAACCGGTCGCCGAGTCCCTGCGCCGTGGCCTCACGCGCTACGGCTTCGAGGTCGAGTGGGTCACCACGGGCGAGGCGGCCCTCCGTCACGGGGGCCCCTACGACGTCGTCCTGCTCGATCTCGGCCTGCCCGACACCGACGGCCTCGACGTCTGCAAGGCGCTGCGCGAGCGCGGCGACGTCCCGATCATCGTGATCAGCGCCCGCAGCGACGAGACCGACCGGGTGGTCGGCCTGGAGCTCGGCGCGGACGACTACGTCTCCAAGCCGTTCGGCGTGCGGGAGGTCATCGCGCGGATAAGGGCGGTGATGCGCCGCACGCGGCCCCGCACCGCCGCGGGCACGCCCGACGCCGGGCCCGACCACTACGGCACCCGCCTGACGATCGACCGCAAGGCGGCCCGGGTGCGCCTGGACGGCGAGGAGGTCGCCCTCGCGCCCAAGGAGTACGACCTGCTGGCCTTCCTCACCGAGGAGCCCGGGGCGCTGATGTCGCGTGAGCAGATCATGGAAGCGGTCTGGGACGCGAACTGGTTCGGCCCGACGAAGACGCTGGACGTGCACGTGGCGGCGTTGCGGCGCAAGCTCGCGGGGGCGATCACCATCGAGGCGGTACGCGGGGTCGGCTTCCGGCTGGAGATCGCGAAGGTCACCGGCGGGGACGGCACCAGCTCATGATCCGCCAGCTCGTCCGCAGCTACGTCCTGCTCGTCGCGGTCGCCATCGCGCTGTTCACCGTGCCGGTGGCGTTTACGCTCACGGACCAGCTGCGGGGCGACACCAGGTCGGCCGTCCTGCGCGAGGCCGACGCCATGGCCCTGCTCCTGGGCGACGGCCGCGCCGCCTCCTGCCAGGCGCTGGAGGAGATGGCCAAGGCCTACGACGACGAGATCCAGGTGACCCGCACCGCGAAGTGCCCGGCGGACCTGCCGCGGCCGACGGCGGACGCGGCCCTGACCAGGGCCCTGGAGGAGGGCGGGTCCACGACCGACTGGGGCTCCTCCTTCATCTGGGGCCCCGAACTGGAGATCACGGTGCCGGCCCGCGCGGCCGGCACGGACCGGGTCGTCGGCGCCGTGCGCATCCTGTACTCGACCGACGAGATGACCAGCCGGCTCTGGCAGATCTGGGGCTTCCGGGCGGTTCTCGCCGTGCTCGTCCTCGGGGTGGCCGCCCTGCTCGGCGTCGTGGTGGCCCGTCGCCTCACCCGGCCGCTGCGCCAGCTCAACGACATGGCCAGCAAGTTCAGCGACGGTGATCTGACGGCCCGCTCCCCCGTGACGGGCCCGCCCGAGACCCAGACCCTGGCGCGCACCCTCAACCAGGGCGCCGAACGCCTGGACACCCTCATCGCGGCCCAGCGCATCTTCGTCGCGGACGCCTCCCACCAGCTGCGCACCCCGCTCACGGCGTTGCGGCTGTCCCTGGACAACATCGCGGACGGCGTCGACGACGAGTTCGTCGGGGAGGACGTGGAGCAGGCGACGGCGGAGGTCGTCCGGATGAGCCGGCTGGTCAGCGGGCTGCTGGTGCTGGCCCGGGCCGAGGCGAAGGTGACGGCGGCCGAGCCGCTCCCGCTGATGGACATCGTGCGGGAGCGGCTCGCCGTGTGGAGGCCGGCCGCCGACGAGCGCGGAGTCACCATCGCGCTCAGGGGGAGTACCGACGGCCGGCCGTCTGTGCTGGCCAGTTCCGGTCATCTGGACCAGATGCTGGACAACGTGCTCTCCAACGCCCTGGAGGTCTCGCCCGACGGCGGGACGATCACCGTGCGGGTGGAGCCCCGGGGCGACGTGGTGGGGGTGTCGGTCCTGGACGAGGGGCCGGGCATGTCGGACGCCGAGAAGTCCCGTGCCTTCGACCGCTTCTGGCGCGGCCAGGGCCTGACCGGGAAGTCCGGCTCCGGCCTCGGTCTCGCCGTCGTCAAGCAGCTGGCCACGGACGACGGCGGCACCGTGGCGCTGACGGACGCTCCCGGTCGCGGCCTGTGCGTGACGATCACGCTGCGGGCGTCCCACCGAGGCGGCGGCTGACCCGGCTCAGCCCTGCGGCATCTTCGAGGAGTGGTGGTTCACGATCAGCCACCTGCCGTTCGGCTGCTTCTCGTAGGCGTAGGTGTAGCGGGCCTTGACGGCGCTCTTCTCGCCCGTGTCGTGGTCGGTGAGCTCGAACTCGTACACGCCGGTGTCGATGACGGTGTCGCGGTCGAGGACGTTGACGACGGACTCGACCTTCGTGCCGGCCGGCTCGTTCCGCAGGAAGTGCTCGAAGTAGTCGACGATCCCGGCTCTGTCCGTACGGACCTGGTCGGAGACCGTCGGCAGCAGGACCGCGTCCTTCGCGTACAGGTCGGCGACCTTCTCCGGGTCACCCGTCCGCAGCGCCGCGTTCCACTGCTCGAACAGGCCGAGCACCTGCGTCTCGGTCACCGGCTGGGCGTGCTTGCCGCCCTTGCTCCCGGGATCGGCTCCGGCGACCCCGGCACCGAGGGCGAAGGTGCCGGCGGCCAGGACCGCGGTGGCGGTGACGGCTACGGCTGTACGCCGGCGGGCGGGGCGACGGTTCATGACGTCTCCGGTGGGATCGAGGGGAGTCGGCCTGCCTCCGCGTTCTGTGCGGTGGAAGTGACTCCAGCCTCGCGTCTCGCCGTTCAGGGGCCGTACAACGCGCGTCCAGGGCCCGTACAGGGAACCGCCAAATCACGCTGCGTGACCGTGGGCCGGGCGCTACGGTCTGGGCATGGAGATACTGCGCTACGTGGCGTTCAGCACGGATCCCGAGGGCGGCAACCCCGCCGGAGTGGTGCTCGACGCGAGCGGCGCCGACGACGCGGCGATGCTGGCGACGGCGGCCGAAGTGGGCTATTCCGAGACGGCGTTCGCGGTGGAGGCCTGCGACGGCTCCCTGAACGTCCGGTACTTCAGCCCGCTCGCCGAGGTGCCGTTCTGCGGCCACGCCACGATCGCCACCGCTGTCGCCCACGCGCAGCGGCACGGCACCGGGCGGCTGCTGCTGCGCACCGCGGCGGGCCTGGTCACCGTCACCACGGACCGGGCGGCGGACGGCACCCTCGTGGCGACCCTGGTGAGCGTCGCCCCGCGCACGGTCCCCCTCGATGAGGCCGGCCTCACCGAGCTGCTGACGATCCTCGGCTGGTCCGCCGGGGACCTGGACCCGGCCCTGCCGCCCCGGGTGGCCTTCGCCGGAGCCTGGCACCCGGTCGTCGCCGCCGCGACCCGGGACCGGCTGGCGGACCTGGACTACGACATGGCCCCGCTCACCGCCCTCATGGCCCGAAGGGACTGGACCACGATCGACCTGGTCTGGCGCGAGTCCCCCACCGTCTTCCACGCCCGCAACCCGTTCCCGCCCGGCGGCGTGAGGGAGGACCCGGCGACAGGAGCGGCGGCGGCCGCCTTCGGCGGCTACCTCAGGGAACTCGGACTCGCGCCCACACCCGCGACCCTGACGATCCATCAGGGCGCGGACATGGGCCGCCCGAGCACGATCACGGTGACGGTTCCGGCGGACCCGCACAGCGGAATCGGCGTCACCGGTACGGCCGTTCGGATCTGACCGGCCGGTCGGATCCGACCGGCTACTCGGATCCGACCGGCTACTTCGCCGGACGCAGCCCCAGGGGCTCCGCGATCTCCTCGACCATCACCCGGCCCGCCTCGATCTCCAGCGTGTCGTCGCCCATGCCCTGGTCGGTGTCCAGGCCGTCGAGTTCGGCCAGGGGCTGGTCGAGGCGGACGTGGGCGAGGACCGACTGGAGGGCCCGCAGGCTCGCCGAGGCGGTGGAGCCCCAGTTGGAGAAGTAGGAGAACTGCCACCACCACAGGGCCTCCGTGGTGCGGCCGGCGCGGTAGTGGGCCATGCCGTGGCGGAGGTCGGTGATGACGTCCGTGAGGTCGTCGGAGATGCGGGCCGGGACGGGGGCCTTGCGGGGCTCGTAGGGGTCGAAGACCTCGGAGTAGACGTCGACCGGGTCCAGCAGGCGGGCCAGGTTCTCGCGGAGCTCGTCGACGTCCGGCTCGGGGCCCGAGTCGGGTTCGTAGCGCTCGTCGGGCACGATGTCCTCGTGCGCGCCGAGGCGGCCGCCGGCCAGGAGGAGTTGTGAGACCTCCAGGAGGAGGAAGGGCACGGCCGATTCCGGCTCGTCGCCCTTGGCGACCTCCGTGACGGCGACCAGGAAGCTCTCGATCTGGTCCGCGATCTGGACCGAGAAATCGTCCGGGTTCTGGTCGGTCGCGTGCAGCGTGGCGTCAGACATCTAGGAGTCGTCTCCCCTCGAAGGCGCGTCCGAGGGTGACCTCGTCCGCGTATTCCAGGTCCCCACCCACCGGGAGGCCGCTGGCCAGGCGGGTGACCTTCAGGCCCATGGGCTTGATCATGCGGGCGAGGTACGTCGCCGTCGCCTCGCCTTCGAGATTCGGGTCCGTGGCCAGGATCAGCTCGGTGACCGTCCCGTCCGCCAGGCGGGCCAGGAGCTCTCGGATGCGCAGGTCGTCCGGGCCGACGCCGTCGATCGGGCTGATCGCGCCGCCCAGGACGTGGTAGCGGCCCCGGAACTCACGCGTGCGCTCGATCGCCACGACGTCCTTCGGCTCCTCGACCACGCAGATGACGGCCGGGTCGCGGCGGGTGTCGCGGCAGATGTTGCACAGCTCCTCCTGCGCGATGTTGCCGCAGGTCGCGCAGAAGCGGACCTTCGCCTTGACCTCCATCAGGGCCTGCGCGAGGCGCCGTACGTCCGTCGGCTCGGCCTGCAGGATGTGGAAGGCGATCCGCTGCGCGCTCTTCGGACCGACGCCGGGCAGCCGCCCCAGCTCGTCGATCAGGTCCTGGACCACGCCTTCGTACAACGGACTGCCTTTCCGGGGTCTTCGGGGTCGGTACGCACCGTCCCGTACGTACCGTAGTTGTCCGCCGCCTGTCCGAGGAAGGCGGTGAGCGGGGTCAGAACGGCAGACCGGGGATGCCGCCGCCGCCCAGACCCTGCGCGAGCGGGCCCAGCTTCTGCTGCTGCAGCGTCTGAGCGTTCTCGTTGGCCGCCTGGACCGCCGCCACGACCAGGTCGGCGAGGGTCTCGGTGTCCTCCGGGTCCACCGCCTTCGGATCGATCTTCAGGGCGCGCAGCTCACCGGCGCCGGTGACGGTGGCCGTCACCAGACCGCCGCCCGCCTGCCCGTCGACCTCCGTCTGCGCCAGTTCCTCCTGCGCCTGTGCCAGGTCCTGTTGCATCTTCTGGGCCTGCTGGAGCAGCTGCTGCATATTGGGCTGGCCACCACCGGGGATCACGATCAGCTCCTTGCTCGGTACGGGTTTTCCCGTTCGGCACGAGCCTACGTGGTCGGGGCTGCCGTCGCCCCAGCACTCTTTCGAGTGAGTCCCCCTCGCGCCCTATACCTGATCAAGGAATACTTCCGGGCGGAAAAGAGGCGAAAGCGACGTCTTCGCCACCCATTGGGAGGTAGGAAGGGTCGGGCGCGCTCCGGAAGCGGGCTTTCGTCCATCGCGCAGCGTGATCGGTGAGTGAACCGTACGTGGTCATTCGTGGTCAGTGAGGAGTGCCGGGTGGGTCAGCCGGAGATGCAGCCCGAGGGGCCGCCTCAGGACGGGCGGGGCGAGCAGGCGGCGGCCGGGCTGCGGCCGGGCGATCTGACGGGGCGGGTCCTCCCGCTCGGGGACTGGGGCGAGCCGGCGGTCCGGCTGGACGAGCTGTACCGGTGGGTGGAGCGCGGGGCGCTGCGCACGGCGGCCTGGTACCTCGCGGACCGGGTGTGGAAGCGGCGGTGCGCGCGGATGCTGCGCTGCGGGACCGCGGCCGGGGCGGTCACCGGGGTCGCGCTGCCCCTGCTGGATCTGACCGGGGTCGCGGGCGGAACCGCGCCCTGGGGGTGTCTGGCGCTGCTGGCGGGGGCGGCGTGCATGGCCGTCGACCGGTACTTCGGGGTGACGTCCGGGTGGATGCGGGACGTGGCCACCGCACAGGCCGTGCAGCGGCGACTGCAGGCGCTGCAGTTCGACTGGGCCGCGGAGAGCGTGCGGGAGGTGCTCGGGCCGGCGGAGGGCACGGCCGGCGAGGCCGCCGAGCGGTGCCTCGGGGTGCTGCGCAGGTTCTCCGAGGACATGACGGAACTGGTGCGGGTGGAGACCGCCGACTGGATGGGCGAATTCCGGTCGGGGTGTGCCGCGCCGGTGGCCTTGCAGACGGTGGTGTTCCCGGGGCCCGGCCGCGGGCCCGACGCAGGGGTGAACGGGCGGTTCACGGTGCCGCCGCACGGCGGGACCCGGCCGAACATGCCGCGCCAGCGCCCGCCGGAGCCGCGGTGAGGGGCCTCGAAGCCGCGCGCGTGCCGATCCGGTCCCGCCGAACGGAACGCGCCCGACGTTCGACGACCTGACGGCCGACGGCAGTGTTCACCTCCGGTACGTCAGCCGCTCCCCGCTGCTCGTGTTCACGCGCTGCAGCGTGCCGTCGGGGAGGAGGGCCACCTGGGTGGCCGCGCCCGGGGTGCAGGCGGAGCGGGGCTGTCCGACCTTCACGGTGGTCGGGCCGATGCTCAGCGCGCCGTCGGTGCCGGGCTTCGCGCTCAACCGTCCCTCGAACACGCAGTGGTAGGTGCCGCCGCCCTTGGTCGGGCCGTCGGCCACGAGGGACAGGACCGTGTCGCCCGGTTCGCCCTGCTGGAGGGTGAGCGAACGGCTGTGCTCGCCGTCGGCGTTGTCGATGGTCGTGGTCCAGGTGCCGAGGTACCCGGCCGGGATCGTGCCGTCCGCCGGTGAGGGGGAGGTGTCCGGCCGCGAGGTCGTCGGGGACGGGCCCGGGGTGGTCGGGGACGTGCCCGTGCCCTGCGTGGGGCCGGGGCGGTCGTCGCCCCGGTCGTCGCCGCCGCCCTGCATCAGCGCGTACACCGACCCGCCCGCTGCGAGCGCTACGACCAGGGCGATCACGACGAGCAGGGCGGTGGAACGGCCGTCCCTTCCGCGCTGCGGCTGCGGGGGGCCGTACGG
>NZ_POUC01000256.1 GCF_002891435.1 Streptomyces cahuitamycinicus
CCGGTGGGGGGCGCCGGTGGGCAGTTGTTTGGTGGTGCCGTACGTCGGCACTAATGTTTGTCATACGGCAAGTAATGGCTGAGGTGCCGTCATGTGACCTCGGTCCGGCCCGTGCAAGGGAGCGATGCAAGTGTCGGTGTCGGAAGAGAACACGGAACAGGAGCCGGCCGCTCTCCGGCTGAGTGCCTTTCTGGAACGGCGCCGGGAGCAGATCGCCCAACGCTGGGCGGACGCGGCGTTGTTCCGCACCGTCTTCACCGTGTCGCGCGACGAGGCCGTGGAGGCGGGCAGGGCCGTGACCGCGGCGCTGGCGGCGGTGTCGGCATCGGGGCGGCTGGACGACATCCGGGCTTCCGGATTCGAGGCCGTGCGCGACCAGTTGGGGCGCATGGCGGCCTCCCGCGCCCGTACGGGCATCGACCCGGACGGAGTTGCCGACGAGGTGGCCGCGCTGCGCGTGCCGGTGACCGAGCTGCTGCGCGCCGAGTTCCCCGAGCCGTGCGCCCCCGAGGCCCAGGAAGTCGTGCTGGCGCTGACGGTGCTCATGGGCACGCTGCGCCTGGTCGTGATGGAGACGGCGGTCAGCGCGGGCGAGGAGTTGATCGCCCGGCAGCGCGAGCAGCTGCACGAGGTGGCCACGCCGGTGATCAAGCTGTGGGAGAGCACCGTCGCCGTGCCGCTGATCGGCACCCTGGACAGTGCGCGCAGCCAGGTGGTCATGGAGAGCCTGCTGGACGCGATCGTCGCCGAGCGCGCCCGGTACGCCATCCTCGACATCACCGGCGTCCCCACGGTCGACTCGCTGGTCGCCCAGCACCTGATGAAGACCGTGGCGGCGGCCCGGCTGATGGGCGCCGAGTGCATCGTCTCCGGCATCCGGCCCGCGATCGCGCAGACCATCGTCCACCTGGGCATCGACCTCGGCACGGTGCTCACCCGTTCGAGCCTGGAGGACGCGCTCGCCTACGCGCTCAGCCGGCAGGGCGTCGAGATCGCACCGCTGAGGGCGGCCGGTGCGGCGGCGGACGCGGGCACGCGGTGAGCGGGCCGGCGGGCCACGGGCCCCTGGGCGGACACGGCTTCACCGTGCCGGTCCTCCAGCTGGGCGACGTCCTGCTGGTCACCCTCCAGGGGGAGCTGCACGACGGGATGGCCGAGCAGCTCCAGCAGGACATCACGGCCCGGATCTCGCAGAGCCGGGTGAGCGGCGTCGTGATCGACATCTCCGGAGTGGAGATCGTCGACTCGTTCCTGGGCCGGGTTCTCGCCGAGATCGCCGCCGGAGCCAAGCTGCTGGCGGCTCGTACGGTACTGGCCGGGATGCGCCCCGCGGTGGCGATCACGCTGGTCGAGCTGGGGCTCACCCTGCCCGGCCTGCGGACGGCCCTGGACGTCGAACGGGCGATGGAGCTGCTGGGCGTGACCACGCGCCGGGGCGAGGGGAGTCCGTGATGCAGGCTTCCCGCCATGCCGGTCCGGCCACCCTGCCGATCGGCTCGGACGCCGATCTGGCGTGGGTGCGGCAGCAGGTCCGGCAGACCGCTGCCGAGCTCGGCTTCGGGTTGGTGCAGCAGACCAAGATCGTCACCGCGGCGAGCGAGCTGGCCCGCAACACCCTCGTCCACGGCGGGGGCGGTCATGTGAGGATCACCCCGTTGGACGCCGGCCAGTCGCACGGCCTGCGGCTGGACTTCGTCGACACCGGGCCCGGCATCCGTGACCTGGACCAGGCCCTGACCGACGGTTACACCAGCGGCGGCGGGCTCGGGCTGGGCCTGAGCGGGGCCAAGCGGCTGGTGCAGGAGTTCGAGGTGGACAGCCGGCCAGGTGAGGGGACCACCGTCACCGTCACCGCCTGGGCCACGGTCGTACCGCCCTCCCGGACGGTGCCGTGATGAGCAGGGTCTGGGACGTGCCGGTGGACGACTCGACCCGGGTGCGGGACGTACGGGTGGCGACCGAGGAGGCCAGCGCCTGCGCCGGCCTGTCCCCGAACCGCACCGCGACCGCCGCGCTCGTGGCGACGGAGCTGGCGACCAATCTGCTGCGGCACGCGGACGGCGGGCGCGTGCTGATCAACCTCGTCGAGCGTGCGGACGACGACGCCCGCCGGGTGGCCGTCCAGCTCGTCTCGCTCGACCACGGTCCCGGCATCCCGGACGTCGCAGCGGCGATGCGCGACGGCTACACCACGACCGTCGCCGCCTCGCTCGGAGCCGGGCTCGGCACGTGCCGGCGCATAGCGAACGACTTCGACCTGCACAGCGCGCCCGGCCGGGGCACCGTCGTGATGGCCCGGATCGGGCACGAGCCCACTGCCCGCAACCAGGGGCCTCCGCCGCCGGGTCCGCGCGCCGGGGGCGTCAATGTCCCCCTGGGCCGGGCCGAGCATTCGGGGGATGCCTGGGGCCGGGTGCGCGCCGGCGACCGTCTGACCCTGCTGCTCGCCGACGGGCTGGGGCACGGGCCGAAGGCGGCCGAGGCCTCGACCACGGCGGTGAAGGAGCTGCGCGGCCTGGCGGAGCTGCCGCCCGCCGAGATCCTTCGGAGGCTGGGCCGGACCCTGCGTCCCACCCGGGGCGCGGCCGTCGCCGTTGCCCAACTGAATCTGTGGGAAGAGCAGTTGAGCTTCGCCGGGATCGGCAACGTCGGCGCCCGGCTACGGAGCGACGGCGCGTGGAAGCCGCTGCTGTCCCACCCGGGCATCGTGGGCGCACAGGCGCCGACGTCCGTGCCCGTGCAGCGTCTTCCCTGGCATGCGGACAGCCTGCTGGTCCTCCACAGCGACGGCCTGCCGAGCCGCTGGACGCCGCCCGACGACGGCGTACTGCCCGGCTGCGACCCGGCGGTGGCGGCCGCGGTGGTGCTCCGGGACGCGGGGAGCGCGGCCCGGCCGACGCGGGACGACACGTGCGTGGCGGTCCTGGCCGCCGGCGACGTGAGCCGCCACGGCTCGGGGGCCTGAGGGCATCATCTGCGCACGGGGTGCCGTGTCCGCTTCGCTCGGATCGGCGGCTGTGACCGTCTGCCGGCTCGGATTGGCTGCTGTGACCGTCCGCCTGGCTTGGATCGGCCGGTGGTTTTCGCTTAGGTCGGATCGGTCGCTGTGACCGTCTGCCTGTGGCCTCCGCCTCGCTCGTATCGGCCGGTGGTTTTCGCTTCGCTCGGGGCGACCGGTGGTTTGTCCGCCTCCGGGGCTGCCTGGCGTGGTCGGGTCCGTCCGCCTCCGGGGCTGCCCTTGCGCGTCGGTTGGGTTGGCCTGTGCGGCCGTCCGCCCAATCCGGGCTGACCGGTGGCCCGCCTGTCCACCCGGCTGACGCTGCCCCGCCTGCCCGCCTGCCCGCCTGCCCCGCCCTGCCGGGCGAGGGCGTCCGCCCGCCCGGGCTGATCAGCGTGGCCCGGCCGGTGCCTCACCGGCTCTCGGGCCTGTCGGTGTCGGGCGGCAGCGTGGCCCGGGCCGTCAGGAAGCCTCGCAATCCTCTGCTCAGGGCTGCCCGTTCGGCCGGTTGCATGGCCGCCAGTGCTGCCGTCAGGGCCTGGGCGCGGCGGTCGGCGACGTCGCACAGGACGCGCTGTCCGTGTGGCGTGAGCCACAGTTGCACCTCGCGGCGGGTGTCGGGGTGCTGGGCGCGTTCCAGCAGGCCGGCCGCCGCCAGGCGGTCGCAGAGGCGGCTGGCCGTGGGGAGGCCGATGGCCAGGCCGTCCGCCAGGGCCGTCAGATTCAGACCCGGCGCCGTCTGCACGGTGCGCAGCGCCCGCAGCTGGTGCAGGGAGAGGCGCAGGGACGCTTCCTGCGCGGCGACCGACCACAGCGCCGTCAGACTCTCCACGGCATCGGCGATCTGCGATGCGACGGTCTCCGGGCCATCGCCCGGTCGCCTCGCCCGGTGGTCGCCGGGGCCGCCGAGATCGGTCACGAAACGGTCACTTCCATAAAGCTCCGGGTACTGAAGAGGTCGCCCTCTTCCCAAGGCTGTACCCGATGAACCGAGGGGCAAGCAGCCCGGTTCGGTTCCCGGCCTGACCGGGGGCGACTCAGCCGGCGCTGAGCTCCGTCAGCGCGGCGAGCGGCAGCGTGTGCTTGGTCCGGAGGACCTTGGCGCGCAGGTAGCGGACGTTGTGTGCGGTGGTGAAGACCCCTGTGGGGATCCGGTCGCGGACGTCGACGCCCAGGGACCGCAACTGACTCGCCTTGTCGGGGTTGTTGGAGAGCAGGTCCAGTTCGCCGATGCCCAGGGCCCGGAGCATCTGGGCCGCGGCCGTGTAGTCGCGGGCGTCCTCCGGCAGTCCCAGCGCCGCGTTCGCCTCGTACGTGTCGAGCCCCTCGTCCTGAAGGGCGTACGCGTCGAGCTTGTTGTAGAGGCCGATCCCGCGGCCCTCCTGGCGGAGGTACAGGAGTACGCCGCCGCGCTCGGCGATGCTCTCGACCGCCTCGCGCAGCTGCGGGCCGCAGTCGCAGCGGGCGGAGCCGAACACGTCCCCGGTCAGGCACTCGGAGTGCAGCCGCACCAGCGGGGCCGGGCCGGGCTCGCCGAGGATCATGGCCACGTGCTCCTGGCCGTCGGCCAGCCCGTGGAAGGTGACGAGCTCGGCGTCGGCCTCATAACCGTCGTGGAAGCGCAGCGGGACCCGGACGCGGGAGCGCGGGGTGGCGATGACGGCGGGGGTGTCGGGCATGCGGGGCCTCCGGGTCCGTTTCCTGTTCGGCTGCACAGCCGTACTGCTAAAGATTTGAAACAGTCACACTGCTTTAGATTTGAAGCAGATCCACATCCGGAACCCTACTCATGCTTCAAATTTGAAGCAACGAGACCGGCGAGAATCCAGCCCGGTGTGATGCACGTCACGAACAAGCCGGTGAAGACCTCCGGCGCCACGGCACGTCGTCCGCCGCCGTCCTCGTCCCGTCCTCCTGGAGGCCCTGGGCGATCGCCGCGGTGATCTCCTCCAGCTGCCCCACCTGCTCCTCGCTGAGCCGGTCGAACAGGAAGCTCCGCACGGTGTCGACATGCCCGGGCGCCGCCCGTTCCAGCACGGTGAACCCCTCGTCCGTCAGCGCGGCGATGCTGCCCCGCTTGTCGTACCGGCAGGCCTCACGCCGCAGCAGGCCGTCCTTCTCCAGCCGCGTCACCGCGTACGTCAGCCGACTGCGTGTGATCTTCAGCCGCTCGGCGAGATCGGTCATCCGCAACCGCCGCTCAGGGGACTCCGACAGGACGGACAGGATGGAGTAGTACAGGTGCGGCATGCCGGCGTCCTGCTGGAGCTGCCGGTCGATCGCGTCCTCCAGGAGCAGCGAGGCGGCGACGTAGGCGCGCCAGGCGCGTTGCTCCTCGGGGGTGAGCCAGCGAGTCGTCATGCCCCCAGTGTAGGTTTGTTTAAAACTTGAACCAAGCCCGCCTCGGGGCCCTGTCGGTCCCGCCGTCCCGACCAGCCGCGGAGCGTCGATGCCTCACCCGTACGTCCTGCTGTCCGCCGCCGTCTCCCTCGACGGCTACCTGGACGACACCGGACCCGACCGCCTGCTCCTGTCGAGCCCGGCCGACTTCGACCGGGTCGACGAGGTCCGGGCCGGTGTCGACGCCATCCTGATCGGCGCCGGCACCGTCCGCGCGGACAACCCGCGGCTCCTGGTGAACTCGGAGGAACGCCGGGCCGCCCGCCGGGCCGCCGGAAAGCCGGAGTACCCCGTGAAGGTCACGGTCAGCGGCTCCGGCGACCTCGACCCGGACGCCCGCTTCTGGCACACCGGCGGCGAGAAGGTCCTCTACACGACGGACCGGGGCGCCGAACGCGCCCGCGCCCTCGGCCTCGCCACCGACGTCGTCCCGCTCGGCGCCGACCTCGACTGGCGGCGGCTGCTCACACACCTGCACGACGTCCGGGGCGTACGGCGGCTCATGGTCGAGGGCGGCGGCCTGATCCACACCCAGCTCCTCACCCAGGGCCTGGCCGACGAACTCCAGCTGGTCCTCGCGCCCCTCTTCGTGGGCGACCCGGGGGCGCCCCGCCTCTTCGGCCCCGGCGGCTACCAGGGCGGCCGGCTCCGGCTGCTGGAGTCGCGGCGGATCGAGGACGTGGTCCTCATGCGCTACCAGCCGACCGCGCCGGGCACCGGCGCCCTGCCCGCCGCCGCCGACCACCACTGGCTGGCCCTGGCCTGCGAACTGGCCGATCGCTGCCCGCCGTCGGACACGGCGTTCAGCGTGGGCGCCGTCGTGGTCGCGGCCGACGGCACGGAACTGGCCCGCGGCCACTCCCGCGAGGCGGGCGACCCGGTCGTGCACGCCGAGGAGGCGGCCCTGGCGAAGCTCGACCCCGCCGACCCGCGCCTGCCCGGCGCGACGGTGTACAGCAGCCTGGAGCCGTGCGCCCGCCGCGCCTCCCGCCCCGCACCCTGCGCCCGGCTGATCCTCGACGCCGGCGTGCGGCGAGTGGTCACGGCCTGGCGTGAGCCCGGCACCTTCGTGACGGACGCCGACGGCAGCGGCCTCCTGGCGGCCGGGGGAGTGGAGGTCGTCGTCCTCCCGGAGCACGAGGAGCGGGCCAAGGCCCCGAACCGCCACCTGCCGGGCTGAGCACGGGCCGATCGGTGGGTGTGCACGAGTGGTCCCGCGGATGGCGTACACTGGAGACACAACGACGCGGGGTGGAGCAGCTCGGTAGCTCGCTGGGCTCATAACCCAGAGGTCGCAGGTTCAAATCCTGTCCCCGCTACTGAAGGCCGAGGGCCGGAATCCAAAAGGATTCCGGCCCTCGGTCATTTCCCCCGCACCTCATTACGCTCGGTGAGTGAACCACCCCGTTCCGCGCTGAAACTGACGCACCGTCAAAACTCCTCAGTCACTTGCGAAGCGGTCAACTCGCCCGATTTACTCCGGTCATGGCAGGTAAGTCCGCGCGAAAAAGGTTAATGATCAAGCGGAATCGCTGGAATACCCCTCGCGCGTCTATTAACGTTCGATAACGCAGCGCGGTCGTCCCAGCCGTCACAGAAGGCGGCTCCGTGCGCACGCGCCGAATCCCGAAAGGGAACCGGGGAACCACCACTTGGGGTGAATCGGGCGTATACCACCGTGGAAGCACGGCCGGTATACGCGCGTAGGAGACCTTCCTGCTCCGAACCCGTCAGCTAACCCGGTAGGCGAGAAGGAAGGAAAGGAGCACGCCCACGTGGCGTCCAACCGGCCTGCCCCCGCGGCCCCGCTCGCGCCGAAGCGCGACACCGACACCTTCGGCTACGGCGATCAGGCCACCGAAGAGGGCCCGTTCCAGGAGTGGAACCCCACCGAGGAGTCCATCCGTCCCGTCCGTGGCCGGCATCGTGTCACCAAGCAGCGCGGCGGAGGCCTCGCCCGCAGCTCCACCGTCCTGGGCGTCGGCGTCATAGCCGCCGTGGGTGCCGGCGGCATGGCCAGCGCCCAGACCGGCAAGCCCCCGGTGTCCATCTCCGTCCCGGACCTGCCCTCGGTGGGTTCCCTCATCTCGGACGACGACACCCCCGAAGGTTCCGCCACTCCGCTCAGCAGCCTCGGCACCGCCGCGGCCGCCACCGAGCAGACCAAGGGCACCTCCGGCGCCGGTGCCGGCGAGGCACTGCGCGCCCGGATCATGGCCCAGGTCGAGCACCAGCAGGACCAGATCGAGACCAAGGCCGCCGAGGACGCCGCGGCCGCCGCCCAGAAGGCCGCCTCGGAAGCGGTCGCCAAGGCGGAGAAGGAAGCCAAGGACAAGGCCGCCGAGGCCAAGAAGAAGGCGGAGGAGGAGGCCAGGAAGAAGGCCGAGGCCGAGCGTCTCGCAGCCCTGGCCAAGCAGTTCACCCTGCCGACCTCCTCGTACACCATCACCTCCAGCTTCGGCCAGGCCGGCGCCTACTGGTCCTCCGGCTACCACACGGGCCTGGACTTCGCCGCCCCCACGGGCACGCCGATCAAGGCCGTGCACAGCGGCACCATCACCGAGGCCGGCTGGAACGGCTCGTACGGCTACAAGACCGTCCTCACCCTCGATGACGGCACCGAGATCTGGTACGCCCACCAGTCCTCCATCGGCGTCAGCGTCGGCCAGAAGGTCAGCACGGGCGAGGTCATCGGCCGTGTGGGCGCCACCGGCAACGTCACCGGGGCCCACCTTCACCTGGAGGTCCACTCCGGCGGCTCCACGAGCGGCATCGACCCGATGGCGTGGCTGCGGGGCAAGGGACTGAACCCGTAAGCCGTACCCACCCGTTGCAGCACCGGCGGCCCTGACGACGACCCCCCGACGTCAGGGCTGCCGGATGCCCGGCGTGCACGGCAGGGCCGGAGCGCGTGCCGGAACGTCGTGCCGCGGCAGGAGTGTTCACAGGGTCTTTGCGTCCCCCGTGGAATGGGCCGCTTCGGTAAGGGCGTTGACGTACGGTATGACTTCTCTGCGCAAGCTCGGCCCTTCCGGCCTCGACGTCTTCCCGCTCGCCCTCGGCGGCAACGTCTTCGGCTGGACCGCCGACGAGGCCCAGTCGTTCGCCGTCCTCGACGCCTACACCGCCGTCGGCGGCAACTTCGTCGACACCGCCGACTCCTACTCGGCCTGGGTCGAGGGCAATCAGGGCGGTGAGTCCGAGACCGTGCTCGGCAAGTGGCTGAAGTCCCGCGGCAACCGGGCGGACGTCGTCGTCGCCACCAAGGTCAGCCAGCACCCCGAGTTCCGCGGCCTGTCCGCCCCCACCATCACGGCAGCCGCCGACGCCTCCCTGCGGCGCCTCGGCACCGACTACATCGACCTGTACTACACGCACTTCGACCAGCCCGACGTGCCCGTCGAGGAGATCATCGGCGCGCTCGACACCCTCGTGAAGGCCGGCAAGGTGCGGCACATCGCCGCCTCCAACATCTCCGCCGAGCGGCTGCGGGCGTCCCTGGAGTTCTCCGACCGCGAAGGGCTCGCCCGGTACGTGGCCCTTCAGCCCCACTACAACCTGGTCTCCCGCGACACCTACGAGGGTGAGCTCCAGGATCTCGCCGAGCGGGCCGGCCTGGCCGCCGTGCCGTACTTCGCCCTCGCGTCCGGCTTCCTCACGGGCAAGTACCGGGCCGGTGCGGCGGTCGAGAGCGCGCGGGCGGGGAGCGCGGCCAAGCACCTGGAGACCGAGCGGGGGCGACGGGTGCTCGCCGCCCTCGACGACATCGCCGGGGCGCACGACGTGCCCGTGGCCACGGTGGCTCTGGCCTGGCTCGCCGCCCAGCCGACGGTGGTGGCGCCGATCGCCTCAGCGCGGACGGTGGAGCAGCTGCCCGCACTGACCGGCGTCGGCGAGCTGACGCTGTCGGAGACCGAGATCGGGCGGCTCACGCAGGCTTCGGCCTGATGGACACGACAGTCAGCTAAGAGCGGTACGGGTTGTACGCGGGGTACGGCGTCGGCTGTGGGCCGTACCCGTACACCCCGTACACCGGCCAGGGCGGGGCCGACACCGGGACCGGAGGGGCGGTGATCCGCGCCGCGTGGTCCAGCGCGGGTCGGGCCACCTCCCGGCGCCGCCACAGTTGGCCGAGCAGTTCCCGCTCCCGTACGGCGAAGCCGGGCCCGGCGCGGCCCCGCCGGGCCCGGTGCCGCAGGAACGCCAGGGACGTCGCGTACGCCTCGTACCGCGCCACCTCCCGCGCCGCCGCCCTGCCCACGTGACGGCGGGCGTACTGGCGGGCGATCCGCCGGGCCCGCATCGAGCCGAGCGCGTACGGCTCGGCAGGGGTCAGCCAGCCGGCCGAGGCGTAGGCGGGCAGCTCCGCCCGTACGGTCTTCAGCTCCCGCTGCCGGGTCCAGATCACCAGCCACGTCAGCAGCCCGAAGATGGGCACCATGAACGCCGCGTACACGGCGAAGAACCCGTACTCGCCGAACGCCGACGAGCCGTTCCACATCGCGTGCATGCCCATCGCGAGGAGCAGCCCGCCGAGCGGGAAGGCGACGCGGCGCAGATGCCGGCGGTCCGCCGAGAGCGCGGAGACGCCGAAGCCGATGCCGGTGAGGACCGTGAACAGCGGGTGGGCGAACGGCGACATGACGATGCGCACGAAGAAGGTGGCCGCCGTGACGGAGGCGACGCCGGTGTCGCCGGTGAGCTGGTCGGTGCCGAAGGCCGTGCCCAGGTAGAGGATGTTCTCCGTGAAGGCGAAGCCGGTGGCCGTCACGCCGGCTATGACGACCCCGTCGACTATGCCGGTGAAGTCCCGCCGCCGGAAGAGGAAGACCAGGAGGACGGCTGCCGCCTTGGCCGACTCCTCGACCACCGGGGCTATCACGGTGGCGCCCAGGGTGTCCGCGCTGGACGGGTCCGCCGTCGCCGTCGCTATCCATCTCGTCGCGAAGCTGTTGGCGACGATCGCTATCAGCGCCGCCGCGCAGGCGCCCCAGGCGAAGCAGAACAGCAGGTTCCGCCAGGGGCCGGGTTCCACCCGGTCCAGCCAGCGGAACGCGGCTATCAGCAGGGGCACCGGCAGGACGGCCAGCCCCAGCCCGACCAGGAAGCCCTCCGTGCCGGTCTCCTCGCGGACCAGGGCGAGGATGACGAGGCCGGATATCGCGAGGAGCGTGCTCAGCGCGCCGTAGCGCACCCAGGCGCGCTGCCACCAGTGGGCGTGCCGCAGGGAGCCGGCCGTGCCCGGGCCCGTGAGGGGGGCGCCCTCGCTCGGACCGCTGGGATACGACGGATGTGGGGGGCTGGTGGCCACGGCATTGACCCTAACGACGGATGGGCGCTGTCCGCAGGCGGAAGAGGTGCCAGGGGTGGTCAGGCGCCGGCGGGGGACTGGTCCACGTGCTGTACGCGACGGAAGAGGAGGTCGTTCACGACATGTCCCTTGTCCAGTCCCTGGCCCTCGAAACGGGTCAGCGGACGGAAGTCGGGACGAGGCGCGAAACCGCCGTCCGCCTGCGTGTTCTCGAAGTCGGGGTGGGCCGTGAGGACGTCGAGCATCTGCTCGGCGTACGGCTCCCAGTCGGTGGCGCAGTGGACGATCGCGCCCGGCCCGAGGCGGGTGGCGGCCAGGGTGAGGAAGTCGGGCTGGATGATCCTGCGCTTGTGGTGCCGCTTCTTCGGCCAGGGGTCGGGGAAGTAGACGCGGAGGCCGCTGAGGGAGTCCGGGGCGAGCATCTCGCGCAGGAGGATGATCGCGTCGCCGTTGCCGACCCGGATGTTGGACAGGCCGTTGTGGTCGGCGAGATTGAGGAGATTGCCCTGGCCGGGGGTGTGCACGTCGACCGCGAGGATGTTCGTGGCGGGGTCGGCGGCGGCCATCTGGGCGGTGGCCTCGCCCATGCCGAAGCCGATCTCGAGGACGACGGGGTTGTCGTTGCCGAACAGCTCCGGCAGGTCGAGGGTGCGGCTGCCGTCGATGTCGAGGCCCCACTTGGGCCACAGCCGCTGCAACGCGTCCGCCTGACCGGCGGTGACCCGGCTGCGCCGCGGCTGGAAACTCCGGATCCGCCGCTCGAAGTGCGACCCGGCGGGGTCGGCCTTGGGCCCGTCGGGAAAGCGCGGCTCTCCCTTGGCCCGGGTGCTCCGGACGGAGACACCGGGGGCGTGCGGGTGCGGACCCGGGCCCGGGTGCGGGCTCGTGAGCGGGTGCGGGTGCGGGTGCGGGCTCGGGTTCGGGGTTTCGGGGGTGTTTGCGGAGCCAGACACAGTGCCTCTTATTTTACGGCTGGGGTGTGG
>NZ_POUC01000257.1 GCF_002891435.1 Streptomyces cahuitamycinicus
CCCACACCACAGTGGGATCAGTCATCACCTTGGTGGCCGGTCCAGTGCGCTGCACGGAGTGCATGACGACGAGACGGCAGGCGACACGGTCTCTGCTGACCGCCGCGCCGGCCGACCGGCCGACCGCGATCGTGTACGACAACGACATCATGGCGGTGGCGGGGCTGGCGGTCGCGGCGGAGATGGGGCTGCGAGTGCCGGAGGACGTGTCGCTGCTGGCCTGGGACGACTCGCAGCTGTGCCGGCTGACGCATCCGACGCTGTCGGCGATGAGTCACGACGTACACGGGTTCGGGGCGGAGGTGGCCCGGACGTTGTTCTCGGTGATCACCGGGGGTGAGGGCGGGTCGCATCCCGTGCCGACCCCTGTGCTGACGCCTCGGGGGTCCACTGCGCCGCCTCGGTAGGGGTCCGTACGGGGGGTGCGAGCCGTCGTGGGTTGCTCGCGCCCACGCGGCGACAGCCGCAGATCGGGCACAGCCCCGGGCCCCTGAAATGCTGGGTGCCGCGCCACCCGGAGGTGTGACCTTCAACGCTCCGCCTGTCAGGGGTGTGCAGCAACGTTACTCATAAGTAGCATGGGCCTGAGCGCGCGCTCAGCGCATCGCAGCAGCAATGCAGATCCTGACCCTGGAGGAGAGCCATCGTGCCTCGTACCGTCAGGGACGTCGTCTTCGTCGACGGCGTCCGCACCCCGTTCGGCAAGGCGGGCCCGAAGGGCATCTACCACGAGACCCGGGCCGACGACCTCGTCGTGAAGGCGATCCGGGAGCTGCTGCGCCGCAACCCCGGACTCGACCCGAAGAAGATCGACGAGGTCGCCATCGCCGCGACCACGCAGATCGGTGACCAGGGCCTGACCATCGGGCGCACCGCCGGGATCCTCGCCGGTCTCCCGCAGTCCGTGCCGGGCTACTCCATCGACCGCATGTGCGCCGGCGCCCTGACGGCCGTCACCTCGGTCGCCGGTTCCGTCGCCTTCGGCGCCTACGACATCGCCATCGCGGGCGGTGTCGAGCACATGGGCCGTCACCCCATGGGCGAGGGCGTGGACCCGAACCCGCGGTTCGTCTCCGAGAAGCTGGTCGACGAGTCGGCTCTCTTCATGGGCATGACCGCGGAGAACCTGCACGACCGCTACCCGCAGATCACCAAGCAGCGCGCCGACGAGTACGCCGTGCGCTCCCAGGAGAAGGCCGCCAAGGCGTACGCCAACGGCAAGATCCAGGCCGACCTGGTGCCGGTCTCGGTACGCCGCACCTCCCCCGAGGCCGGTGAGACGGGCTGGGGCCTGGTCACCGCCGACGAGCCGATGCGCCCGGGCACGACCCTGGAGAACCTCTCCGGCCTGAAGACCCCGTTCCGTGTGCACGGCCGGGTCACCGCCGGTAACGCGGCCGGTCTGAACGACGGCGCCACCGCCTCGCTCATCGCCTCCGAGGACTTCGCGCGCGAGCACGACCTCCCCGTGAAGATGCGCCTGGTCTCCTACTCCTTCGTGGGCGTCGAACCGGAGGTCATGGGCTACGGCCCGATCCCGGCGACGGAGAAGGCGCTGGCCCAGGCCGGCCTGTCGATCTCCGACATCGGCCTGTTCGAGATCAACGAGGCCTTCGCCGTCCAGGTGCTGGCCTTCCTCGACCACTACGGCATCGCCGACGACGACGAGCGCGTCAACCAGTACGGCGGCGCCATCGCCTTCGGTCACCCGCTGGCCTCCTCCGGCGTCCGTCTGATGACGCAGCTGGCCCGCCAGTTCGAGGAGCAGCCGCACGTCCGCTACGGCCTGACGACCATGTGCGTCGGCTTCGGCATGGGCGCGACGGTCATCTGGGAGAACCCGCACTTCGAGGGGGACAAGTGAGCACCACCGCCGAGCTTCTGAAGCAGGCTTCCGAGCTGTTCCCGGACGAGGTCGTCACGAGTGCGCACGTACGCCACTTCGACCTCCCCGCCGGTGCCGGGCGTTTCGCCCTGATCACCCTGGACAACGGCCACGACCACACCAAGCCGACCACCTTCGGCCCGGCCTCGCTGGCGAACCTGAACGCCGCCATCGACCAGGTCGAGAAGGAGGCGGCGGACGGCGAGATCATCGGCGTCGGCATCACCGGCAAGCCGTTCATCTTCGCGGTCGGCGCCGACCTCAAGGGCGTGGAGATCCTCAAGGAGTACGAGCACGCGCTCGCCATCGGCAAGGGCGGCCACGAGGTCTTCAAGCGGCTCTCCAAGCTGGCCGTGCCGACCTTCGCGTACTACAACGGCGCCGCGATGGGCGGCGGTGTCGAGGTCGGCCTGCACTGCACGTACCGGACCGTCTCCTCGGCCGTCCCCGCGTTCTCCCTGCCCGAGGTGTTCCTGGGCCTGGTCCCGGGCTGGGGCGGCTGCACGCTGCTGCCGAACCTGATCGGCCCCGAGAAGGCCGTCTCGGTGATCATCGAGAACAGCCTCAACCAGAACAGGCAGCTCAAGGGCAGGCAGGTCTACGAGCTCGGGATCGCCGACGCGATCTTCGAGGGCGCGGACTTCCTTGAGCAGTCGCTGATCTGGACCGCCGCCGTCCTCAAGGGCGAGCTGGAGATCGAGCGCCCGGTCATCGACCGCGGCGAGGCCTGGGACCAGGCCGTCGCCAAGGGCCGCTTCATCGCGGACTCCAAGGTGCACGGCGCCGCCCCGGCCGCCTACCGGGCCCTGGACATCATCGCCGCCGCCAAGAACGGCGACCTCCAGCAGGGCTACGACGCCGAGGACAAGGCCCTCGCCGACCTCATCATGGGCGGCGAACTGCGCTCCGGCATCTACGCCTTCAACCTGGTGCAGAAGCGCGGCAAGCGTCCCGCCGGTGCCCCGGACAAGAACCTGGCCCGTCCGGTCACCAAGGTCGGTGTCGTCGGCGCCGGTCTGATGGCCAGCCAGCTCGCGCTGCTGTTCCTGCGCCGCCTGGAGGTGCCGGTCGTACTGACCGACATCGACCAGGAGCGCGTCGACAAGGGTGTGGGCTACGTCCACGCCGAGATCGACAAGCTGCTCGGCAAGGGCCGTGTCAACCAGGACAAGGCCAACCGCCTCAAGGCGCTGGTCTCCGGTGTGCTGGACAAGGCCGAGGGCTTCTCGGACGCGGACTTCGTCATCGAGGCGGTCTTCGAGGAGATCGGCGTCAAGCAGCAGGTGTTCGCGGAGGTCGAGGCGGTCGCCCCGGCGCACGCCGTCTTCGCGACGAACACCTCCTCCCTCTCCGTCTCGGAGATGGCGTCGAAGCTGAAGAACCCCGAGCGGGTCGTCGGCTTCCACTTCTTCAACCCGGTCGCGGTCCTCCCGCTGCTGGAGATCGTGCGCGGCGAGAAGACCGACGACGCGTCCCTGGCCACGGCCTTCGCCGTCGCCAAGAAGCTGAAGAAGACCGCGGTCCTCACCAAGGACGCCCCGGCGTTCGTCGTGAACCGCATCCTGACCCGCTTCATGGGCGAGATCCAGAACATCATCGACGAGGGCACCCCCGTCGAGGTCGCCGAGAAGGGCGTCGAGCCGCTCGGTCTGCCGATGTCGCCGCTGGTACTGCTGGAGCTCGTCGGCCCGGCGATCGGCCTGCACGTCTCCGAGACGCTCAACCGGGCGTTCCCGGAGCGCTTCACGGTCTCCCCGAACCTCGCGGCCGTCGTCAAGGCGGGCAAGCGCGGCTTCTACGTCTACGACTCCGGCAAGCCCGAGCTCGACCCCGAGGTCGCCGCGCTGCTGAAGCAGGGCGACAGCGTCCTGACGGAGCAGCAGGTCCGCGACCGCGTGCTCGACGCGGTGGCGCAGGAGATCGGCATCATGCTCGACGAGGGCGTCGTCGCCGAGGCGCAGGACATCGACCTGTGCCTCATCACGGGCGCCGGCTGGCCGTTCCACCTGGGCGGCATCACGCCGTACCTGGACCGCGAGGGTGTCTCCGAGCGGGTGAACGGCAAGAGGTTCCTGGCCCAGGGCGTCGCGAGCGTCCCGGCGTAACGCGATACCCCTGAGGGGGGTGGGGCGTACGGTAACAATCCGTGCACCCGCCCCCCTTTCTGTATGCCGCCACGGATAGGATCCTCACACAATCCGACCATTGTTTACCCGACTCTGACGGTCTCCACCCAAGACCGCAGGGTGCCCCAGAAGGAGTCCTGCGTGGCGTCCCCTCGTCGCCGAACACCCCGACGCCGGGTCTGGCCCAAGATCAGGCTCCTGCTCCTCGTGGCGGTCGTCGCCGCAGGCGGCACGGCGCTCTATCCCGTGTGGAAGGCCGCGAACCCGGATCCGCCCGAGCTGAAGGTCCGCTACCGGACCGACACCCCGGCGACGGCGACGGCGGCCAAGCCGTCGCTGGAGGTCTTCAACGACACGGACAAGCCACTGCCGTTGAGCGATGTGACGCTCCGGTACTGGTTCACCGCCGACGGCTCCGCGTCGTACGCCTTCAACTGTGTCAACGCCGTCTTCGGCTGCTCCAACGTCGCCGGCCGGATCGTCGCGATGGACAAGCCCACGGACACCGCCGACCACTACCTCGAGGTCCGGTTCACGACCGCCGCGGGTGACCTGAAGCCCGGTGCCAACAGCAAGGGCATCGACCTCCAGCTCTTCCGTACCGACCACGAGAAGCTCAAGCAGTCCGACGACCGCTCCTTCGACGCGGAGATGACCAGCTACAAGGAGGCGGAGAACGTCACCGCCTACAAGCGGGGCGTCCTCGCCTGGGGCGTGGAGCCGGACGGCACCAAGGCGAGCGACGAGAAGAAGACGGCGGCGAAGGCCGCTCCGGAGCCGCCGGCCGCCCCGCCCTCCGGGGTGCTGTTCGACGACTTCACGTACCAGGGCCCCAAGGACCCGGCCCTGTTCAAGCACGGCTGGCTGGTCCGCACCAGCAAGGGCGGCCCGGGCGTCGAGAGCACCTGGTCGGCGAAGGGTGTCAGCTTCCCCACCGCCGAGGGTGCGCACGCCGGCGGCCAGGTGCTGAACCTGCGGGCGAGCACCGACGGCACCAAGGCCGGGACGAAGCAGGCCAGCCTCGGCACGGCCGCCAGCAAGTTCCGCGACGGCACCTACGCGGCCCGTATCCACTTCAGCGACGAGCCGACCACCGGCGACGCCGGCGACCACGTCAACCAGACCTTCTACACCATCGGCGGCACCGGCTCGAAGTACAGCGAGCTGGACAACGAGTACATGCCGAACGGCGGCTGGGGCCGACCCGGCCCCAAGCTCGACACCGTGACCTGGTACGACCACAAGACGAACGACCGGGTCTACGAGACCACGAACAAGAGCCTCGACACCTGGCACACCGTGCTGATCAGAGTGAAGGACGGCGTCGTCGCCTACTGGCTCGACGGCAAGAAGCTCTTCCTCAGCAACGGCAAGTACGCCCCGCGCGCGGACATGTCCGTGAACTTCAACCACTGGTTCATCGATCTGCCGTTCAAGGGCGAGCGCGCCTGGGACATGAAGGTGGACTGGCTCTACTACAACGCGAACGACACCCTGTCGGCGAAGCAAGTGCAGTCCGCTGTCGAGGACTTCACCGACGAGGGTATGAACTACTTCGACACGGTTCGGGAGTCCCGGTGAAGAACAGGCGGTCAGGCGCCCACAGGCACGCTGCCGAGGCAACGGAGAACAAGCCGGTGGTGAGCAGGCGCTCCGCTCTGCTGATGGGCGGTACAGGAGGCGTCGCCATGGCCGGCGGCGGCGCGTGGCTGGGCAAGGTGGTGGCACAGCCCGCCGCCGCCCCGGCCGCCGGGGGCGGCATCGGAGGCCTCACCACGCCTCCCCTCTACGCCCCCTCCGGCCGCCGCCCCAAGTACCGCCGGGCCAGTTGGTCCCAGCAGTTCCAGTCGGGCCACGGCTGGACGCCGGGGGGCGCGGGCACCGCGTCGGCCGAGGCGAACGACAAGTCCGCCTTCGTCCGCGGCACTCAGTCGGTCCGGGTGACCACGAACGGCACCGGCAAGCAGAGTTACGTCCGCAAGACGGGCCTGCCGGCGATGAGCCTGACGGGCAAGATGATCCGGCTGGTCTTCCGCGTCGACGACGTGACGAACCTGGCCAAGTGCGTCTTCTACCTGGGCAGCGGTTCCCTCGCGAACCACTTCGCCTGGACGCACCACGTCCACTCCAAGACCTCGGCGAACTACGTCCAGTCCGGGGAGTGGGTGACCGTCCACCTCCAGTGGGCGGACGTCAACGCGGCGGCGGGCACGTACTCCATCGGCGCCAGCGGCAAGCCCTCCACGAAGACCGGCTTCACCGACATGTCGTTCGCCGTGTACGACAACGCGGGCGGTCCGGTGACCTACCGGCTCCAGGCCGTCGAGCTGATACCGGACACCGTCTCGGTCTTCCCCAAGGGCGTCGTCTCCATCACCTTCGACGACTCCCACAAGTCGGTCCACGACCTGGCCCGGCCGGTCATGGACCGCTTCGGCTTCCCCGGCACGGTCTACAACATCGCCGACGCCATCGGCACCGGCAGTTTCCTGACCCTCGACCAGATGCGGTCGATGCAGGACTTCTCCGGGTGGGAGATGGGCGGCCACTCGTACGCGAACGCCGTCCACACGGCCAGCTACCCCAAACTCACCGCCGAGCAGGCCGACGACGACTTCCGCAAGCTGCGCGAGTGGCTGGTGTCCAACGGCTTCACCAGCGAGCACTTCGCCTATCCGCACGGCGCGTTCCAGAAGACCTCCGACGGGGTCCCGGTCGACCAGATCGCGAGCCGGCACTTCACCACGGCCCGGTCGATCATCTCCGAGACCATCGAGTCGTTCGCCCCGGCGATGCCCTATCGCCTCAAGGCGCTGACGGGCATCAACGACGGCACGGGCATCGGCGGCACGGCCCTGTCGAAGCTGACGGGCGCGGGCGGCAAGCTCGACCGGTGTGTCAACAACGGCGACTGGCTGATCCTCTGCCTGCACAAGGTCGTCGACGGCACTCCCAGGACCAGCACCGAGATCGGCACCGCGGGCCTGGAGGCGCTGATGAAGGCGATCGAGGACCGGGACATCCCGGTACTGACGGTCGAGGAGGCCATGGCCTCCTACACCTGAGGTCCGGACACACAAGAGAGGGGCGGCCCCCGGCCGCCCCTCTCTGCGTTCCTCTACGCCTCTACCAGCCGCCCTGCCCGTAGCCGCCCTGGCCCTGACCCCGGCCCTGTTGCCACGAGGGGTCCTGGGGCGGATAGCCGCCCTGCTGCGGCCCGTGGCCGCCCTGGCCCGGGTAGTACTGCTGCTGGTCGTGGTGCCCGGGGTGACCGCCCTGCCACTGCTGCTGCCCGGCCGGTTCCGGTGACCCCCAGCTCACGCGCTGCTGCGGAACGGCCGCGTGCTGCTCCTCGTCGTACCCGGGGATCGGCTGCGGCTGGGAGGGGATGCCGCCCGCGGGGCGCGGCCGGGTGCGCAGGGCCACGCCCTCCAGACGCATCAGCTGGAGCGTCTCGGTGACCTTCTTGTCGGAGTACGGGTCCTCTTCCTCGAAGATCTCCGTCACATCGCCCTCGTGGTCCCCGGCCACGGACACCTCGACACCGCCCTGGCGGGTGCCCCAGCTGCCCTTGTGCAGGGTGAACAGGGCGTAGAAGCGCAGCGGGGTCAGCAGCGTCAGCTGGATCACGCCGTAGATCGGCGCGAGCAGGAACATGCCGAAGCGCTTGACGAAGCCCATGCCGCGACGCGGGAAGTCGAGGTAGCGCACATTGCGCAGGTAGCCCATCAGCACCATGAAGACCAGGTAGTCGCCGATGTGGTTGACGAACTGCTGGGGCTTGATGATGGGCAGGATGACCATGGAGTAGAACATCGCCGAGCCGAAGACCAGCCACAGCGCGAGTTCCATGCAGGTCAGCCAGAAGGCCGGCCGGTACTTCTTCTGGTGCCGGAACGCCCACAGCGACTCGCGGAAGAAGGACTTGTTCCAGCGGACCTGCTGGCGCAGGAAGTGCGGCAGCTTCTCGGGGACGGCCGTGTAGCCCACGGCGGTCTCCTGGAAGACGACCTGGCCCTCCATCAGGCAGTAGTTGGTCATGCGGCGGTCGTCGCCGAAGACGGCCGGCTTGCCCAGGAACTGCTGGTTGAGGAAGTCCGGCAGGTACTTGCGCACCAGCGTGCCGCGGTACGCGGAGAGCGCGCCGCAGCAGCACAGGACCGACTTCAGCCGGGAGTAGGCGGCCCGCTCGAAGAGGAACGAGTTGCCGTAGCGCAGGTCCTGGAGGCGGGTGAAGATGTTGCTGTCGTGGTTGAGCGCCAGCACCATGCCGGTGGAGGCCATGATCTTCTCGTCGGCGAGCGGCAGCAGCAGCTCGCGCACGGTGTCCCGGGACAGCACGGTGTCCGAGTCGACGCAGAGGAAGATGTCGGAGTACGGCGCGGCCTCGAAGCCCAGTGCCAGCGCCTCGCGCTTGCCCTTGTTCTCGGGCTGCACGCTGACGGTGTACTTGACGCCCTTCGCCTCGAACTCGCGGCGCATCCTCTTCGCCGCCCGGATGCCGGAGTCGTTGGCGCTGGCGTCGTCGATGATGTGGATCTCGTTCGGCAGGCGGCTCTGCGCGAGGAGGCTGCGCATGCCCTGCTCGAACATCACCGGGTCCTCGTTGTAGATCGGGATGACCGCGGTGACCCAGGCGTTCTCCAGGTACTCCAGCTCCTCCCGCCCGGCCTTCGCCGGACGGTAGAAGAGGGCGCCGAACATCTTCAGGGCCAGCAGGCCCATGGCCCCCATCGAGTACAGGTGCAGCGAACCGGCGTCGAGCCGGGTGGCGATGAGCGCGGCCAGGCCCAGGAAGACGAAGTACGAGACCTTCAGATGCCGCCGCTTCCGGTGCGCTCGACGCCCACCGGAGTCGACGGCACCGGGTATGAACGTATCTTCGGAAGTCACAGCTTGACCACCCGCGGGTGGTCGGCGGACTTGCCCCGGGTGTCGAAGAGCGCCCGGGCGCGGTCCGCGAGTTCGTCGAGGTCGATCTCGCGGTGCGGCTGGAGCAGGATGGTGAGGTCCGCGGTCTCGGCGGCGGCGAGGTAGTCCGCGGCCCGCTCGACGGGCTCACCGCCGACGCGCCAGTCCTCGACGCGCGGGTCGAAGTAGACGAGTTCGGCGCCGCGGGCCAGGAGGTTCTCCGCGACGGCCAGAGCCGGGCTCTCGCGCTGGTCGGAGATGTCCGGCTTGTAGGTCACGCCGAGCAGCAGGACCCGGGAGCCGCGCACGGCCTTGCCCTGGTCGTTGAGCAGATCGGCGGCCCGGTTCACCACGTGCACGGGCATCCGCTGGTTGATCTCCTGCGCCAGCTCCACGAACCGGAACGGAATGCCCAGCGAACGCACCTTGTACGACAGGTAGTTGGGGTCGATCGGAATGCAGTGCCCGCCGACGCCGGGGCCCGGGAAGAACGGAGCGAAGCCGAAGGGCTTGGTGGACGCGCACCGAATGGCATCCCACAGATCGACGCCGATCTCACGGCAGAACATCGACATCTCGTTGACGAGCGCGATGTTGACGTGCCGGTACGTGTTCTCCAGCAGCTTGGCCATCTCGGCCTCGCGGGTGCCCTTCGCCTCGACGACCCGGTTCACGAACCGCTCGTAGAGGGCTCGGGCGGCCTTGGTGCAGTCGGCCGTGATGCCGCCGACGACCTTCGGCGTGTTCTCCAGACCGAAGGAGGGGTTGCCCGGGTCGATGCGCTCCGGGGAGAAGGCGAGATGGAAGTCGATACCGACCCGCAGCCCCCCGGCCTCCAGGCGCG
The DNA here is from genome assembly GCF_002891435.1 of Streptomyces cahuitamycinicus. Classification (GTDB taxonomy): domain Bacteria; phylum Actinomycetota; class Actinomycetes; order Streptomycetales; family Streptomycetaceae; genus Streptomyces; species Streptomyces cahuitamycinicus. The sequence continues at coordinate 9,767 of NZ_POUC01000257.1, forward strand.
GCCGGACGACCTCGTCGGTCGTGCCCGGGTACGTCGTCGACTCCAGGACCACCAGCGTGCCGGCGGTGAGGTGGGCGGCGATGTCGTCGACGGCGGCGTGCACCGCGCCGAGGTCCGGGGCTCCGTGCTCGGTGAGCGGCGTGGGAACGCACACGACCACCGCGGCGGCACCGGCGATGACCGCGGCCTCGTCGACGGCCTCGAAGCCCTGTTCGCGCATGGCGCGCACTTCGGAGTCGGTGATGTCGTCGATGTGTGAACGGCCGGCGTTCAGTCCGTCGACCACCCGTCGGCTGCGGTCGAGACCGACCACCTTCAGACCCGCGGCGGCGGCGGATCTGGCCAACGGCAGCCCCACGTAACCGAGTCCGACAACGACAAGATCCACCGTGGAGGATCTGCTCACGACATCATTCCCCAACCCCGTTGCAACGGCGTCGGCCAGACGCAGCAGCAACCGGCCCCCCGAGCAAATCGAACAAGTCCGAAGAGGTTAACAAGACCTTCACTTTTTGACCACGTTCACCCGAGGTGCGCCTTGTCACGCACACATCTGTACAACCCTCGACGCACCTTGTGTGTCTGCTGCGTCAAGAGCCTCAAGATGAAGAGGTCTGTTCCGTTTCTGACGGGGTCAGATCTCCCGCCAGGCCTCCAGCGCGAGCCCCGGCTCGTCCTTGCGCCGGGTGAGCAGCACGGTCCCCGTCGAGGGCGACACGGAGGCCGCGACGACCTCCCCGTGCTCGTCGAGCGCCACCGACACCACGGCGTCGGCGGGCAGTTGGGGCCCGGACCCGGTCCACCAGGCACCGGCCGACTCCTGCTCCGTCGGATACGCGGCGAAGGCGACCCTGCCGCTAGCCGACCGCTGCGCGAGCACGGTGCAGTCGTGCCCCTCGATCTCGCACCGTACGGCGGATACCGGGCCGGGGCCCGCGGACTCCAGGAGGGTCGCCGGCTTCTCACCGGGGCGCCAGGCGCACAGGTCGCCCGAGCTGTCGGTGAAGAAGAGGGTGGTGTGCTCGGCGGACGTGGCGAGCGCGCGCAGGGTTCCCGGGCGGACGGGCACGTCGACGCCCTCGGCCCGCACCGGCCTCTTCCCGTCCCCCTCCTGCCGCCAGTGCAGGATCCCGCCGGGGACGGAGGCGTACAGCTCCACCAGCCCCGACTCCCCCGTCACGGCGGCCAACTCGCCCTCGACGTCCTGCCCTTCGAGGTTCTGCCAGGTGCTCCAGCCGCCCTTGACCTTCTGGTTGCGCAGGCTGACCCCGCCGTTGGTGTTCCGAACGAAGACATAGCCGCGCCCCGCTCCGTCGACGGCGACGGCCGGCGGGCCGGTCCGGTCGCCCTTCTGGTCCGGGTGCCCGATCGGGACCCAGTCCAGGGCCGCGAGCCCGGGCCGGAAGTGCGTGGAGTGCACGAGCCCCGACTCCCCCGGCACGGTGGGCCGCCAGGCGGCCAGGTGGGCGTATCCGTCCCTGCCCTGGCCGACCGCCGCGCCCGGGTGCAGCTTCTGGCTGCCGCCGACGGTGCGGGGGACGTCCTCCCAGGGGCCGGCGGGACCGCGTTCCGCACGGCACAGGACGGCGTCGCCGGAGGGCAGGTAGACGGTGAGGCGGCCGTCGCGGCCGCGGATGAGCCAGTCGCCGTTCACCTGTTCACTTTATGCGCCCGGCGGGGCCCGGCGTGCCGCCCGGCCCCGCCGGGCGCCCATCTGCCGTGCAACCCTGGCCACATGAACGCCAACACGCCTGTCCTGGTCGTCGTCGACGCGGCCAACGTCGTCGGGTCGGTGCCGGACGGCTGGTGGCGGGACCGCCGGGGTGCGGCGGAACGGCTGCGCGACCGGCTGGCGTCGGAGGGAGTCCCCGCCGTCTCGGGCCCGGTGGAGATCGTCCTGGTGGTGGAGGGG
>NZ_POUC01000258.1 GCF_002891435.1 Streptomyces cahuitamycinicus
CTGGGGGTCCCTTCTGCTCGGAGAGCTCGGGGGAGGCACCTCGCTGCGCCGAGCTGCGCGACGCCCCGGCGTCAGCACGGACGCCGGGGCGGTAAGAAGGCAGCAGCAGCTGATCAGTCCTGGTCGTCGGCGTCGTCCGCGTCGTCGTCCTGGTCGTCGTCGTGGTCCGCCGTGACCTTGCCCGACTTGAGGTCGATCTTCCAGTCCTGCTCGGCGCCGCCGGACTTGCGGGTCTCGGCCTCCCAGGACTTGTCCTTGCCGTCCTCGTCGAGACCGACGGACGTCACCACGCCCTTGCCGGCGGCGGCCTTCGCGGCCTCCTCGGCCGTCACCGAGGAGCCCTTCAGGGCGGCCCGCACCTGCGCCGTGTCGTCCTCGTCGTCGGCATGCGAACCGAGCACCTTGCCGCTGGACGGGTCGACGCTCACGGTGTGCCAGGTGGTGCCGCCGGACAGGACGTCGACCTTCCAGACCACCTTGCCGCCGTCGTCCTCGTCGTCCAGCTCGGCGGAGACGGCCGTGCCCGACGTGTGCTTCAGCGCGGAGGCGATGGCCTCGGGCGCGGTGACGTCGGAGGAGGAGACCCGAGCGGCGTCGTCGTCGCGGTCGTCCTGGTCGTCCCGGTCGCCGTCGTCCGACAGCTTCGTGTTCGCCGCCTGCCGCGCCGAGCCCTGGTCGTCTCCCGTCGTCGCGAGAGCCGTGGCCGTACCGCCTCCGATCAGAGCGGCGGCAGTCACAGCGGCGATCACGATGTTGCGCTTCATGGGGGTTCCTCCTGAGTCGTTTCGTTTGCGATGTCTTCGACTCTGGCTGACGGAGGCTGAGGGGAACCTGAAGCCCCCTGAAGTGATCTTCAGCTTCCTTTTGCGACTCTTTACGCATGCGCCTGTTGATCGTGGAGGACGAGAAGCGGCTGGCCCTGTCGCTCGCCAGGGGCCTGACGGCCGAGGGGTACGCCGTGGACGTCGTCCACGACGGACGGGAGGGGTTGCACCAGGCATCGGAGGGCACGTACGACCTGGTCATCCTCGACATCATGCTGCCCGGCCTCAACGGCTACCGGGTCTGCGCCGCCCTGCGCGCCGCCGGGCACGACGTGCCGATCCTGATGCTGACCGCCAAGGACGGCGAGTACGACGAGGCCGAGGGACTCGACACCGGTGCGGACGACTACCTGACCAAGCCGTTCTCCTACGTCGTGCTCGTCGCCCGGGTCAAGGCGCTGCTGCGGCGGCGCGGCCAGGGGGCCGGGGCTTCGCCCGTGCATGTGCACGGTGATCTGAAGGTGGACACCGCGGCCCGGCGGGTGTTTCTGGCCGAGGAGGAGATCGCCCTCACCGCCAAGGAGTTCTCGGTGCTGGAGCAGCTCGTGCTGCGGCCCGGCGAGGTGGTGTCCAAGTCCGAGATCCTGGAGCACGTCTGGGACTTCGCGTACGACGGTGATCCGAACATCGTCGAGGTGTACGTGAGCACGCTGCGGCGGAAGCTGCGCGCTGGGCTGATCCGCACCGTGCGCGGGGCCGGCTACCGGCTGGAGACGTCGCCGTGAGGCGGCTGTTCGGGTCCGTCCGGGCACGGGCCACGCTGGGAGCGACCCTCGTGGTCGCCGTGGCGCTCGTCGCGGCCGGGGCCGCCGTGCTGCTGTCCCTGCGGTCCAATCTGATCGGCGAGGCCGGCACGCAGGCGGAGCGCTCCGCGCGGGCGGTCGCCTCCGAGCTGGCCGCCGGAACGCCGTACGACAAGCTCTCCGGGCTGGACGGCGACGACGGTCCGGTGCAGGTCCTGGACGAGCACAAGCGGCTGGTCGCGGCGAGCGAGGACCTGCAGCGGATCAGCGGGACGGACAGCGGCCAGGTGAAGCCGCGGCCGGCGGCGACGCCGTCCGGGGACGATGACGACGACTCCGACGACGCGGGCGAGGCCCTGGAAGCCGGTGAGATCTCCGGGGAGAGCCTCTTCAGCAACGGGTCCGCGACGATCGACGGCGACGCGCAGGACTACCGGTTCGCGGCCGTCGAAGTGGAGACCCACGACCGGGGGCACCTCAAGGTCTACGCCGGTGCCCCGCTGGCCGCCGAGCACGGGGCCGTACGGACCGCGCTGACGGTGATGCTGATCGGGTTCCCGCTGCTGCTCGCTGTTGTCGCGGCCGTGACCTGGCTGGTCACCCGGCGGGCCCTCCGGCCGGTGGAGGGGATCCGGCGCGAGATGGCCGCGATCACCCGGTCCGAGGATCTGACCCTGCGCGTTCCGGTGCCGGACACGCACGACGAGATCGCCCGGCTCGCCAGCACCACCAACGAGACGCTCGCGGCGCTGGAGAAGTCCGTGGAGCGGCAGCGGCGGTTCGTCGCCGATGCCTCCCATGAACTGCGCAGCCCGATCGCCTCGCTGCGGACCCAGCTGGAGGTGGCCGCCGCCCACCCCGAGCTGCTGGACCTCGACGGGGCCGTGGAGGACACCGTCCGGCTGCAGCGGCTGGCGGCCGATCTGCTGCTGCTCGCCCGGCTCGACGCGGGGGAGCGGCCGAACGAGGCGAAGGTCGACCTCGCCGGGCTCGCCCGGGAGGAGGCCGAGGGTCGGACGGGCGTCACCGTGGACGCGGAGCCGGTGGAGGTGGCCGGCTCGCGGGGACAACTGGGCCGGGTGCTCGCCAATCTGCTCGACAACGCCCAGCGCCATGCCCGGTCGGCCGTCACCGTGAGCGTGCGGCGCGAGGGCGGCCTGGCCGTGGTCGCAGTGGCCGACGACGGTGACGGCGTGCCCGACGGCGACCGGGAGCGGATCTTCGAACGGTTCGTCCGGCTGGACGCCGCCCGCAGCCGCGACGACGGCGGAGCCGGGCTGGGCCTCGCCATCGCCCGGGACGTCGCCGTCCGGCACGGCGGCACGCTCACGGCCGGACGGGGACCCGCAGGCGGAGCCCTGTTCGAACTCCGCCTGCCGCTCGTCTAGCCGGAACCGCGGCTAGCCGGCTAGGGGCGCCCGCGCTGGCCGCGCAGGTGCTGCGCGATGGGCTTGAGTGCCTTGTCGAGCTCGGTCAGGGCCTCGGGGGACAGCAGGTCGATGAAGTGCCTGCGCACGGACGCCACATGGTGGGGCGCGACCTTCTGCATCGTCGCCATGCCGTGGTCGGTGAGGACCGCGTAGAGCCCCCGGCGGTCCGACTCGCAGTTCTCCCGCCGGACCAGGTTCGCGTTCTCCATGCGCGTGATCTGGTGCGAGAGGCGGCTCTTGGACTGGAGGGTGGCGGACGCGAGGTCGCTCATCCGCATCCTCTCGCCGTCGGACTCGGAGAGATTCACCAGGATCTCGTAGTCGTTCATTGTCAGGCCGAACGGCTGCAGGTCCCTCTCGAGCTGGTACGTCAACAGCCTGTTGACCTCCAGGTGGGTGCGCCAGGCGCACTGCTCCGCATCGGTCAGCCAGCGAGTGGCCGTCTCGGTCTCCATGAATGAAGTCTACCTAAAAGGTTGAAAGGCGAACTAGTGAGGGGTGGCGTGTGACGGCGTACGTCCGGCGAACAACAGTGCGCAGGCGTTCGATGTCACACTCCGCAGACTACCGCTCACAGCCCGAAGCGACGCTGGAGGTCCCCCAGCTGTCCGGGAAGACGCGGTACGCCCGACTGCCCCGCCTGGGGGCCGTGCGCCCCGCCACCGGGCACTCCGGCCTGGTGCGGAACGGCCCCCGTGGCCTGCTCCGCCATCAGGGTCTCCGAGGACTGGAGCAGCACCGTCCCGGCGCCGACGAACTCGAACTGGTGCTCCTCGCCGGAGGCCCCGCCGAGCCCCGTCAGTGCACGTAGACCGCCCATGACGCCGGTCATGTACCCGTGGTCGTAGTGGTGGCACGGGGAGGGGCAGTCGGCCCAGCCGACCAGGGCCTGAGGGTCGACGCGGATCGGGGGGTCCATGAACACCACCGGCCCGTTCGACGCTGCCACGAACTTTCCGGTTCCGATCAGGGTCAGAAAACCCGGCACGATTGATTGCTTCAGTGACAGAGTTGGCTGAAAAGCGAGGAGGTTGCCCGAGCGAATGGTCAGGTTGCCCTCGGTGAGGTCGTACGAATTGACGTCGAAGGCCCGGTCGGCGAGGAGCATCTTGCCCGAGCCCTCCGCCACGACCCAGTCGCTCGCGTGCAGTGGCGAATGGAACGACGTGCGGACCAGACGGTCCAGCCGACCGTGTCCCACGCCGTTGAAGTCGATCGAGCCGTAGTAGGCGATCATCTTCCCCTTCTGCAGGAACCACTGGCTCCCCTTGAGCTCCACGCAGAAGGTGTAGTCGTTGACCTTGTCGTCGGGCGGCAGCGTCGCCGGGTCGAAGACCACGGGGCCGGCGCCGGGGCTTTGGTACGTGCTCACAGCTTCTCCTCCGACGCCTGGACGTACACCGCACCGCTGCCGCTGAGCTCCAGCTGGAACGCCTCGCCCGAGCCGCGGCCCACCATGTCCCGCCAGCCCAGGGCCGTGGAGAGCTTGTTGCGGACGTCACCGTGGTGGGCGACGTAGGCCTGCGGGTCCACATGGACCGGCCGCTGCGGGGTGATCGGGATCTCGATGACGCCGCCGTGCGCCATGACCGCGACGGCCCCCTGCCCCTTCAGCGTCGTCGTGAACAGCCCCTGGCCACTGACCTGCCCGCGCACCATGCCCATGACTCCGCCCTGCGAGCCCAGGAACATCGTGCCCTGCTGGAGCGAGCCCTCGAAGGCCAGGAGGCGGTCCGCCTCCACGTACAGCGTGTCGCCGGTCAGCCGGATCACCTGGATGTGGTGCCCGCCGTGCCCGAACAGGACCGTGCCGCTGCCCTCCACGGTCATCAGGGGGGTGTCCTCGTCGGCGACCCGGCGGCCGATCATCGACATGATCCCGCCCTGGCCGCCCGCCGTGCTGGGCGTGAACGACACCTCGCCGCGGTACGCGAGCATCGCGCCGCGCTGACTGAACAGCCGCTGCCCCGGCGTGACCGTCGCCTCGATCATCTTCGCGTTGATCTCCCGGAAGGCCATCTCACACGTCTCCCGCGATCGTGTTCCGCTCGCTCGGCTGCACGTACACCAGCCCGTCCCCCTCGAACCGCATCTGGAAGGCCTCGCCGCCGCCCTCCCCGAGCAACGTGCGGAACGTCACACCGGACTGGAACGACTGCCGGAGGTTGCCCTGGTGCGCCACGTAGGCCCCCGGGTCGACGGTCAGCGGGTACTGCGCGCTCACCCGCAGCACCACCGCCGGGCCGTCCGACATGATCGCCGCCTGGCCGTGGCCCTCGACGGTCGTCGTGAACAGCCCGTTGCCCTGCGAGGCGCCGCGCAGGCCGGTGAACTCCGTGCCCGTGCGCAGCCCGCCGTCGGTCGCGAGCAGGTTGCTCGACTCGACGTAGAGCTTGTCGCCCTGGACGCTGACCAGGTTGATCTCGGAGGCGCGGTCCGCGAACCAGCAGGTCCCCCGGCCCTTCACCTCCATCAACGTCATCTGCTCACCGGTCAGCCGCCGGGTCACCATGCCCCGGATGCCCTCGCCGCCGCCGCTGAGCTTCTTGAAGGCCATCTCCCCGTCGTACGCGACCATCGAGCCGTTCTTCGCCTTCACGGCATCCCCGGTCATGTCGACGGCGAGCACCTTGCTGCTCTGAAGTCGGAACATCGCCACGACTGGAAGGTAGCCGCAGGCCGGGCCCCGCGGACAGGGCCCGTGGGTGGAGAAAGACCCTGACCGCACCCTCAGGGATCGCCCGGGCACAGTGGCGGACCCCGGGCCGGAGGGCCCGCGGCGGTTTGCCACAATGGGCGGGACGCTTGTGCGCGCGTTCACAAACCGCCGGACCCGTACGAGCAGACCGACCCGACCGCCGCGTTACTCCCACCGAAGGTGACCCGTGGACCTCAAGACCGCAACCGCCATCCGCCGCCTCCGCCTGGTCTCGGCGCCCGAGGCGATCTCCTTCCTCCTCCTGCTGGTCTGCTCCGTGCTGAAGCGGACCACGGACTTCAACGCCGTGCCGGTGATGGGTGCGGTGCACGGTGCGCTCTTCGTCCTGTACGTGATCTTCTGGGCCGACGCGTGGAACCGGGCGAAGTGGGACCTGAAGACCGCCGCGCTGTACTTCGTCCTCTCGGTGCTGCCCGCCGGCGGGTTCTTCGCCGAGCGCAGGCTGCGGCGTGAGGCCGAGGACGCGGTCATCGCGACGCGGGCGCGCAAGGAAGGCGTGGTGGGCGCGTGATCGTCGCCTTCTCCGTGACGCCGCTCGGTGTCGGCGAGGACGTGGGGGAGTACGTCGCCGACGCCGTGCGTGTGGTGCGTGAGTCGGGGCTGCCGAACCGTACCGACGCGATGTTCACCTCCGTCGAAGGAGAGTGGGACGAGGTCATGGACGTCGTCCGGCGCGCGGTCGCCGCGGTCGAGCGGCGGGCGCCCCGGGTCTCCCTCGTCCTCAAGGCGGACATCCGCCCCGGAGTGACGGACGGCCTCACCTCCAAGGTGGAGACCGTGGAGCGGCACCTCGCCGAGTAGCCGTCCCGGACGCCGCGGTCACGCCCGCACGGCCCGAGTGGATCCACGTGAGGTGGGCGCGGCCCCGGTCAGGTGGCGTTGCGGGCCAGCTCCAGGGCGTACCGGGGCCACCAGCGCCCGGCGGCCGGGCCGCCCTCGCAGGTTCCGTCCGACTCCCCGGGACGCTTGACCCACAGGAAGGCGTCCACGACGGGTTCGCCGGTGCCGGTCGTCGGCGGGGTGCCGAGTGCCCGGCCCGGCGGGTTGCACCAGACCCCCGGCAGGGGCCCGTTGCCGTTGCGGCTGGTGTCGACCACGAAGTGCTTGCCACCGAGGGCCTCGGCGAGCCGCACTCCGTACCGCGTTGTCACCTCGTTCGTCTGGAAGCTGGACACGTTGAGCGCGAAGCCGTCGGCCTGCTCGATCCCGGCCCGCTTCAGCGGCTCCACCAGCCGGGCCGAGTCCCGGATCCAGCCGGCGTTGCCCGCGTCCAGGTACACCTTGGTGTTGGGCTGCTGCTTGAGCCGGGCGACGGCCTCGCCCAGCAGCTGCTCGCGCTCGGCGTGGTACTCGCCCGGGGTGCAGCCGTCCACGGCGTGCGCGATCGCGTCGGGTTCCAGGACGACCAGGGCGTCGGCCTCGCCGAGGGCGTCGGCGAACTTCCCGATCCACTCCCGGTAGACAGTGCCGTCCGCCGCCCCGCCCGCCGAGTGCCCGCCGCAGTCCCGGTGCGGGATGTTGTACGCGACGAGGACCGCGGTCCTCCCCGCCCGGGTCGCGGCCGAGGCCGCCGCCTTCACCGCCGGCGCCGGGTCGCCCTCGCCCGCGGGCCACAGCGCGACCGGCTGGCCGGCGACCCGCCGGATCAGCTCGGCGTCCTGCCCGCGGCCCTGCCGCTGCCAGATCCGGGCCTGCCGGGCCGCGGGACTCCCGGGGTCAACCCAGAAGGGGGAGGGGCCGGCCGCGTAGGCGGCCCTCCCGGCGTCGCCGTCGGACGTCGTCGCGGCGCGGGACGAGCAGCCCGCGGCGAGACCGAGCACCGCGAGTGCCGCGAAGGCGTGGATCAGCCGGGACATGCCGCTCCCTGAGCAAGGTGACGTGCGGTGACGAAAGAGACGCCAATCGTTACACATGGGAATGAAGTGTTACGGAAAGGACATGACCTCCCCGAGGCCGCGCACCGGAACGGATACCGCCCGCCCGAAGGGCGAGACAGGGCTGACCACCATGTGACCGGCCGGTAGGGTCGGGTTCGTGCCGAAGCCGCTCAGTCTCTCCTTCGATCCGATCGCGCGCGCTGACGAACGCTGGAAGCAGCGCTGGGGAAACGTCCCGTCCATGGCCGCGATCACCTCGATCATGCGCGCCCAGCAGATCCTCCTCGCCGAGGTCGACGCGGTGGTCAGGCCGTACGGGCTGACGTTCGCGCGCTACGAGGCGCTGGTGCTGCTCACCTTCTCCAAGTCCGGTGAGCTGCCGATGTCCAAGATCGGCGAGCGCCTCATGGTGCACCCCACGTCCGTCACGAACACGGTGGACCGGCTGGTGAAGTCGGGCCTGGTCGGCAAACGGCCCAACCCGAACGACGGCCGCGGCACCCTCGCCAGCATCACCGACAAGGGCCGCGAGGTCGTCGAGTCGGCCACCCGTGACCTGATGGCGATGGACTTCGGGCTCGGCGCGTACGACGCGGAGGAGTGCGCGGAGATCTTCGCGATGCTGCGGCCGCTGCGCCTGTCGGCGGGCGACTTCCAGGAGGAGTGACCCGGGGCAAGATCTGCCGGAACGGGTCGTTACGCTCGACCGCATGAAAAAGAGCGTGCTGACCCGCTATCGCGTGATGGCCTACGTCACCGGCGTGCTGCTGGTCCTGCTGACCTTCGGCATGATCGGCAAGTACGTGCTCGACCTGAACGGCGCGGCCGACTTCACGCGCGTCGTCAGCATCGCGCACGGCTGGCTCTACGTCGTGTACCTGATCTTCGCCTTCGACCTGGGATCCAAGGCGAAGTGGCCGGTGGGCAAGCAGCTGTGGGTGCTGCTCGCCGGCACCGTTCCGACGGCCGCGTTCTTCGTGGAGCGCCGGATCAGCCGAGAGCTGGAGGGCCGGACCGCCGAGGACGCGCCCGCCCCCGCCAAGGCGTAGCCGGGCGCAGGCACCCCGCCGCACGCACGCGTGCGGCGGTCGTTCTCACCCGTTCGCCAGGTCGCTCCCGTCAGCCGTCGACATTTACTAGGGCGTCCAAGTAAATTCGAGGGTATGGACGCTGACGCCATCGAGGAGGGCCGCCGTCGCTGGCAGGCCCGGTACGACGCCGCTCGCAAGCGCGAGGCCGCCGGGGGCCCCGGGGTGAAGCCCCCGAGGGATTGGACACGTACCACGCTGTCGGGCGACCCCGTGGAGCCGGTGTACGGTCCACGGCCCGGTGACACCTACGCCGGTTTCGACCGGATCGGCTGGCCGGGGGAGTACCCCTTCACCCGCGGCCTGTACGCGACCGGCTACCGAGGGCGCACCTGGACCATCCGGCAGTTCGCCGGGTTCGGGAACGCCGAGCAGACCAACGAGCGCTACAAGACGATCCTCCGCAACGGCGGAGGCGGGCTCTCCGTCGCCTTCGACATGCCGACGCTCATGGGCCGCGACTCCGACGACCCCCGCTCGCTGGGCGAGGTCGGGCACTGCGGGGTCGCCATCGACTCGGCGGCCGACATGGAGGTCCTGTTCAAGGACATCCCGCTGGGCGACGTCACGACGTCGATGACCATCAGCGGCCCGGCCGTCCCCGTCTTCTGCATGTACCTGGTCGCCGCCGAACGGCAGGGAGTCGACCCGTCCGTCCTCAACGGCACGCTCCAGACGGACATCTTCAAGGAGTACATCGCGCAGAAGGAGTGGCTCTTCCGGCCCGAACCGCATCTGCGGCTCATCGGCGACCTCATGGAGTACTGCGCGGCCGGCATCCCCGCGTACAAGCCGCTGTCCGTCTCCGGCTACCACATCCGCGAGGCCGGGTCGACGGCCGCGCAGGAGCTGGCGTACACGCTGGCGGACGGCTTCGGGTACGTGGAGCTGGGCCTGTCGCGCGGGCTGGACGTGGACGTCTTCGCCCCCGGCCTGTCCTTCTTCTTCGACGCGCACGTCGACTTCTTCGAGGAGATCGCCAAGTTCCGCGCGGCGCGGCGGATCTGGGCCCGCTGGATGCGCGACGTCTACGGCGCGAAGTCCGATAAGGCCCAATGGCTGCGCTTCCACACGCAGACGGCGGGCGTCTCCCTCACCGCGCAGCAGCCGTACAACAACGTCGTACGCACCGCCGTGGAGGCCCTGGCGGCCGTACTGGGCGGCACGAACTCGCTGCACACCAACGCGCTCGACGAGACCCTCGCCCTGCCGAGCGAGCAGGCCGCGGAGATCGCGCTGCGCACGCAGCAGGTGCTGATGGAGGAGACCGGTGTCGCCAACGTGGCCGACCCGCTGGGCGGTTCCTGGTACGTCGAGCAGCTGACCGACCGCATCGAGGCGGACGCCGAGAAGATCTTCGAGCAGATCAAGGAGCGGGGGCTGCGGGCGCACCCCGACGGGCAGCACCCCATCGGCCCGATCACCTCCGGCATTCTGCGCGGCATCGAGGACGGCTGGTTCACCGGGGAGATCGCCGAGTCGGCGTTCCGGTACCAGCAGGCGTTGGAGAAGGGCGACAAGAAGGTCGTCGGCGTGAACTCCCACGACGGATCGGTCACCGGGGACCTGGAGATCCTGCGGGTCAGCCACGAGGTGGAGCGCGAGCAGGTCCGGGCGCTGGGCGGGCGCAGGACGGTCCGTGACGACGCCGCGGTGCGCACCGCGCTGGACGCCATGCTGGCCGCCGCCCGGAGCGGCGCCAACATGATCGAGCCGATGCTGGACGCGGTGCGGGCGGAGGCGACGCTCGGGGAGATCTGCGGTGTGCTGCGGGACGAGTGGGGGGTGTACACCGAGCCCGCCGGGTTCTGAGCGGCGGCCGCCAGGACCGGGGTGACGTCGCCGGTCACGTCACCGCGAGCGGGGCCACCGTCGATGGGCAGGTGCGAGGCTCAGCCGTCGACCGGGTGTGCGGTTCAGCCGTCGACCGGCGTGCCGGCTCAGCCGTCGGCCGGGTGCGCGGCCTCTCCGGCCAGTCCTCGCAGCAGCACGCCGGTGAAGCGGTGGACCCACTCCTCGTCCGCCGGTTCCGCGCTCACAAGGGTGCGGTGGACCACCGCACCCGCCACCATGTCGAAGATCAGGTCGACCGTGCGGGCGGACGAGGCGGGGTCCGGTTCGGCGGGGAGTTCGCCGCGGGCCTGGGCCCGCGCGCGGCCCTCCAGGACCAGCCGCTTCTGGCGGTCGACGACCGACGCCCGGATGCGTTCCCGCAGGGCCTCGTCCCGGGTGGCTTCCGCCACCACCGCCATCAGACCGCTCCTCGCCTCCGGAAGAGCCAGGATCGAGGCGAACTGGAGGACCACGCCCTCGATGTCGGCGGCCAGGGAACCGCGGTCGAAGAGTTCCAGCTCGTCGAAGAGTTCCGCGACCGCGTCGACGACCAGTTCGTTCTTGCCCGCCCAGCGGCGGTAGAGGGTGGTCTTCGCAACCCCGGCGCGCGTCGCGACGTCCCCCAGGGTGAGTTTGGACCAGCCCAGTTCCACCAGAGCCTCGCGTGTCGCGGCCAGGATCGCGGCGTCCGCCGTGGCGCTGCGCGGGCGCCCCGTCCGGCTGGCTGGGCTGCGGCTCTGCATCTCACGACCATAGACCCGGCGCTTCCCGTGCGGCCGTGAGGGAGATCACCGGGGGGTGGTGTCCCGGCGCCCCGGCGGGGTATTACGCTACGACGCGTAGCGAAAGCCCGTGACGGACGTACACGGGCTTCGGCAACACCCGGCGTGGGGTGGGGACCCGGCGCCGAAAGGCACCGGACCGGCCTGGCTTTCACACCGTTTTTCACACGCGCGCGCAAGACGGGGGAGGATAGGCGCATGCAGCCACGGAACATGTCCATGAGCGGAGTCGTCGACCTCGCCGCGGTGAAGGCGGCCCAGGAGGCCAAGGCGAAGGCGGAGCAGGCGCGGGCGCAGTCCGCCCGGGAGGGCGGG
>NZ_POUC01000259.1 GCF_002891435.1 Streptomyces cahuitamycinicus
GCTGGGTGCGGACCACTGGGCCGGTGGCGGCTGTTCCTTGGACCACTGAGGGCCGGGGCCCTGCGGGGCCTGGCCGGGCTGGGCCGGCTGGTCCGCGGGCTGAGCGGGGCGGTCGGTGGGCTCGGCAGGGCCGGACTGGTCAGGCTTCTGCCCGTCGGACGGGGCGGATCCGGGCGAGGCCCAGCCCGGAGTGTCGTTCATCGTCGCTCCTTCACGGTGCCCGTCCGCGGTCGCGGCGGCAGGTTGGCAGCCATCGTGCCATGGGGTGGTCTTCGAGTGACCGGCCGAGGTATGGGCTGCGTACCTTCAATTGTCTGCTCGATAGGGGGCAGACTGACGGCATGGCTGATCAGTACGCGCACAGCGGCGATGACAAGCGGCCGACCGAGATCCCGGCGATCCGCTGGGAAGAGCCACCGGAAGGCCCGGTTCTGGTTCTGCTGGACCAGACGAGGCTGCCCGTCGAGGAGGTCGAACTGGTCTGTACGGACGCGCCCGCACTCGTGGAGGCGATCCGCTCGCTGGCGGTGCGCGGGGCGCCGCTGCTCGGCATCGCGGGGGCGTACGGCGTCGCGCTCGCCGCCGTGCGGGGCTTCGACGTGGAGGAGGCCGCGGTCGCGCTGGCGGGTGCCCGGCCGACGGCGGTGAACCTGGCCGTGGGCGTGCGCCGGGCCCGGTCGGCCCACGAGGCGGCGCTCGCCGACGGCGGCGACGTCAGGCAGGCGGCCGCGGCGGCGCTGGCTGCGGCGCGGCAGCTGCACCGGGAGGACGCCGAGGCCAGTGGGCGGATGGCCGAGCACGGGCTGGCGCTGCTGGAGGAGTTGCTGCCCGGTGGCGGGCACCGGATTCTCACCCACTGCAACACCGGTTCGCTGGTGTCGGGCGGGGAGGGGACGGCGTTCGCGGTGGCGCTCGCGGCGCATCGGACGGGGCGGCTGCGGCGGCTGTGGGTGGACGAGACGCGGCCGTTGTTGCAGGGCGCTCGCCTGACGGCGTACGAGGCGGCTCGCAGCGGGATGGCGTACACGCTGCTCACCGACAACGCGGCGGGGTCGTTGTTCGCCGCTGGGGAGGTGGACGCGGTGCTGATCGGGGCGGACCGCATCACGGCGGACGGTTCGGTGGCGAACAAGGTCGGGAGCTATCCGCTGGCGGTGCTGGCGCGGTACCACCATGTGCCGTTCATCGTGGTGGCGCCGGTGACGACGGTGGATCTGGACACGGCGGACGGGGCGTCCGTCGAGGTGGAGCAGCGTCCCGGGCATGAGGTGACGGAGGTGACGGCGCCGCAGGTGCCGGTGGTCGGTGCGGAGGCGGGCGGTGGCATTGCGGTGGCGCCGCTGGGGACGCAGGCGTACAACCCGGCGTTCGACGTGACACCGGCCGAGCTGGTGACGGCGATCGTCACGGAGGAGGGGGTTGTTTCGCCTGTGACGGCGGAGGCACTCGCCGAGGTGTGTGCGCGGTCGCGCCGGGCGGCGGTCTGAGCCGGGCGCTGCGCGGGATTAGGCGGGACGGGTTCCGGCACCCTCGCCTCTGGGCCTTGCCGGAGATCATCTGGGGGCTGGCGAGGGCAGACAGTAGCGCTTGCTGCGACTATGGTCACTGGCCGGTGACCTACCTCACCACTGCCTTCGCCACTGTTATGAGAATGGGATGCTCTCACCCTGATCAACAGAAACGGCCCCCTACCTGCGACGATGCGCGGGGAGAGGGGCCGTGACATCCAATGGTGACATCAAGCGGCTTCTGAAACCGAGTGCGCCACCTCCAGCTCACGGATCCGGGCGGGCTGCCGAAGAAGGCGATCGAGCTGCGCTACGGCCTGGATAACATCCGGGTCCAGGGCCTCGGCGTAGATGTCCATGGTCGTTGCAATCCGGCTGTGCCGAAGAACAGCCTTGACGACCCTTGGATGCACTCGCAGGTGGACCAGGAGCGTGCCGCAGGACTTGCGGAGGCCCTTGGGGTTCATCTTGTCGAGCCCCTCCGCCTCGATGATCCGCTGCATGACCAGGTAGAAGTGCGCCGCCTGAAGCGGTCGTCCTGTGCGCGTGACGAACACGTGCCCGTCAGGATCATCGAACCAAGGACGTCCCCTGCTGATCGCTCGTTCCCGCAGCCAGGCTGTGCGCATACGGGCCCAGCGCAACGGGGCGATGCACTGAGCGGGCAGAGGCAGAGCAGCCTTCGAGGTCTCGGTCTTGAGATTCACGTCGACCGTGCCGGCACTTGTGCGCTGCCGCTGCTTCTCAACCAGGATGATCCGGTTGTCCAGGTCGATGTCTTCCCAGCGAAGCCCGCACACCTCGGCACGCCGCAGGCCCAGAAGACACACCACCAGGAACGCCGGGTAGTACGGGGTGCGGCGCCGGGCAGTGGCCAGGAAGCGCAGCACACTCACGGCGTCCCAGCTCTTCCCGCTGTCCGTGGTGGCTCGCACATGGACGAGCTTGGCAACGTTCCGAGTCACCCCGATGTCTTCGACCATCGCGGCCGTGAGCGCCGCTGAGAGGGCCCGAAGCACCCGCTTGGCGGTCTTGCCCCTTCCTCCTCTGCAAGGCGCTGAACGACCCCGCGAAGCTCCTTTACGCCCAACTTGACCATGACCTTGGAACCCAGCCGGGGGCGAAGGTGGAGCCGTACGGCCGCCTCGTAGGTTCGGTAGCTGTTGTGCGCCAGGTTCGGCTTGACGATGACCTCAAGCCAGTAGTCGAACCACTGCCCCAAGGTCATGTCACGGGTCGGGGTCGGGATGCCGCCGTTGGCACGGTCGATCAGCTCACGGCGCTTGCTGTCGCACTCGTCGTAGGTCCGTCCATAGGCGTACTTGCGCTTTACAGTCCCGTCCGGCTGTGGGACGTACACGGCAGCCTGATAGCGACCGTCAGAGCGCTTGGTGACCGTTCCCGAGCCATTGGGGTTGCGCTTGCGTCGAGGCATTACGCGGCCTCCTCCAACCGCGCTCGGATGTAGTCCGCAACCGCGCTCTCCGCACCTGGCGCCCGCCCAGGCCCACCAGCCCGTGGTTGTTCACGGTCCGGTCCACCTCGAACGCAGCACCGTCGCCCGCCGGCAGAGGCGACGGCCCCGCCGCACGCCCTCCCCGTGCTGCCAGCTGGGCCAGGTCCGCCACCGACAGGTGGGACCGCACCGACTTGATCCGCGACCCGGCGATCAGCAGATGGATCACCTGCGTGTCGGCCCAGAACGTCACCGTCAGCCCCGAGCGGGCCGGGCCCAGCCAGAACTGCTTGCCCGCCACCTGCAGATTCCCACTCGCAGGCACCACCCGTTCGAACTCCACCGGCCCGCCATGCTCCACCGGCAGGTGGCCAACCGGCTCCTGATCCGGCAGCTCGGGCACGGCCGCGACCGGCTCAGCCGACTCCTGCTCGGCAGGAGCAGGCCTCTGCTGCGGCACCAGCCCGAGCACTCCCGGCACCCGCAGGCCCAGCACATCCCGTTCCTGCTCGGGAACCGGGGTGAACCGGTCGCCCGGAGACTGCATGTCCAGGGCCTGATGCGGCCGCACGGAGTTGTATTCCTGAACCCACGCATCCAGCGCCGCCTGAGCCGCCCCGATACTCTCGAACGCGCCGCAATCGTCCAGGAGTTCACGCCGCAGCGTCTGATCGAACCGCTCGACCTTGCCCGTCGTGGTCGGCGACGCCGGCTGGGTGAGGCGGTGCGCGATCCCGTTCTCCCGGCAGATCCGGTCGAACAACACCTCACCCCCGTGCCCGAACCGGTCGGTGAACTGCTTGCCGTTGTCCGTCAGCACCTCCTCCGGCACCCCGAACCTCTGCAAGGCCCGGACGAACGCCGCACAGATCGCCCGCCCCGTCGCCCGCTGGACCACCGACGCGATCACGCAATACCGGGAATGGTCATCCACACTCGTCACGACCTTGGCCTCGGCCAACTCCCCGGTGACCGGGTCGACCAGCATCACCCCGCCGACGATGTCCATCTGCCACAACTGCATCGGCCGGTCCCGCTGCCAGCGCTTGTAATCGGACCGCTTCCGGCGCCGAACCCCCGGCTCCACCAGCCCATGCCGGACCAGGATCCGATACACGGTCATCCGCGACGGCACCGGATCCACCTCCCCTGACCGCTCCAGCACATGAGCAATCCGCCGCGGACCCCACCGAGGATGCTTGCGCCGCAGCTCACACACCGCTGCCTCCACCTCCGCAGATGCCTGATGCGGACACGACGCCGGCCTGCGCGACCGGTCCGCCAGCCCGGCCAGCCCCGAAGCCTCATACCGGGACTTCCACCCGCTCACCGTCTGCCGTGACACACCCAGCTGGGCGGCGACCTCCGTCACCGTCGAAGCCGCCAGCACCGCAAGCACAGCCCGATACCACTGCTCGACAACCGACAACTCCACCAGCGCCAATCCCGGCCTCCCCACACGCACCGCAACGACGCGCACAGAAAAACCGAACACGGCCACTGTCAACCATCAGCTGGGACCGAAGTGTCAAGCATCTACCGGGACCGGACACGCAGGACTGACCGCACTGCGGTAAGACTTTCCCTACTTCATCAAGGCACCGGCTGCGCTCCGCTCCGCCGGGCGCGCTTCCCGGCTCCGCTCCGCCGCCGCTCCTGCCTTCGGCCCGCTCCGGCGGGCTGCGCCGACGCGCGCCCACGCCTGGGTAGGGCCGGTAGCCATAAGTCGATCACCGCACACATTGCCCGCGGGTTAGAACAGGGCCTCCGGCGGGGGATCGGCCGGCACCGGGATGGAGGGGGCGCCGTTCCCGACTGCGGGTCCGTGGTGGCGTGTGCGGGGGGCTCCCATCCCGTCCGCCATCGACCCAGGCAGAGCCGAGCAGACGCGGCCCATGGCGTCCAGGTCGTTCGTACAGTGGCGCGCTCCACCTGGACGCCATGGACCACGCCCGCTCCACGGTGTGTGGGTCGACGGCGGATGGGATGGGAGCTGGGGTGAGTGGTGGGTTGAGGCCGGTTTTGGCCTGCTCCCGAGGGGTGATCACCTACGCGCGGAAGAGCGGTCGCCGGACGACTGATCCACCGGGCGGGCAGCTGCGGCGGCCATGAGGGCCAGCATCAGGGCGATCACGCCGACGATGATGTTGTTGACTATGGTCCTGGTGGTACTGACGTCACCCGCCACAACCCACGGCGCAAAGATCGTCCACACGCTCAGCGCGCAAGCCCCCCACGCCATGCTGTGCGAACGCTCGTATGCCCGGCCGAAGCCACCGCTCATGAGGAGGGCGTAGGCGATACCGGTGATCAGGTTGTTGACCGCCAGGGTGGAAAAGTTGTTGAATCCCGCGATCCACGGTGAGGCTGCGAGGTAGAGCCCTGTGATCAAGGCCATGGCCTCGACGGCTTGTGCCTTCGGGGTGGTCGCGAAGCGTTCGGCCATCTCGTGTCGATTGCGCATTGCGACGAGGTCGGGATGGGTTTCCATGTCTGACCGGGGTTGCGTGGCCATTGCACTTCCTCCGAATTATCTGTTATCTGTCCTATCTGGGAGTGGGTACCCCTTAGGGATGAGATAACCGTCCTGAGGTGCCAAGTCCGAGGGCACCGCTCAGTTGGAGATTGGTCGTCACTCAGCGATGCTGGACTGACGGAGGACTCGACCTTGGCCGACATGCTCAGCATGAGACTCGGGGAAGATCTCCCAAGATGTCCCGTTGGTGGCTTGCTGATCACTGTTGAGCAGCGATGCCAGGCCCGGTGTATGGACGCCGGGCCGTTCTGTTGCCCAGCAACCATCGACTTGCCTGACATCCGCTGCTGACATCAACAGCGACGGACAGGGGCAGACAGTTACGACTCAGTACGACTATCGTCACTGGTCAGTGACCTGCCTCACCACCACCTTCGCCACCTCTATGAGAATGGGATGATGTCGTTTATGAAGGGACGAGTCCTTGTCGTCGACGACGACACCGCACTTGCCGAGATGCTCGGCATCGTGCTGCGTGGTGAGGGTTTCGAGCCGTCGTTCGTGGCCGACGGTGACAAGGCTCTGGCCGCGTTCCGTGAGGCCAAGCCCGATCTGGTGCTGCTCGACCTGATGCTGCCCGGCCGGGACGGCATCGAGGTGTGCCGCCTGATCAGGGCGGAGTCGGGTGTGCCGATCGTGATGCTGACGGCGAAGAGCGACACGGTCGACGTCGTCGTGGGCCTGGAGTCGGGTGCCGACGACTACATCGTGAAGCCGTTCAAGCCGAAGGAGCTGGTGGCCCGGATCCGGGCGCGGCTCAGGAGGTCGGAGGAGCCCGCTCCGGAGCAGCTCGCCATCGGTGACCTGGTCATCGATGTGGCGGGGCACTCCGTGAAGCGGGACGGGCAGTCGATCGCGCTGACGCCGCTTGAGTTCGACCTGCTGGTCGCGCTCGCGCGCAAGCCGTGGCAGGTGTTCACGCGCGAGGTGCTGCTGGAGCAGGTCTGGGGCTACCGGCACGCGGCGGACACGCGGCTGGTCAACGTCCATGTGCAGCGGCTGCGCTCGAAGGTCGAGAAGGACCCGGAGAAGCCGGAGATCGTGGTGACCGTCCGTGGTGTCGGGTACAAGGCAGGGCCGAGCTGACATGTCCGGCGACAGTGCCGCTTCGGCGCCCGGCCGGTCCGGGGCCCGCCCGGAGCGGCCTGTCGGGCGGAAGAGGCCCGGCTCCCGCTGGGGACGGTTCCTGGAGAGCGGGCTGCTACTCCAGGGCGGAGTCAAGGGCAGCCCGGTCATCCGCCTGTTCATGCGGTGGGTGCGCCGGCCGTTGCTGCCCGTCATGCGGCTGTGGCGGCGCAACATCCAGCTCAAGGTCGTCGTCACGACGCTGCTGATGTCGCTGGGCGTGGTGCTGTTGCTGGGCTTCGTCGTCATCGGGCAGGTGCGCAACGGCCTGCTGGACGCCAAGGTGAAGGCGTCCCAGAGCCAGGCCACGGGCGGGTTCGCGGTGGCCAAGCAGCGGGCCGACGAGGCGGCCAGCGGCACCGGCGACGATGTCGCCACGGCGGACGGGCGAACCGCGCAGAACGTGTCCGAGTGGATGAGCGACCTCGTCTCCTCGCTGTCCAGCGGCGGCCAGGGCGCCTTCGACGTGGTGACGCTCCCCGCCTCCGACGAGGACGGCGCGGGCGGCCGTGGGCAGCGTGCCTCCGGCGAGGTGGACTGGAACAGGAGCGTGCCCGCCGACCTGCGCGAGCGGATCGGCAGCAGCACGACGGCCGCGCAGAGCTACACCCGCATCACCTACAACAACGCGACCAAGGAACCCCAGCCGGGCCTGGTCGTCGGCAAGCAGGTCAACGACCCCAACGGGGATCCGTACCAGCTCTACTACCTCTTCCCGCTCACCCAGGAGGAGAAGTCGCTGAGCCTGGTCAAGGGCACCCTGGCGACGGCGGGTCTGTTCGTCGTCGTGCTGCTCGGGGCCATCGCCTGGCTCGTCGTGCGGCAGGTCGTCACGCCGGTGCGGATGGCGGCGGGGATCGCCGAGCGGCTGTCGGCCGGGCGGCTTCAGGAGCGTATGAAGGTCACCGGCGAGGACGACATCGCGCGGCTCGGCGAGGCCTTCAACAAGATGGCCCAGAACCTTCAGCTGAAGATCAGCCAGCTGGAGGACCTGTCGCGGATGCAGCGCCGGTTCGTGTCGGACGTGTCGCACGAGCTGCGGACGCCGCTGACGACCGTACGGATGGCCGCGGACGTCATCCACGAGGCGCGTGTGGACTTCGACCCGATCACGGCGCGGTCGGCGGAGCTGCTCGCCGACCAGCTGGACCGGTTCGAGTCGCTGCTCGCGGACCTGCTGGAGATCAGCCGGTTCGACGCGGGCGCCGCGGCCCTGGAGGCGGAGCCGATAGACCTCAGGGACGTCGTACGGCGGGTGGTCAGCGGGGCTGAGCCGCTCGCGGAGCGCAAGGGTACGCGGATCCGGATGCTCGGCGACCAGCAGCCCGTCGTGGCCGAGGCCGACGCCCGGCGCGTGGAGCGGGTGCTGCGCAACCTCGTGGTCAACGCCGTCGAGCACGGCGAGGGCAAGGACGTCGTCGTCAAGCTCGCCGCGGCGGGCGGCGCGGTCGCCGTGGCGGTGCGGGACTACGGCGTCGGGCTCAAGCCGGGCGAGGCGACCCGCGTGTTCAGCCGCTTCTGGCGGGCCGACCCGGCACGCGCGCGTACCACGGGTGGTACGGGCCTGGGGCTGTCCATCGCCCTGGAGGACGCGCGGCTGCACGGCGGCTGGCTGCAGGCCTGGGGCGAGCCCGGTGGCGGTTCGCAGTTCCGGCTGACGCTTCCCAGGACCGCCGACGAGCCGCTGCGGGGCTCTCCGATACCGCTGGAGCCCAAGGACTCCCGGCGGAACCGGGGGCTCGACGACGCCGGTCTGCCGAGCGGCGGCGGGGACGGCGAGAAGCGGGCGACCGTGCCGGCGCAGCCGGTGAGCGGGCCGGTGCCGCAGGGGACGAAGCGGGACCCGATACCGCCGCGTGTCGCCCCCACGGCGGATCCGACGGCGCTGCCCGGCAATGGTTCGCGCGTGGTGCCCAGGCCTGCTTCGGGCATGCGGCGCCGGAACGAAGCGGCGGGGGCGGAGCAGCCGGCTCCCGGGGGCGTCAGCGGCCCGGAGGGGACAGGACGCGACGAGGAGGCCGGCGGCCGGGCCGGACGGGATCCGGTTGAGAACGGGCCGCGGGACGAGGACGACGGTTCCGTGGGCCCGGGCGGCCGGGAGGCCGAGCCCGGGGACGTGGACAGGCAAGGGGAGGCATCTCGTGGGCGCTGATCGCGAGGGGCGCGGCCGGCTCAGGACCGCGCGCGTGACGGCGTACGCCGCCTGCGGTGTCCTGGTGCTGGCGGGGTGCGCCTCGATGCCGGACAGCGGGGATCTGCAGGGGGTGGAGTCCACGCCCCGCCAGGAGACCCAGGTGCGGGTGTTCGCCGTGCCGCCGGGGGAGGACGCGCCGCCCTCGGAGATCGTGCAGGGCTTCCTGGAGGCGCTCACCAGCGACGATCCGCACTACAAGACCGCACGTCAGTACCTGACCGGCGATGCCGCCAAGACGTGGCGGCCCGAGGCGTCCGCCACGGTCCTGACGGACGGGCCGGGCGCCAAGCCCGAGCCGCGCGTCGGCGGGGAGGACACCGGCGAGATCTCTTACATGCTGACCGGCACCAAGGTCGCCACGGTCGACGCCCAGCAGGCGTACGCGCCCGCTACCGGGGCGTACGGCAGGAGCGTGCACCTGACGCAGGACGACAAGCGGCAGTGGCGGATCGACGCGCTGCCGCAGGGCGTCGTCATGGGCGAGTCGGACTTCCAGCGCAACTACATGTCCGTCAGCAAGTACTACTTCGCCTCGAACACCGAGGCGGCCGGGTCGGGAGCACAGCCCACGGCGGTCGCAGACCCCGTCTACGTGCGCCGCCGCGTGGAGCCCATGACGCAGATGGTCAGCTCCCTGCTCCACGGACCCACGCGGTGGCTCGGACCCGTGGTCAGGTCGAGCTTCCCCACCGGCACGGCGCTGGCGAAGGGTTCCGGCGTGCTGACACCCGACGACCGCAACAGGCTGACGGTCCCGCTCAACGACAAGGCCGCGGGCATCGGCACCAACCGGTGCGAGGAGATGGCCGCCCAGATACTGTTCACGCTGCGCAACCTCAGCCCCGCCGTTGACGAGGTCGAGCTGCGGGCCGGTGGCGCGGAGCTGTGTTCGCTCACCCAGGGGGCGGCCGACGCGGCGGCCTCCCGGAGCGGGGCGCGGCATCCCGACTACCTGTACTTCGTCGACGGCAAGCATCGGCTCGTGCGGATCCCCGCGGGCGACAGCGGCACCGAGCCGGACCCGGCGCCGGGGGCGCTCGGCGAGGGTGACACGGCGCTGCGGTCGGTGGCGGTGTCGCGTGACGAGCACACCGCCGCCGGCGTCGGCCTCGACGGCCGGTCGCTGTACGTGGGATCGCTGGTGTCGGGCGGTTCGCTGGGCGAGCCGGTGCTGCGCAGCCGGGGCGGGTCCGAGAAGGACCGGCTGACGACCCCCAGCTGGGACGCGGACGACGGCCTGTGGGTGGCCGACCGCGACCCCGACCGTCCCCGGCTGCTCCTCTTCGAGGAGGGCAAGGGCGACCCGGTGGAGGTGCGCATGCCTCGCCTGGACGGGCGGATCCAGTCCGTACGGGTCGCCGCCGACGGGGTGCGGATCGCGCTCGTCGTGGAGAAGGGCGGCAAGAAGACCCTGCTCATCGGGTTGATCGAGCGGGACGAGAAGCCGGGTGAGAAGCCGGCCGTCAGGGTGGTGGAACTGCGCTCCGCGACGCCGGAGTTGGAGGAGGTCACCACCATGTCGTGGGCCGGGGACAGCCGGCTCGTGGTGGTCGGGCGCGAGCACGGGGGCGTCGAGCAGATGCGGTACGTCCAGGTCGACGGCTCCACGCCGGACGTGCCGGCGCCCGCGGCCCTGACCGGCGTCAAGGAGGTCACCGCCGCCGAGGACGACCGGCTGCCGCTGGTGGCGTACTCGGTGGACGGCATCGTCCGCCTGCCGTCGGGCGAGCAGTGGCAGAAGGTGACGGAGGGGACGGCGCCGGTCTATCCGGGGTGAGCCGTGAGCGCCCCGGCGCAGTGCGACCGGGGTGCGCTGGGTGAGGGCGGCCGCTCCTGCCGAGGCCGGACTCGGCAGGAGCGGCCGCCGGTGTCCAGGGTGGGTGGGGCTCTGCTCGTCGCCCTTTGCTCGTGGATTCGATGGGCGTCGCTCGTGTGGGGGACGAGCAGGTGGCGGGGCCATCGGTTGTCCACAGGCCGGTTGTCCACAGGGGTGGTCGGACCGGGCCCGCAGGGGCCACAGTGGTGGCCATGCGGGGGTGGTGGCAGGACTTTACCGACCTGGTGCTGCCGGGCGAGTGCGGCGGCTGCGGGGTGCCTCGTACGGTGCTGTGCGCGCGGTGCCGTGCGGTGCTGAGCGGAGGTGCGGTGCGGCGGGTGCGGCCGGTGCCGGAGCCGCCCGGGCTGCCCGTGGTGCACGCGGCGGCCCGGTACGCGGACGAGGTCCGGGCGACGCTGCTGGCCCACAAGGAACGGGGCGCCCTGGCGCTCGCCGGACCGCTCGGAGCGGCGCTGGCGGAAGCCGTACGGGCGGGGCTTCGGGACACCCGGGCTCCGGTGCGGACCGGAGTGGCCCGGCCCCGGGGCGGCAGGGCTCCCGTGCTGCTGGTGCCGGTGCCGTCCGGGCGGCGGGCCGTGCGGGCCCGGGGGCATGATCCGGCGCGGCGGATCGCCCTCGCGGCAGCGGGCGAGTTGCGGCGCAGCGGGCTTCCGGCCCGGGTGGCCGGCGTGCTGCGGCAGCGCCGGGCCGTGGCCGACCAGTCGGGGCTCGACTCCCGGCAGCGGCTGGACAATCTCGCGGGCGCGCTGGCGGTGGCTCCCGGCGGCGCGGGGCTGCTCTCCCACGGGCCGGTCGTCCTCGTCGACGACGTGATGACCACCGGGGCCTCCCTGGCGGAGGCAGCGCGTGCCGTGCGGG